>DXEV01000031.1 GCA_019114785.1 Candidatus Anaerobiospirillum pullistercoris | reverse complement strand
GGTCTTCCTTTTGCCACTCTGAAAGCCCAATACTTTTTGTTACGTATTTATGCAGTTTTACACTAGACAGCCAGAGACAAACAAAGGCCCATGTTCGCGGACAACTGCGAGCACAGGCCTTTGGCGTTTTTAGGGCCTATAGCTTGATGTTAGGCCTTGTCTGCCCTGCAATTTTAGGAATTAACCGTTATGACCAAGGATGTAGCCATGCAACCTTTGACTGACAGCGATTATGAGGTGATCGAAGCAGCGCAAAAGGCCATTCAGCGCAATTACGACGCTATCCACGACAATCACACCGTAGGAGCTGCTGTGCGATGCAAAAGCGGGAAAATATACGCAGGCGTTAATGTGTACTCCATCCATGGCGCTTGCGCAGAGCAAATTGCCATCGGTACTGCCATAACTCAAGGCGAAAGGGAGTTTGAGACAGTGGTTGCAGTGATGGGCAAGGACGGCGCTCAAATCATACCGCCTTGCGGTAACTGCCGTCAGATCATGTACGAGTACATGCCTGAGTGTGAGGTAATCATCTCGGTTGAGGGGCAGAATCGCAAAATCAAAGCCAAGGAGCTGCTACCATTCCCATACTACTCCGAGGACTAAGAGGAGGCTCACCTTATGCCGTATAGGCATGCAGGATAGGCCTGTTTGCGCAGCGTGGCTTACCTCATAGCTGCCAGCGGCTGTTACGGCATTGGCAGCGCGTGGGCACGCTATAGCGTGCCAGTGGCCACTGGGGCTCTCCAGATAGCCCTCTAAGAAAGCAAAAGCCCATGTTCGCAGGCAACCACGGGTTCTTGAGAGAGTCTGTGGGAGTCAGTCCGCATCCAGCTATCACTATCTTTGGTGAAGAGCTGATAGCAACACTACTCAAGAAAGAGTTAGAAGCTATAGCTTAATTCGTACTCCCACAGACTCTCTCAAGAACCCAACCACGAGCACAGGCCTTTGGCGTTTTAGGGCAGCGCGATGTGAAGCTGCCCAGCAGCTCTTAGGAGTTGTTGATCTTGTAGTAGTCGTAGATCGGATCGTTTTCCTTGTAGGTGTTGAGAACTACTACAGGCTCACTCTTATTTGCCCGCATGAAGGCGATATCTTGACCCATCCAATTAGAAAGGTACGCACTGTACAGTTGGGAGCTCAAGCTGGTGATGCGACTATACCATTGGGTATTGCCAGTAGCTTCGCCGTATTTATATGCAAGATATTCAAAATAATTGCTATTTTGAGTATCTGGTAATTTTGCGCAAAATGCCAGAAAATCAGGGGTTTCTAGCATTTCTTGCTTGATTTGGTTAAAACCGGTGGTGAATTTATTGTGTAAAGAGATGATATAACCATCAGGGTCTTTAACAATAAATAACGATTCTTGCCACTTAGTAACTTTTTGTAAGTTAGAGTTATCTAGAGTTACTGTAAAAGAGGAAAAAAGTGGCCGAGTAAACGTTGCTGTGAAGATCTTTGAGCCAAACTTTGGATCAAAATCTCCATATGGTATATGTTCCTCTAAAGGTAATGATTTAGCTACACAGAAGAGCAAGAAATAAGCGCTAGCGGTCTCTAGTACTGTTCTTGCAGTTGGGATGCGAGAGTAAATAATATCAGGAACATTGAAGCTATTATTTTCACTCATGGATTGAGTTATAGCTTGGTAGACGCTGCTATATTCGTGCTTAAAGCTTTGATACGATAATATCCAGTTAGGTCTTTCGCCTTGATCTTTGCTATAAGCATTCAAGAGTGGATATAAAGTTCTGTTTGCAGAGCTTAAGACAACTAGATTGGATGCGATTTGGATCTGCTTTGGAGCAAGATTTAAAGCATTATCTAGAAACTTTAAGCTGTCGTAATCAAACTTTTCCTTCTCTTTAAAGGCAGCAAGATTAGGGAATTGGGTAGCGAGCTCCTGATGAAGATCCTTAGCAAGGTTTTCAATTACAGGAACTGTTGATAGCAAGAAATTACAATATGCTGGATTAGGAAAATCTAAGTAATTGTCAGTGATGTAGTTGCCTACACAAATCTGATGGAGTTTTTCCTCCATAACCAGCATTTCTCGCTGATATAATGGTATTTTATCAGCTAACATAAGATGTTTCCTGTTAAGGTAATATTATAAGTAATACAGCAATAATACTTGTTGTAAAACAAGTGCTTAAAATGTATTATCGTTATATTATATTGAAATACACTAACATCTGCCTATAAAGCAGTGAGATTAATTGTGAGAGCGAGTAGCGAGTATAGAGCCTACCATGTAGATCTGGTGCAAGGGCAAAACAAGCGTTTTGGCTGCTTAGCAAGCCTGATAAAACAAAGCTTAGCTCTGGCCGGTCGAAAAGCCTTCTTAACCTCTGCCTACATGAGGGAGTGATGCCACCTAATGGCATCAAACAAGGCTATTGTTTGCAAGGGTATCACTATTTCAGGAATCTACCTAATCGGTGATCTTTGCCCATGGCTCTGCTTAGCCTGAGATGAAGGTACGCTTGCTTTGAGCCCTGCGCTTTGGGCAATAAGAGTAGCTTAGGGCATGCTCTCGCGTTATGTTAGATAGTAGTTCCACAGGTATTATGTGAGTCATAGCCGCTATGGCTACGGCAGTAATGGCGGCAACGGTAAGCACGACAAGACTGGAGCCTAAATCCTATCGTGTCGTACTGTTGGTGCGCTGTATTGTGCCCGAGGAGTGCTGGTGACAGGTGCACAGGAGAGAAATAAGGGCCGAGAGCAGTCTCAAACAGCCGTGCTACTTTAGGTGTCTTAGCCCGCGTACTATGCACCAGCTACGCGCGCTGGAGCTACCAAGATAGCCATATAACAGCAAAGGCCCATGCTCGCAGGCAACCACGAGCACAGGCCTTTGGCGTTTGAGAGCTGCTTAGGACAGGCGGTTCGACGTTAAGCCTTGTCTGTCAAGCAGCTCTTAGGAGTTGTTAATTTGGTCGTAGTCGTAAATCGGATCGTTTTCCTTGTAGGTGTTAAGAACCACTATAGGCTCTGATTCGTTTAATCGCTTGATTGTGATATCTGTATTTTCCAAACTTGACTGTAAAATTAAATTAATGATACGATTATTCAATTTACCATCACTGCTGACTTTAGCATCATATTGTGAGATAATATCTCCAAGAGTGGTATTCTTTTGATTCTTTGAGAGCTTGTCGTAAAAGGCGAGGTAATCACTATTGTCTCGCAATTCTTGCATTTCTTGGTTTAAACGGTTGGTGACTTTATCACGTAAAGTAATAATATAATCAATAGGATCTTTAACAATAAATAACGATTTTTGCCATTTAGGATCCATCTTTAAAGAAGAATTGTCCAGATTGCCTATAAAAGAGGCGAAAGTTGGCCGTGTAGATGTTGTTGTGAAGATGTTTGAGCCAAATTTTGGATCAAAATCCCCATAAGGGACGTGCTTATTTAAAGGTAATGATTTAGCTACACTAAAAAGCAAGAAATAAGCTCCAGCAGCCTCCAGAACTGTTTTGGCAGTAGGAATGCTTTTATTATTGATAGCTGTAGTAGTGCTATTTTTATCATTAGCAACGGATTGGATTGTAGTTTGGAAAGCGCTGCTATATTCGTGCTTGGAGTTTTGATAGACATCTAACCAGCTAGGTCTTTGCTGTTGTTGTTGTTGCTGCTGCTGTTGTTGCTGTTGCTGTTGCTGTTGCTGCTGCTGCTGCTTTTTCTGGTTGTTGTTGTTGTTGTTGTTGTTATTGTTATAAGCATTCAACAGTGGAGATAAAGTTCTGTTTTCGGTGTTTAAAATAACTAGATCTGATTCGATTTTGATCTGCTTTGAACCAAGATTTAAGGCCTTATCTAGGAACTTTAAACTGTCGTAATCAAATTTTTCCCTTCTTTTAAAGGCAGCAAGATAAGGGAATTGAGGGGCGAGTTCTTGATGTAGCTCCTTAGCGATATCTTCAATAGAAGGAACAGTTGATAATAAGAACTTACCATACGACAGATTAGGCAATTCAAAGGAAGCATCAGTGATGCAGTTGTCTACACAAATTTTATGGAGTTGCTCCTCAATAATACGCATTTCACGTTGATAAAATGGCAGTTTTTCTGCTAGCATTGGTTATCTCCTTCATATTAAGGATATTGATTTATAATTATAGTCATCTGATGATAACTAATAAAAATTAGCAGGCGACTTAGTTAGAATATACCTTGGTGATACATAGCACTTTAAATCGCCATTGTAATTGTGTGGTTATTGCCTTATCAAGCAATGCCTTTAACATAACAGCATCTTGTTACAGGTGACTGTTATTTTGAGGAAGAAGAGTCTTGGCTCAACTTCTCGTAGTCGTAGAGATGATCGGCATCCTGATAATTGAGTGTTACTACAGGATCAAAGCCTAAGCGTTTTAGTTGATCGCTGTGATTACCTGCCCAAGCAGTGACATAGTTAATCTGAACGGAGAAGCTTAGATCTTTGACGCGTCTACTCCACTCTTTTTGGATCGGATCCTTAGTCTCTTGCCCGTACAAGTGTAAGAGCAGTTCAATTGGAAAGCGCTTTCGATCTTCGGTAAGGTTGTTGAAGAAGGATGTAAAGTCGCTATTGCTTGAAATAGCATTTTTAAATTGCTGATTATTTTCTTTAGTCTTTGCACGTAAGTATGCGATATAGCGCTCTGGATCCTTAACCACGAAAAGCTGCTGTTCCCAGTTTGGGCCAAATTGAAGGCAATTTTTGCTCATTGTACCGAAGAAGTTGTTAAAGAGAGGACGAGTGTAGGTTGCTGTAAAAATGTCAGAGCCAAACTTAAAGTCGCATTGGTTGTAAGGCACTTCGCGGTTAAGAGGCAAACTTTTTGCGACAGCGAGCAGCAAGAAGGCAGCTCCAGCAGCTTCAATTAATGCTTGTACATTATTTAGCGGATCCGCTTTGCCATTTGGTGTAGGGACGGATGCAGAACTCAAGTTTTGAGTGTTAGCTAAATCATTCTTGTTGCTCGTGCAGGCTAGGCTCCAGAGTGGACGTAGAGCCTTGTCTTGTTCGTTGATCCCCTTAAATGGTGTTATCAGACGCTTGTCGTCAGAAAGAACTACAAGATCAGAGGTAATTTTGACCTGCTTGTTGGATAGTCCCAAGGCCTTGTCTAAGAATGCAAAAGCAGCAAAAGCACATGGTTCTTCAGCCTCAAATTGTGGCAATTTAGGAAACTGAGGAGATAGTTCTTTATGGAGGCCTGTAGCAATGTTTTCAATGCAAGGAACGATCTCGTGGAGTTGTATTGAGTTATATGGACTTGGTTGATCTAAGGACTGATCGCTTACAAAAAACACCGAGAATAGCTTGTTGAGCTTGCTTTCTACGAGCTTGTAGTTACGAGTGTGATTTTGCAGATTTTTCATGGATATGTCCCCTTAAGGTGGTGTGACCTTGCTGTTGGTAGTTATACCACCTAAAATTAATTATGGATACTGTCAGGCAAACTTTTGTAGCACTAGCGGTAGCTCACCTGCATTGAGATCAGGGCTTAAGAACTAACTTAAGCAGCTTAGGTTTAGAAGATGAAGCGAGCGTTGGTATGACCACCGAACTCGTCGACGTTGCTATGGCTGGTGCTGAAGTTGTTGGTCTGGGCAGCCACACCTAAAGGTGTACCATAGGTGTAGTTGTCGATCATCTCAGAGGATACGTTGCTACTGAGATTCTTTGCTCCAGCTCAGTGTACGGTGCCCTTGTTCTTGTCATCACCGAAGTGGCTGATTAAGGTCAGGTCTAATGAAGGCTTGACCGTCCAAGCGGCACCAGTGAGCCTCTTAGTGAAGGTAATACCCACAGGGATGGAGAAGAAGTTCATTCTGTCGGCATCGTAGTCGGCAATAGCGATAATGTCCTCACCATCAACGGTGGCAATCTTCGCCTACATTGAAAAGCTCTCCCACAAGAGCGGCTCAATAACCAAGGGGGTTCCTGTACTTTTCGGCTGCAAGTCGATTTGTAGCTTGCAGAGTGAAGTATGGGAGAGCTTTACAACCGTCTGTTCTATGCCATGACCTCACATGGCCTATTCGGGCTCTTTGTCCTTGTGAATGATAATGGTAGGATTAACTACAACATTTACAGTACTACCACTTTGGGCGTTGACAATAGTCTGGCCACGAGATCGGGTTACTCTGCTGTTATTTTCTGCGCGATGTTTTGTAAGACTACGCTTATCTTCTTGGGGGACAGGTAGATCTTGAAAAGAGATTGGTTGTACCCAAAATGCCTGCGCCCCTGTCTTTTCCGGAGCAGAGACAAGTTTAGCTTCTTCAGCGGTATCTTCAGCTGGGTGATTAGCTAATTCTGAAGAGCTGGCAGGGGCTGAAAGTGGATCAGGCTTATTTTGTGTGGCGCTGGAAAAGGCCTGCTTTTGCGCATTTTCAGCTAAGAAAAAAGCTGCTGCTGTATCATACTTTAGAGCAGTTTCGTCCTCGTCATCGTCGCTGTAATCATTTAATGATCTCATTTTCTCTTCGACTCGGTTAAACTCTTGCTCGGGAACATAGTGAGGTTTCTCAGGAGTATCTTCTTCTGAGCAGTAGGCGTAGTAATCGCAGAAGTCGTTTAAATTTACGGTTTTCTCAGCAGTGGCCGCTGGGGTTGAAGGATTGTCTTGAGAGGCCTGCTGGTTTTGGGCATTGTTGCCGCAGCGGTCGTGTAAATCTACGGTCTTCTCAGCAGTGGCTTCTGGGGTTGAAGGCTTGCCTTGAGAGGCCTGATTGTTTTGGAAATTATTAGCAGTCATACTGTCTCCTTGGCCAAATTAAGGCCGTTTTGGTATTAGGGTGGCAAGTTGGTAGTTGGGGAACCACAGTTAGGATGTTGATCCAATAAAGCTTAAGGGAGAAGCCTGATATAATCAGGCTTCCAGCTGTCCTGTAAGCTTGAAAGTAGGAACAAAAAATTCCGACTTATGGTTCAAACCGTGTGTGCTGTAGCAGCGTGGTGGTTGGTATGACCCAAAGCATCATGTTTGGAATCTACCGACCGGCTCAATGGAGTGCTGTCAGTGCTTTATGCAGCTTCAAAGACCAATGGCCAAATATACTTACAGCACGGTTACATTGAGGCTAGTGGAGTAAGCCTTAGGGCATAACAGGTGCACCGAGAGGGAAATAAGGACAGGGAGCAGCTTCAAACTGGCCGTGCTGCTTACGCTGTCCTAGCCCGTACTATGTACCAGTTACGCGCGCTGGGGCTAACCAGATAGCTCAATGAAAGCAAAGGCCCATGTTCACAGGCAACCACGAGCCTTTGGCGTTTTAGGGCAGATAGATTTACGCTAACCGCCCTAGGTGGTTATTGCCTTATCAGGCAATGCCGCTATAACAGCATCCTATTGCGGGTGACTGTTATTTTGAGTCAGGATTGTCTTGGCTCAACTTCTCGTAGTCATAGAGATGATCGTCATCCTGATAATTGAGGGCTACTACAGGAGCAAAACCAAAGAGTCTTAGTTGATCGCTGTAATGATTTGCCCAACTAATGTAATAGCTAGTATGGATGGAGAAACTTAGATCTTGGACGCGTCGAACCCACTCTTTTTGGACTGGATCTTTAGTCTCTTGCGCGTACAACTGTAAGATCATCTCAATTGGGCTGCACTTTAGATCTTCGGTAAGGTTGCTGAAGAAGGAAAGAAAGCCGATATTACTTAAAATAGCGTCTTTAATTTGTTGATTATTTTCTTTGATCTTTGCGCGTAAGTGTGAGATATAGCGCTCTGGATCCTTAACTACAAAAAGATTTTGTTCCCAGTTTGGAAAAAATTTGAGGCAATCTTTGCTCATTGGGCCTAAGAAGCGGCTAAAGAGAGGACGAGCGTAGGTTGCCGTAAAAATGTTAGAGTCAAACTTAAAGTCGCATTTGTTGTAAGGTACTTCGCGGGTAAGAGGCAAACTTTTTGCGACAGTGAGCAGCAAGAAGTTAGCTCCGGCAGCTTCAATTACTGCTTGTGCAGTAGGCAGGATATCTGCCTTGCTATCTGGAGCAGTGGTAGAGGTCGGATCTAGATTTTGAGTGTTGGCTTGATCATGCTTGTAGCTCTGGTAGGTTGCGCTCCAGAGAGGATGTAGAGACTTGTCTTTTTCATGAGCACCCTTAAGTGGTGTTATCAGACGCTTGTCGTCAGAAAGAACCACAAGATCAGAGGTAATTTTGACCTGCTTTTGGGATAGTCCCAAGGCTTTGTCCAAGAAAGCCAAAGCTTTGTAGTCGAATGACTCTCTTGGCTTAAATTTAGGCAGGTTAGGAAATTGAGGAGCTAATTCTTTGTGGAGGTCTTTGGCAAGGCTCTCGATGCAAGGAACGATCTCGTGAATTAGTGGTGAGTAAGATGGATTTGGTTGATCTAAGTACTGATCACCTACAAAAAATTCAGAGAAGAGCTTGCTGAGCTTGTTTTCAGTGAGTTTGTAGTTACGAATGTGGGTTTGCAGATTGTCCATTTTTCAATTTCCGTCTGGTTAATGGAAGAAGACAGATCAAGGCTTGGTTGAGCTTATGCTCTGCCATTGGTTGCCAGCTGTTTCAAAGCTGAGGTTACGTTAAGTGCTGCCGCTGTGGCTGCTATCTCAGCGTTTTACTCGGTGCTGTGGAAGTTGTCACTGCTCCTGCACAGTGTGTAACTGAGTCAGCTCAGCATCAGCTAGCTGAAGTCAATGGGCTGTTTAACGCTCATCCTCAGGAGGAGTATGATCCACCGCTACACTTGGAGCCTCTCCAATAAATTCGGCTCCCTCAGAGATGGATGGGTCGCTATAGTTGCAAACACCCTCAGGGTACTCATCTGCCGAAACAGTGATAGTGATATCTCTTCCACACTTAGGGCAGGTGAACTCATAGCTAAACGTGTAAACGGTATCGACGCCCATACCCTCAGAGCCATGCTCATAGCACTCGGTTTCGAGCTCAAAGTCTTGAGTCGGGGCCGTGATCTCCTCGCCGCATTCGCAACGGACTTTGGCTTCCTTTTGGTTAAAAGCAAGCATTAGCTGGTTTCCTTATTGAAAACGCCACAGTAGTGTCGAAACACTGCTGTGACGCAGGTTTAGGTGCAGTCTTAGTAAAGGAAGACATGCACCTATGCTTATTCTCAATAGTGAGTGCTTTGCACACAAAGCGAGCATTGGCTTGGACGCCAAATTCGTCAACGTTGCTCGGGCCGGTGTAGTTGACATCTAAGCTGAAGTTGCCAGTTTTGGCAGCCACACCTAAGGTTGCACCGTAGGTGAAGTTGTCGAGCACCTCAGAAGATCGTTGGTGCTGAGGTTCTCCACGCCTGCCCAGTGCACATTGCCATCACTATCGTCGTCACCGAAGTTGTCGGTTAGGACTTATCCGCATCCTCGGGTTGTTTTGTTTCAGTACTAGTAGCTCCGGCAGCACTGGCATCACCAACAGCAGATGGCACAGAAGATATACTTACAGGAGTAGCAAAGTATTTGACTTCCATGTAGTCTGCGATAAGGAATGGTGGAATGTATTGTTTCACCATAACTTCAGCTTGGTGATATCCGAAAATACCGCTGCTTCTTGAAACATAGCGCTGTTTTGTAGCCTCAATTACCTCACTAGGCATGCTGCCTAATGAAGAGATCGTTTGATGAGCATTAGATGCTGCATTTTGATCGGTAAGTTGAGTGCCTTTAAAAGCTATGACGATAGGATCTATAGCAAACAAAACAAGATTCTGCTTAGTCTCTTGAGCCACGCGAAACATCATCGGATGATCTTGACAAAAGCAGAGGTGAATAAAATCGGTATAACCAAAGCTATCTGATTGGTCATGAGAGATTTGATTTCCACCATATTGGCTAATGGTAATACCACTTGCAGAAGCATATGCCCGTGACATTAACCCGTGCGTCAAGATCGAGGTTAGATTGCATTTCGGACTAAAGTGGTAGAGCCAAGGTATGCCCTTTAATGGCAAATTATCGAGCTCTTCCTTCCAGTTAGTCTTGAGATCGGCCTCTGTTATTAACTTAGCATTAAGCAAAGCTTGTAATCGCTCAGTATGTGGACGAATCACAAGAAGAAGAGGCGCTGTACGTTGAATATAACTGTCAGAAGTATATTCCATGCACAACCTCCCGCTCTTTAGAACACGTAGCGAGCGTTAGCTTGGACGCCGAACTCGTCGACGTTGCTCGAGCCAGTGTAGTTAACACCTAAGCCTAAGCTGAAGTTGCCAGTCTGGGCAGCCACACCTAAGGTTGCACCGTAGGTGAAGTTATCTAAGACTTCAGTGGAGGTCTGGGTCACGAGGTTAGATACGCCTTCCCATTCCACATCACCATCGAACTCGTCGTCACCGAAGTTACCGGTTAAGGTTAAGTCAAAGGATGGCTTAACAGTCCAGCTGCCAGCAACGATGTCCTTAGCAATGGTGACACCCACAGGGATGGAGAACACATCCATGCTCTGGGCGCTGAAGTGAGCGTAGGTCTCTTGGCCATCAACAGAGTAGTCGTCGATGTCGATAGAGCTGTAACGTAAGCCAGCATGTGGAGCCACGCTCAGGCCATTGAAGTCGAGCTCGTACTTACCGGTCACACCAACGCTAAAGTTAGTGCTGTCTAAGGAAGCGCCGACCTTGTCAAATGGCAGGTTAGCTTCAACATCGTTGTCCACAGCGGTGTAGCTGACATCACCCACTACAGAGAGGGCACCCATGGTGTAACCCACGAAAGCACCAAAGCCGTAGTAGTCGAAGTCATTGGACACAGCAGAGCCAGCGCCTTGACCATCAGCATCACCGGAGCCGACATTGAACATAGCACCGAAGCGCAGGCCGTTAGCTAAGGTGTAATCAGCACCTAAAGCCACACCGTATAAGTCCATGTCTACACCGTAGTCCACACCCTCGGCATCGAAGCCGTCAGAGTCATGAGACTTGTAGATTGGGTTGAGCCACAGGCCAGCACCTTGACCGTTCTCAGCGAAGGTCATGGTAGAGGACTGAGCACCAATACCCATACGGCTGGAGATAGAGTCGTAGGTAGAAGCACCGGCGGCTAAAGCGGCTTGAGCCACACCAGCATAGGCACCCATACGAGCAGTAGTCTCAGCAGTAGCACCAGAGGCATCGTACATTACGGTGTAGTCGAGAACTGCGTTATCGGCCTCATCGTAGACGGTGTAACCGGTCACTGCACCTTGAGCATCTTTCTGCTCAATAGCCACAAAGCGGTTGCTATCTAAAGAAGCTCCATTGGCATCTCTGAAGCCATTGGCTGGGGTATAGGTCACGTCCTTACGTAAGTCACCGACTAAGCGATCTACCTCAGCATTGCCATCAGCCCAGTTGTTGTTACGCTCAGCATAGGCCACTAAGCTGTTCTTCACTGGAGTCGAAGCAGAAGTGAAGACCTCGTTTAAGCGGCTGTGGTTGAGCATTAACTCACCACCAGTGGTCTCAGAACCAGCCTCTAAGGTCATGTAGTACAGGCCACTTAAGGACTCAACTCGGATGTCTTGGCCGTCAGCGGCAATGGTGACGCCATTGTGCTCTCCAGTACCGTTATCAGTGAATAACAGCACTTCATCAATGGTGTTGAACTCGCCACCGGTTAAGACGATCTTGCCACCTGCACCGAAGATCGAAGCGGCATCGTCATCAAAGTGCAGAGCAGCACGATCGGTGGTGGTAGTGCCATCAGTGCGAGTAGCGTTGAGGGCAGCATTACCAAAGGCTAAGACTGAGTTAGCACCGATGTAGGCATTGTTGCTAGTCACAGCAGTCTTAAATGCGGTATCGGCGGTGGATGGGTTGGTGTTAGTACCGTCCATCAGATCTTGGTATTGCTTAGCATTACGCGAGGCATCAACCACGATCTTGTCGTCAGCACCTAAATCCATGGCCTTAGCCACATAGGCAATAGCACCCACACCATCTTCGCTCAGAGCACCCTTGTCATTGAGGTAAGTAGCAAAGGTCTGCTGGATCTGCTCAATAGCGGTATCGCCGTCAGTCTCAGTAGAGTCAGTCACACCGATAGCTAAGATGGAGTTTTGCAGAGCAACTAAGGAACCATCTAAGGTACCAGCGTCATTGCCTAAAGCTGAGGTAACAGCAGTAGCGGAACCTAATTGACCAATGGCCACGATCGAAGCTGGCTTGCTCCAATCAGGATCGGTAACTAAGGTATTGCCAGCTAAGTCTAAACGCCCCACAGTCAGGTAACCGTTAGAGCTCTCCCACTTCTCACCAGTGGCCTTATCCTCACCGGCTGGCTCACCTACAGAGATCCACTTGTTGTCAGCGGTGGCAGCAGCAGTGGTGAACTGTAAGACGTTAGCCTTAACGCTAGCGCCACCATAGATCTCCATGCCATCACCAATGGTCATGGTCTCAGCAGTGGTAACACCCTTATCGAACTCGGCGCCGTTGTAGAGGTTGACGTTCTTGAAGGTGTTATTGCCAGTGAAGTAGTACTCGTGCTGGTGACCAAGCGAGTCAATGTCAGAGCCATCGGCAGCACCAAAGGTAGCAGTGCTGTTGGCTACGATATTACCTGCGAAGTCGGCACCACCTAAGACTTCAAGAGTGTCATTGGTGGTTAAGGTACCAGTGGTGACTAAGTTACCGCTAGCATCCTCATCAGAGTTCAGACCTTCGGAGATGTAGGTCTTACCATTGACGGTTAAGTCCTTGGAGAGAACAACCTCACCGACATCAACATTTCCAGTGACAGTGGTCTTACCGGCAACATTGAAGCTGGTATTGGCAGTAGCAGAGGTCACACTCTTAATGGTGGTCTCTGTCTCTTCTGCACCCTCGGTAGCAGAGGCAATGACTGCAAACTCAGTGGTGCTGGTAGAAGTACCGCCTTGTAAGGTCACATCATTGAGCTTGCCGCCATTATAGACAGCGAAGTGAGCACCTTGGGTAACAATGGCGTCAACCTCGGTACCATTCTCATTGGCAATGAAGTTACCGTCAGCATTAGCCTGATGTAAGGTGGTATCACCTAACTTAACGATTGGGGTGGAGCCGTCAGCTAAGATGTTACCCACATTAGCTTGCACCGTATCACCAGCCGTAACGTCAATTAAGGTAGCGCTGGTTAAGCCGTTTTGCAGGATGTCAGCAATGATGTCCGAGTAGTCCTTAAGACCTGGAGCTCCATTCTGGCCATTCCAGCTGATGGTACCAGTAGAGGTATTGATACCAGCAATCTGAGCTTCGCCGATGTTGATAAAGCCTTGAGTTAGGACATTGCCTGTATTACCAGAGATAAAGTCTTTGCGCAGCTCTTGTAAGCTGGTCTTATCAAAGGTAACGCTGCTGTCTAAGCCTAAGCTTAAAGTAGCCCAGTCAGTTAAAGTCACAAAGGCATTTTGAGCAGTGTTCTTTTTGTTGTATACATAGACGCCATCGGCATTCTTGGTGGTAGAAATACCCTTAACAGCATCAGCACCTAAGATCAGCTTACCTTCACGGCCTTCTACTTCAACTTTAGAGCCGGTAGTAGCGCTTAAGCCCCAAGACTCTGCCACAGTCTCATCATCAGTGGTAGCAGGGTTATCCTCGACAGGAGCCACATACTTACCATCGATGGTGAGGGTGGTGTTGTGAACGGTAACATTACCGCCATTTAAGGCTAAGGTCTCAAATTTAGCAGTGGCGTTGTCATAGACATGCATATCTACGCCACCGTTCAGGGTTAAGTCCTGACCAGTGAGGATGGTAGTGTAAGCGTTACCGTCGATGTCGTGTGCTGGAGATGCACTACCAACTTTGATATTAGCTCCGCTAGCGGTCAGGTCTTGGATAGTCCAATCACCGTACTCAACGGTTAATGCAGACTTGTTAGGATCAGTGGCAGCACCGTTCAGCACTAAGTTTGGCAGCACAGTACCAGTCTTAGCAGACAGAGTGTAAGCGTTCTCTTCGGTCTCTGGTAAAGCAATGCCGTACTGATCGTAGTTATTGCGGATATAACCTAATTTCAGGGAAGCACCAGAGGTACCATCACCTAAGACGACGTTAGAGTTAACGGAGGTTAAAGACGAGCCTACTTCTAAGTCGCCATCCTTGACAGTGAAGTTCTCTTGAACACCGCCGTTAGCAGAGACTAAGTGGTTGTTGTTGAGAGCAATAGTCTCAGCCACTAAATCGCCGCTGCCGATGTTTAAGCCATTTGCTGTAGAAGTATCAAGATCATTGATAGAACCTTCATTGATGGTTAAGCTGTCAGCCTGTAAGACACCGCCATTGTTGAAGTAGATGGTATCGTCGGCAGTAGCAGAAGCACCAGATGTTAAATTGGTTACGGAAACCTCTAAGTCACCGTCAACAATCACAGCGCCGTTACCAGCGAGCACAAAGCCAGCACCACTGACTGCACTTGCACGTGGATCGTGGATTTTGTTGAGCAGATAGTTCATCTGGTCTTCAGTGACTAAGAGCTTGCCGCCGCTTTGAACGTCAAAGGTAGTCAGCTTGTCATAAGTACCAGAAGCGTTAGGAGCATCGCTAGCGAAGGTAATAGTGGCCTGACGTAAGTCTAAGGTGCTGGAAGCAGTACGAGTAAGGCCAGTAGCCCATACTGGATCTGCATCACCATTGCCTTGAACGGTGATGGTGTTGTTACCGCCTTGGCCACTGTCATCTGCGTTATTTAAGGTTAGGGTAGTACCAGCTGCAAAGGTTAAGCTAGCATCAATACCTGCGTAATCGGAGCCAGCAGCTTGACCACCAACAGTTAATGCGCCACTCTTGAGCTCAACATCCACATTACCAGTGAAGTGACCAGCGGCAATGGTTAAGGCACCATCGTCACCGCCATTTAGAATCAGATCGAGGTTAGCGATGTTACCGCCGTTGCCAGCAATCTCGATCTTGTCGTCAGACTTCTCAGTGTAGATGTTGTCGACTTCTTGGGTAGCAGCCTTAAGGTTGATAGCATTCTTTAAGACGAAAGAACCAGAGCCAGATTGGACGAGGTTTAAGGACTGAGTAGTAGCGCTCTTAAAGCCAAAATCAGTACCAGTAGAACCGGCAACGGTCTCGTCACCTAAGGTCAGAGTAGTGGCCTCGATGTTGACGTTGGTAGCTGTACCAGTAAGAGCCTTAGAAACAGCTAATTTATCACCGGCAATGATCGAGTCAGCAGTTGTGGTTAAAGCAATGGAACCACCAGCCTCAACAGCGCTAGTAGCAAATGTAAAGCCGTCAGCTAGATCTACAGCAGACTTAGTGGAGTCGGTGAGGTAAATGGAACCGCTATTTACAGTTACAGCACCGGATTTATCTGGACCTTGACCGTCAGCAGCTAAGAAGCTCTTTAACTTCTCAGAGCTAATGCGCAGGGTAGCGTTGTCAGTTGCGGCAGCACCGCTAACAATAAGTTGACCTGCTTTTGTAGAATCAGTGCTATTGGTTAAAACTACATCGTCGCCGATCTCGAGGGTACCGTTTTTGATGGTTAAATAACCACCAGAATTGGCGCTATTACCTTGGAGATCAATTGTACCGCCGGTGATTTGTAAAAGTTGGTTCTCTTCTGTGGCTTCTACACCAGCATCAGGCGTTAGATCGAGAGTAGCTCCAGTTTGTTCAGCAGCAGTGATCTTGACTTGTAAGCCTGTACCATAGGTCTTTAAGGTATT
>DXEV01000030.1 GCA_019114785.1 Candidatus Anaerobiospirillum pullistercoris | reverse complement strand
CCCCTCAGCTGTGGCTCACCAGAGCTTGCGCTAGCTAGCGCAAGCTCTGGTGAGCCACAGCTGAGGGGCTCCTCTGGAGCCCCCAGCTGACTTAACCATTAAGCGAAGAGACGCTTCTCGCCAAAGCGCAGAATGTTCTCTAAGCAACGTGGGCATAAGGTTGGGTGCTCTGCATCCTGACCCACGCCTTCCTCATAGTGCCAGCAACGCTCGCACTTCTGAGCCTGCGACTTAGTGACCACAAAGGCCACCTTGCTGTCGCCTAAATCTACGCTGAAGGCATCAGCAGGGGCGGCTTCATCGCTGACTGTGACCTTGGAGGTAATGAGCACAAAGCGTAACTCATCGCCTAAAGCCTTTAAGTCCTCAGCTACTTGACCCTGAGCAAAGACCTTAACCTCAGCCTCTAAGGATCCACCAATCAGACCATTGTTACGGGCCTGCTCAATAGCGCGGTTAGCCTCGTCACGGAAAGCTAAAATACGCTCCCAGTATGCCGAATTGAACTTAGAGTTCTCATCTAAGGCTTGCAGCTGATCGTGCTTGAACCAATAGGCAGTGAAGACGTACTCATCACGCTTACCTGGCATCACTTCCCAGACCTCTTGAGCGGTGAAGGATAAGATTGGAGCAATCCAACGCACTAAGCACTCAGCGATGAGGTATAAGGCGCTCTGGCAGGAACGACGTGCAAGGCTATCGGCCTTAGCGGTGTACTGACGATCCTTGATGATGTCGAGGTAGAACGAACCTAACTCAATCGAGCAGAAGTGCATCAACTCTTTGACCACTAAGTGGAAATCATAGTTGTCGTAGTAATTGATGATCGACTCTTGAGTCTTCTTAGCCAGCGACACAGCCCACTTATCCAGCTCCACCATCTCAGCGAATGGCACCATATCGGTCTCAGGATTGAAGCCGTTTAAGTTAGCTAAGAGGAAACGTAAAGTGTTGCGGATACGACGATAGGCATCGGATGAGCGCTTGAAGATCTCATGCGATACAGCGATGTCACCAGTGTAGTCGTTAGTGGCAATCCACAGACGCAGCACATCAGCACCCATCTTGTCCCAGATCTCTTGAGGGGCAATGACGTTGCCTAAGGACTTGGACATCTTGCGGCCTTTTTCATCCACAGTAAAGCCGTGAGTCAACACCTGACGGTATGGAGCCTTATCCTTAATAGCCACAGAGAGCATCAGAGAAGACATGAACCAGCCACGATGCTGATCCGAGCCCTCTAAGTAGAGATCAGCCTGATTACCACGGAACTCTGGACGCTGATCAACCACAGAATAGTGAGTCGAACCAGAATCAAACCACACGTCTAAGGTGTTTGGATCCTTGTAGTAGAGATCGACTTCCTCTGGAGGTAATAAATCCTCGAGCTTGAGATCCCACCAAGCCTGAATACCTTTCTTTTCAACCTCTTGAGCTACCTTCTCAATGATCTCGCTGGTGCGTGGGTGGATCTTACCTGTTTCCTTATTCACCAACACGGCGCAAGGCATACCCCAAGTACGCTGACGGGAAATACACCAGTCAGTACGCTGAGTCACCATGGCCTCAATACGGTGTTGACCCCAAGCTGGGATCCAACGCACACCCTTGATCTCCTCTAAAGCACGCTTTCTTAAGCCGTTGCCGTCCATGGAGATGAACCATTGCTGAGTAGCACGGAAGATCACAGGAGTCTTGTGACGCCAGCAGTGTGGATAGCTGTGGTTGATCTTAGAAGACTTTAATAAAGCATGACGCTCTTGTAAGACCTCGATCACCTTTGGATTAGCCTTAAAGACGTTTAAACCACCAAAGAACTGAGTATCTGGTAAGAAGCAACCATCTGGGCCCACTGGATTGAAGATCTCAAGGCCATACTTCATGCTGACGTTATAGTCGTCCACACCGTGACCACCAGCATTGTGCACGCAACCGGTACCGGCATCTAAGGTCACGTGATTGCCTAAAACAATAGGCACGGAGAAATCATAGAAAGGATGGTGGAACTTTAAGAGCTCTAAGTCCTTGCCCTTGCAGGTAGCGAGGATCTGGTAGTCAGCGAAACCGCACTCTTTCATCACAGTCTCAACTAACTCTTGAGCCATGATGTAACGAGCAGGCTTTTCACCCTTGACCTGCACTAAGGCATATTCAAAAGCCTCATTTAAGCAGATACCACGGTTAGCAGGTAAAGTCCAAGGAGTAGTAGTCCAAATGATGCAGGAGAGCTCGCCCTCGCCCACATTAGAGCCTTCAGCCTTAAAAGCCTTCAGGACAGCATTTTCATCTTCAGCTACAAATCTGACGTAGATAGCGTCAGAAACCACATCGTAGTACTCCACCTCAGCCTCAGCTAAAGCAGATTGGCAATCCATACACCAGTAAACTGGCTTGTAGCCTAAGACGAAGTGACCATTGGCAATCACCTTGCCTAAAGCACGGATAATGTTGGCCTCAGTAGCAAAATCCATGGTGAGATATGGGTGATCCCAATCACCAAGCACACCTAAGCGCTTAAAATCAGCCATTTGGTTCTGGATCTGACGCTTAGCGTACTTACGGCATTCCTCACGGAACTGAGCAGCATCGATCTTATCGCCAGGCTTGCCCACTTCGCCCTCTACCTTGAGCTCAATTGGCAGACCGTGGCAATCCCAACCTGGAACATAAGGGGAGTCGAAGCCAGACAGAGTCTTGGACTTAATAATAATATCTTTGAGAGTCTTGTTAATCGCGTGACCAATATGGAGGTTGCCGTTGGCATAAGGAGGGCCATCGTGCAAAATGAACATATTGCAGTTCTCACGGGCCTGACGGATCTTATGATAAAGGTCTTGCTCTTCCCACTTCTTTAACATGGCAGGCTCGCGCTTAGCGAGATCACCACGCATTGGGAAAGCAGTCTGTGGAAGATTTAAAGTCGACTTATAATCTGCCATCGCAAACTTTTCCTAGCAACAAGAACTGCCCTCCAATCCTGTCTCAGCCAGACATGACATTTACTGCTGAGGGTATAGGCACCAACTGAGACCATCACAAGAAAACGACTCAGAGTGGTTACTGACAGTCCTCTAAAACGATTAACAAAAAACGCCCTTTCTCCTGTCTAGACGACAGCAGAGCTCACTGCGGCACTCTCACAACCACAGCAAGGGCTCATGGCTACTCCACCCTTTCGCCTCTCCTCACATTGAGCTCCAACCTACTCTAGACTGGCATACACCAGCTATGGGGCCGAGCTCCTAATGAGAACAAGGAGAAAGGGTGAAGCAACCAAATTCTTAGGGCTCAAAAAAGTTGAGCCTAAGCTCAAAAAGTTGAGCCTGAGCTCAATACACCATAAGGCACCAAACAGGCCCTATCGCGCACTGAGCTCAGTCCCATCTTTTGATCAGAAAATCAGAGCAAAACTGGTCTTAGGCTACCGTGAGCACCTAACTCCGGCACTGGCACTGGTTCTGGTACCGGCCTTGGGCCTAAGCCTAATCTTCTACACTCTCAAATTCGATGGTGGCAAAGTCAGTAAATAGGCAGCTCGCTCCTTGTCCTGACTCATTTGCTTGACCAATGCGTCTAAATTGGCAAATTTGATCTCGTCGCGCAGCTTGTACTGAAAAGTCACATGGATTTGACTACCGTACAGATCGCCTGAAAAGTTCAGTAAGTGCACCTCCAGTAAAGAATGCAGGAGATCATGGCTGATAGTTGGACGATAGCCGACATTAGCGACACCATCAAACTCACCATATTTACACTCAACCTTTACTGCATAGACTCCACTTAAAGGGCAGACACGACGATTTAAGTTGATGTTGGCTGTAGGAAAACCTAAGGTACGTCCCAAAGCATTGCCATGCACCACACGCCCTGAAATAGTGTAGCCATGCCCCATAAACTTATGGGCAGTAACAAAATCACCTGACTCAATCAAAGAGCGCAATAAAGTACTGGAAATACGGACACCTTGATCCTCAACCTTATCCACCTGAGAGCATTCCATGCCGTGGGCTAGACAGTCGGCTTGTAAATGCTCATAAGTGTATTTGCCGCCTTTACCGAAGCTAAATAAAGATCCTACAGTGACGCTCTTCACCTGCATCTTGGCAAGCATGTCGACATACTCAACATCAGAGAGATCAGCAAACTTGCGAGTGAAATTCATGCAAAAGACGATTTCTACTCCAGCAGCACGGAACAGGCGCAGCTTGTCGCGCAGTGAGAAGAGACGGGCTGGCACATTGTGCCCAAAGAACTCCAAAGGCTGCGGCTCAAAAATCATGACCGCACTTTCGAGGCCTAAGCGCTGAGCTTTATTTTGCATGGTTTTGATCACGGCTTGATGGCCGACATGAAAGCCATCGAAATTGCCAATAGCTAATGCAATTCCATTCTTACTTCCATGATAGTCACGCAAACACCGATACAAACGCATGATCAATTAAGCCCCAAAGATCTCAACACCGTCGCACAGAGCAGCCATGCCTACAGCACAGACAACAATCTACTCACCAGCCTTGCTTCCGCCAAGCCGACATCTTCGATAGCGCAGGGATAAGTACCAACAGTATCATCAGTCTCGGAGTTGCAGAAAGCCTCACAAGCAACAAGCACAAGCGTTTACGGCCAAGCAAAGAGAAAAACTAAGCCAAAGCCGCAAAAACAAGCAAATTAAGGCCTAATTATAGCCACGGGGGCATGTAAAGCAAACTACTTTGCCCCAAAATAGAGCCGCAACTGCTAGACAAGCCAACCATAGATCCACAAATTGCTTATTTCCCTGCCAAAACGCGCTTTAACCTCAAGATCTCTCCCCTAATCTTCTTACAAGAAACCTGCTATTGCCCTAATTTAGCGCAGCACAGTGCACGAGCTGCACTATATTGATCATCGAGCCTTTAACACTTCATCAAAAATAGCAGCTACCACCTGCTGAATTACCCTTTCTGCTTCTTTGACGCTCTGTGACTGCACATCTTTCACGTTTTTAGCACTAATAGCCACAACCCATTGCTGGCCAAACAAGCGGATCAGAGCCAAGTCATTCACCGCAATGCGCTGGCCTTTGCTATTAATGCCCCCCATTCCGGTCTTATCGAAAATCTCCAGCTGTCCTTGCTGGCGCAAATTCTCTAAAGAAAGCCCAGCTCGCTCTAAACTCAGAGCAACGCCTGCGCGGACTCTTGTGGTGCCATGCTGGTTAAAGAGCATAGATTGATCGATCAGTTGTCGCACCTCAGGGGTTATACGATCGTCATTAGCGTACAAAGCGAACATTTTGGCCATGTCCAACATTGAGGCGCTGTTCTGATAGCTAAGCTCGACATTAATCCCCATCTCGCCTTCAGTAACAGCAACCTTGGTGCGTTCTAAGCCCAGCTCACGCAAAGCACGCTCTACATTTTGCGGCCCACCCAAATAATTAGAGATTAGCAAGTCACAGGCATTGTTGTCTGACTTACCCACAGCGTAGGAGATCAAGAGTCGCAATGGAAAACAAAGTCTCGTGCCATCTGCATTTCTGACAGGGATCCCATCCACATTACTGAAGCCATTGGAAACCAGCTGCTCAAACATCGGGGAATACGTGTCAGCATTGAGGCAGCTGCGCCCACAAGACACCAAAGAATCCAAATTATCACCGCGACGTTGCATCTCCAGAGCAACAACATAGACCAGAGGCATTTTGAGCACAGACATGAGAGGGAAATCTGTGTCATTAGCAAGTAAGACCAAGCCAGATGGTGATATCACGGACACACCCAAGAAACCAGAAAAATCCTTGGTAATGGCAGCAATCTTTTGGGAAAGCGCAGCTTGACGCTCTTGATCGTAAAACCAAAAGAACTGCTCACCCGCCACACCCTGCTTTTGCGCTGTAGCGTGGGCTAATTCGTAGTCTTGGGCGACTTGGGCTAAATCGAATACCTCCAGTGTCGCTCTCGTTGGTGAGGCGGCCTCAGCAGCGGTCACAACAGTTTCTGAGGCTATTGACTCGGTGGCAGTCGCTACCGACAGAACAGCACTACTAAACATCAGAAGAAAGAGACCAGTTTTAGACAATAAAGACGATGTTGAGCGCGGCATAGATTTTCTTCCAAAGATCAAAAAATTCATTTCCACTTAGATTTAACCCCTATATCATCTATATAGTTATAATATTTTGACTTACACTATATTTTTGCCTTATAATAGCCAAAAAGACATGGCGCTTTCTCAAGACGCACTATCGCTGTAAAGAAGTCGAGGATTATCAGCTTCTTTTGACACAATGAGCTGTTTTTAGAACTCGCCACATATTTAGACTTGTCTCAAATCTTTCTTGAGAACAAGAGGGAGGGCTTCATGACAGCACAGGAACAACGCAGAAGAGCACAACTCTTTGCTCAGAAATGGCAACAAAAAGCAGGCTACGAAAAGGGCCAAACTCAAGCTTTTTGGCTCGAGCTCCTTCGTGACGTGCTGGATATGCCTGAGGCCTCAGAGCATATTCAGTTTGAGGTTCCGGTGCAATTTTCTGCTAAGGATGACAGCGGCTCTACTCATACTAGCTTCATTGACGCTCTGCTGCCAGAAGCTCATGTGTTGATCGAGCAAAAAAGTGCTTCGCGCGATCTCTCGAAAAAAGTCAAGCAATCTGATGGCTCGACTCTATCCCCTTTTGCTCAAGCAGTACGCTACGACGAGAATTTACCGCTCTCGCATCGTGCACGCTACATCGTAATCTGCAACTTTAAGCAGTTTGCGATCTATGATCGAGAGCAACCTCACACCCCTCCAGAGGTAATTAAGCTTGAGGATCTGTCTGACAACCTTGAGCGCCTATCATTTCTCACAAATATTGGCGATGGACAAACCAATCCTCGTTTTGCTCCTAAAATTGACATTTCTATAGAAGCCGCCAAGTTTGTCACCAAACTCTACGACCTGTTGCTGGCACAATACACGCCTCAAGACCAAAAATCACCTCAGGCCTTGCAAAGCCTCAACAAGCTCTGCGTGCGTCTTGTCTTCTGTCTTTATGCTGAAGATGCAGGTCTGTTCCAAACCCTGACCCAGTTTAAAGACCTCCTCGCACCTATTGATCCTGAGCACATCCGTCGTGAGATCATGGATCTGTTTCGGGTTCTAAACACCAAAGAAGACGAGCGCGATCCTTATGACCTGCCAGCGATCAACGCTTTCCCTTACATCGACGGCGGTCTTTTCCAAGATGGCGATATCGTCATTCCGCTTTTCACTCAAGAGATCAAAGACCTCTTGCTCAACCAAGGTGATGCTGGCTTTAACTTTAAGTGGCGCGACATCAACCCTACCATCTTTGGCGCGCTGTTCGAGAGCACCTTGAATCCTGAGACCCGACGCCAAGGTGGCATGCACTACACCTCGATCGAGAACATCCACAAGGTCATTGATCCTCTGTTTTTGGATGATCTAGAGGCGGAGTTTGCTGACATTATCAACACCGAGATCAAGTCAGTGGTCGCCGGAAGACGCCAAGCTCAAAAGTTAGAGCGCTTCCAAGAAAAGCTGGCCAGTCTCACTTTTCTCGATCCAGCATGCGGTTCAGGAAACTTCCTCACTGAGACCTACCTAAGTCTGCGCAACCTAGAAAATCGCGTACTGCGCGCTCGCCTCAAGAGTGCATCCCTCGGTGCAGAGATCTTTGATCCTATTAAGGTCAGCATCAGCCAATTTTATGGCATTGAGATCAATGACTTTGCTGTATCAGTGGCTAGATCAGCCCTCTGGATTGCCGAGAGTCAGATGATCCAAGAGACCAGCGACATTGTAGGTCGTGATCTAGATTTCTTCCCACTAAAGTCCTACCCTAACATCGTCGAAACCAATGCCCTCACAACTCCATGGAACGATGTGGTTAATTATGAGCAACTCAACTACATCATTGGCAATCCTCCATTTTCTGGGGCACGTAAAAAGACTAAAGAGCAAAAAGCTGATCTGGTTCAGATTTTTGGCGTAAATTGGCCAAATATCGGTGACTTGGACTATGTTAGTGCTTGGTTTAAAAAAGCAGCCGATGTAATCGAGATAAACCCTACCATCCAAGCTGCTTTTGTGGCTACCAACTCCATCTGCCAAGGAACCTCTGTGGCTAATCTTTGGGAAAATCTATTGAGCCAGCCTATAGAGATCTCTTTTGCCTACCGTTCCTTCATTTGGGATAACGAAGCCGCTCCAAAAGCACACGTGTACTGTGTCATCGTGGGGCTAAAAAACAAAGCCCAAGACTTGTTCTCTCCAAAGTTCCTATTTGCAGAAGATGGCGCAAAAGCTTCTGTAGAGCACATTAACGCCTATCTCAGCGAAGGTGACGATGTATTTATTCATAATAGAACCGCACCTCTTTGGGATGTTCCTCAAGGCAGTATGGGGAATCAACCAATTGACGATGGCCACTATCTTTTCACCCCAGAGGAAAAGGATGCTTTTCTTGAGCAAGAACCAAAGGCTGCACCTTTCTTCCATCGTTGGTATGGTTCCGAAGAGTTTATTCAGGGTAAACAAAGGTATTGCCTTTATTTGGGCGATTGCTCCGAGGAGCAATTAAATCAGCTACCTCTGTGTAGAGAACGTGCGGAGAAGGTGAAACTCTATCGCCAAAAGAGCTCTAGAGTATCGACAAGAAAGTTAGCCAATACTCCGCTATGCTTTGATAGCACCAACATGCCTAAGGACACATTCTTGGTGATTCCAAAGGATTCCTCAGGCAGACGCTCCTATATTCCTATGGGTTTCATGTCCCCACAAGACGGCATTTTTGGAGACAAACTACGGCTTTTCCCTCATGCCACTCTTTTCCACTTCAGCGTGCTAACTTCGTCTGTGCATATGGTTTGGGTAAATGCTGTGTGCGGACGCCTAAAGATGGATTTTAGTTACACCAACACCTTGGTCTATAACAACTTCCCATGGCCAGAAAAGGTGTCAGAGGAGCTAAAACAGCAACTTGAGGCTGCTGGCTCCAAGATTCTGCAAGTGCGCGATCAATTTGCCTCCTACTCCCTAGCGCAGCTCTATGACCCCGAGAAAATGCCAGAGCCATTGCGCCAAGCACACGCTGCCAACGATGCCTTGGTGAAAGAGGCCTATGGTTTTGCGCCAGATCTCAGCGATGCGCAGATCCTCTCGCGTCTTTTTGCCCTGTACCAAAAGCGCATTAAGGAGTTGGAGCAATCCGAAGCAGCCCCCGTTTCAGACAAAGCCAAGACCAAGGCAAAGTAGTAAGAGCTCAGAGCAAAGGCTCCAGCTGCTGCAAGCTCATCGCGGCTGTCTGGGCAGACCACAGCCGCGCATCGTGCTCTAAAGACCAACCGCTTGAGATTGCCATCTACAACAAAGCCCCAGTACTTTCTTAGCACTTGGGGCTTTGGAGCGATATCTGAATGGAGCATTAGAGCCGTGTAAGACAAGACCAGCCAGTAAAGCTCAGCATTGTCTGCTTTAGCAGCGGCTCTAGCGGCAACTCTAACTGTGGTGATTACTTGGTCACTGCGCAGGCATCAGCCGAGCCCAGCTTACAAGCCTTAGAGAAGTAGGTCATAGCTTGAGCATTGCTCTTCTTCACACCCTTACCATCACTGTAAGATAGTGCCAGCTGCATACAGCCACCAGCTGCATTGAGGTTACAGGCTTTACGGTACGACTGCACTGCTTCAGTAGCGTGATCGGAGTGACTGTAGAGCATGCCTAAACGCTCACAAGCCGATGGGTTCTTAAGATCGCAAGCCTTGGTCAAGGCCTTTAAAGCATCAGAGCTCTGCTTAGAGGAAGCTAACGCCATACCCCACTGCAAGCAGGAGCTAGCATCGCCTAAAGAGCAAGCCTTCTCATATGCCGCGATCGCGTCACTATTACTAGCAGCGTAACTGTCAGCTAAGCTGTTGCAAGCTTGCTTGTGATCCAGCTTACAGGCCTGATCAAAACTCTTTTGAGCCGAAGCCTTTTCTTGCAAGAGACCTAATGTATAGCAGGCTTGTGCATCCTTAGTAGAGCAAGCCGTACCAAGCTTAGTCATAGCGGTATCAACCTTGCCCTGATTGAGCTCATAGGAGGCAGAGAAGTGACAAGCAGTAGCATTACCTAAGGTACAACCTTGGGCAAAATTCTTAGCGGCTAAAGCTAACTGGCCACTACGCACCTCGTAGCCAGCAACCAGCGAGCAGCTCATACCATCACCTAGAGCACAACCTTGATCCCAAGCTTCTTGAGCTTTTTTCATGGACTTAGCTTTGCTGTAGCGTTGACCTAAGATCCGGCAAGCAGTAGCGTCCTTGTCATTACAAGCCTGCTGGTACAGTTTATTGGCATGGGCAACAGCACCTTGAGCATAGAGTTGCTCACCGTAATCAAGACAAGCCTTATTGTCACCTAAGTTACAAGCTTTCTCTAAAGCCTCATTGGCCTGCTTGGTTTGACCGCTGGCTTTTAAAGCCTGCGAAGAGCGCACACAATACTCACTACCACCAACCTTACAACTCATAGCAAAGTTTTCTTGAGCAGCCTTTGTTCTCTTGAACTCGGTATTGATCTCACCAAGCTTGTAATAAGCCTCAGCTGCTAAAGTCAGATCGCCTGCATCAGTAGCTTGCGTGTAGGCAGAGGTGATCTCCTCGCGCACATAGTGACCTGGCAAAAAGCTATCGATATCGAGCTTATCTTTGTATGCGCGATAGAAGAGATCGCCTTTCAGCATGCAGGCACTTTGCTTATAAGCACAGGCCTTAGTAGCCAGCATAATAGCGCTCTTTAAGTCCTCAACATTGCCCTTAGTGTCATAATCCTGCAGCGCTTGCTTAGCCATAGACTCACAACTATAGCCATCGCCTGAGCGGCATTTAGCAGCTAAAACAGTAACTTCATTTGAGCCCTCTGCAGCACTACTTTGTTGGGCATTACTTGCAGTATCTGCGGACTCCGGTGAGCTAGCAGGGGCGGGCGCTTGAGCACCGACAGCAGTATCCGTCACGGTATAGTTATAGACACCTAAAGAAGCATTAGGGTTGGCAGGACGCACCAAGAGTTCGTTACCGCCTAAACGCTCTGACTGATATGGCTGATCGTTTTTAACCGTCTCTGTGGTATTGGTGCAGGCTGCAAGTATTACTACGCTTGCTCCCATCAAAGCTAAACACAAGGCTTGAGACAACTTGCTCAAGCTTAAACCAGCCTTTTCTGAATCTTTCATCAATTTACGGCAAAGAGCTCTCTGCTTGTTCAGGCAAATGAGGAATTGCCGTCCTCCGTTGTTCTGTTTTTGGGAAAAAGGTTCTGCGCGTCTCTCTAAATAGTTCATCGAAGCCAAAGACATTCTCTGGGCTACCAGCTAAACATGCAGCTTAACACTGCCAACGACACTGGCCTCTTAATGGTCACATCTCGGCCCCGAACCCAAACGTCAGGAGGCGAGAGTCGCAGGATTCTCTCTATCTTAACAGGCAAAGACAGGGCCAATTACAACTGCTACAGGCCAGAATCCCAATTTCATCGCGAAAAAAGCTTGAAGTCCATCAAATTCTTGCACATTCCCTATTTCGCTTTGGTATAATACCGCGTTTAGTGCCACCGGTAACTGTTGGGCCTCATGGGCCTTAGGGCCTGATCTAATAGGCTTTGGGTGGTGTCAGCTATTAATAATTAGATTTTTTCAGGAGCTATTTGTGCCTAACATTAAGTCTGCTAAGAAGCGCGTTGTGCTCAGCGAGAAGGCTCGTCAACGTAATGTCGCTGCTCGTTCCAAGATGCGTACCCTGATCAAGAAGGTTCTGGTTGCTTGCGCTCAAAACGACAAGGCTGCCGCTCAAGCCGCTTTCAAGGTTGCTGAGCCAGTTTTAGACCGCGCTGCTTGCAAGGGTTTAATCCACAAGAACAAGGCTGCTCGTCATAAGAGCGAGTTATCCGCCAAGATCAAGGCTTTATCCTAATCAAGCTCCTTGCGTCGCCCCCTCAGAAATCCTGACATTCAGGGTTTTAGCTGGAATCCCACCGCAAAATAAAAGCGCCCTCATTCTCTCAGGCGCTTTTGTTTTTTCTAAGGCGATCTTGCACTCAGGGCCACTTACATGGCCTTGAGAGCAAGGATCCTCCTCTGCTATTTCCCCTTCTCTACCCGCCAAGCCAAACAGTTATCACTATTGCAGTGACTGCACTATTCCTCATTAGAGGTGAGATGCACACTCTTTAGGGAGCGCAATTGCTGTTCTAACTGCTTTAAGCGCTGCTCTTGGCTCTCGCGATAGGAATCAATCTGCAAACTACGCTGCTCTTGAGCCTTCAAGAACTCGTCATACGCAGAACTCACATTAAAGAGATAATCGCAGACGTAGTTGACCTCATCTCCACGGAAGAAAGCATTCAACTGACGGCACTTCTTGGCGCTATATTCCTCGAGCTTAGCAAAGCCTTGATCTACTTGCGCATTGTGCTCTTCAATCTGCGTATCGACCTTATCACCGAGCTGTGCAATATAGTCCTCTAGCTGCTGAGGATGCTCTTTGACCAAGCTGTCTTGACCTGTACTGTTGTCACGTACCAGCAGACGACCATCCTTAAGCCAGATATAGGACAGACCAATCATGGTACGACCTTCTAGCAGACGGTAAGTCTTATCGATGTTGCTCAGCACATTATCGTGAGCACTCAACAGATCATGACTGAAATTAGGGTAGGCAATAATGCTGGAGTACTCACCACTCAAGAGATCCACAATTTTGGTGTAGCTCATAAAATTGGTGGTGTCTTCATAGCGCGAGGTAACTTCATAATTACCCTCTTGCCAAGAGCGATCGTTATACCCCCATGTGACACTATAGCCTTGCAGCTTATCGTCTTTCAAACTGAGCAGCGAATACCCCACCTCACTGTCACCGCTGGCCACATCGTAGCGGAGGTAGGAGACTAAGGAGTTTGGCTGCTTAGGGTCGATCTCTACTAAAAGTTCTTGGCTCTTTTTGCCACCCACAGTGCGCACTACACGACCTAAGCCCTGAGCTAAGCCATTGGCACAATCACCATCCCAATAAAGCTGGACTTGAGAGCCACTGTCATTCACAAGGAAAGGCAACAAGCACTTTTCCTTTTTGTTCACAGGCTGCATGGTCTCATCGTAGATATTCATAGGGCTGATCTGTGATGACACTTGCTTGATCAGCTCATAATCACTCAGCAAACGATTTTCCAGCTGTAAATTCGTCTCTAAAGCCGAAGCCCCATCTAAAGAGCCTAACTCGCGCACCGCAGCGGCAGTAGCAGCACTCACCGCAGCATCATATTTAACCGTTTGCGCGTTAGTATTCTCACCATCGGAAGTCAAAACCACGCCAGTAGAGCTACAAGCACTCATCAGGGTTAAAGCTAGCAGTGAAAAACCTCCAACTAAGAAATGACGCTGATGTGGCCACTGTCGCATATGACACTCCTCAAAACATTGAAATTATGGCTTGGCTGGTGGGGCACCTATTATTATGGAACAACCCCACTCCCCAAAAGGATACCCATCCTTGTTCCATAATGCTAGCACTTAAGAGCTTAGCCCCAAAGATGCAGCACCACTGCATCCCCATATCAGCTCATATCGATATGAGTCTCGGCTTAGCACGATGTTGCCTAGCTCAACATTAATGGCATCCACTTACGCCACCAAAAGCGTAAATATGGCCTAAAAAACGCACGTAAGCTCAAGCAATTAATCTTTTTTAAGTTTGCTTGGAACTTTTCTCAGCCAAAAGTCTCTAAGTAAACAAGGAAAGCACAGAACCTTCCATAATTCCCGAGGAAGGATATGCTCCTTAAAAGTTTTACTATCCCACACCTGACGGCTTGATTTCATCCCAATCAAGCCGTCTTTATTTTGGGGCCAGTAAAATGTCGATCCGTGACAGCACAGGATGATCGCACCACTGGTTCCAATCCATCACGACTACTACCTAGCACTCTGACACTTGGCCATACTTGAGACGAGCAATATAAACAGCGCCCGCCCCTTGGTCACATCCCTTAATCATTGCCCTTGTTGGCTATCCTAGAGCAACGTCTCACGGCCAAAGCCAGTAAGATCTGATCTTGCCCCTGCCCTGTTTGCTGCCCCTGATCTTCTTGAAACCAATTCCCCTGTGGCTTGGTCTGCATCTCATCGAGATATTGAGCTCTACCACTAACCAACGCTGGTACTGTACCGCCTGAAAAGCCTACAAAGCCAGACTCTGTCACAACTTTTTTATTAAGGTGCAATGGTACGTCCTCGCGTTGCGCCCAAAGTCCTGCACAAGCTAAGACCTTTCCTTGCTCGTCACACACCAAAGGTAACCAAGGCCGAATCCAAGGCACTACCTTATTTTCAATCATGAGCTTTTTGATCTCTCGTGAGTGCTGGCGCAATTTAGGGTGCATCTTAAAGCTCTGAGCATAAGCAAAGTCCAAGTACAGCGCGGATGTCTCTCTACCCACGGAGAAATAAGAGCCCTCTAAGATGGAAAAAGCAGACTCATCTGAGCCGACCTCGACTCTGATTTCGCGCTGAGGCCCTTCACCTCTTCTTTCCTCTTTATAGAGAGCATCGCTGCTACTCGATACCGTTGATTTCTCACTCAAAACCGTTGGTTTTTGGAGCAGCTGCAATAACGAGTACTCAACCTCACCTAAGTGCCATGTTGATAAGACCCTACCCGCAAGATGTTGGCCCTGAGCGAGCTGCTGAGGCTCTTCTGGGGCTCTAGGCTTTTCCTGCGAGCAAAGCTCAACATGGTGCAGTGGTAAAGGCACCAAACGACCTTGAGCCGCCTTGGCCTTAACTTTACTTAAGGCTTGCTCAGACTCAGCTGAGAATGGGCGATATAGGCAGAGATAGTGTAAGAAGGTGGTGGCGACAAAAGTACTAGGACTTAAGAGCACTTCACCGTTTTTATCGTGTGGCTTCAGCATCAGCTCATAACAGTTTTCCAGCTGATTAAGCTCCAAATAGAGACCTAAAACCCGATAAAACCATGCACGTAGCACCAAGATCACTATGGCCTTATCACTGAGATCTAACAGGGAAAAATCTAAGCACTCACCATCAACACCAATCACTCCGCTGGACACTACACAAGCCTGCATCTTATCGGCGGCATAGCGCTCAGCTAAGTCATGCTCATACGAGCACAACTGCTGACTACGCAAAATAGCCTTATCGATACCAGCAAAGCGCTCATGTAAAGCAGGCATGATCTTAAGGCGCATAAAATTGCGCTCAAACTTAAGATAGCTATTGGAAAGGTCATAGACGAAAGGTACATTGAGCTCGGTCAAAATTTGCTCAATCTCGCTCTTATGCAAGGCCAGCAGCGGGCGCAGTAAGGTACCACGCTGATCGCAGGTCACCATACTCATACCCGCAAGGCCATTCGGGCCCGCTCCGCGCTTTAAGGCAAGGAGAAAATTTTCTATTTGATCATCTGCCTGATGACCTAAAACCAAACAAGAGCTCTCACTAAGCTCTTGGAGCAAAGCGCGGTAACGCTCGGCGCGCGAGACTTCCTCTGGTGAGCGCCCTTCACCGTAGACAATATTGAGCTGAGGCGTCTTTAACTCTACATCTAAGAGCGTACAAAGCTTTTGGTTATGCTCAAGCCAAATAGCATCGTCTGGATCCAGACCGTGGATACAGTGCACCGCTGTCACTTGGTATCCAAAAAGATGCTGCATCACAGCTGCTAACACTAAGACTAAAGTAGAGTCAGGGCCACCTGATAGGCCTACCACCAAATGCTTATAAAGACGCTCTGTTTTCAGCCCTTGAAGCAACAGTCTGCTATGTGTGGCCAGAGCTAAACGCGCTACCACCTGCGCACAATTTAACTGAAGACGCTGTGCCTCTTGCTTGTTTTCTACTGACAAAGGCCGCTCAGCATAAGGATCCACTCCCTCTGAGCCTAAGATCCTATAGTTAGGACTCGTAGGATCAAGCTGCGCTGCGCTTTTGCTCATACGCTGTTTTTGCTGTGCTCGCAGCCGCCCCAGTAATCCCCGTAAATTCTGTACAGCGTCTTCGTACTGCTGGTCTAAAAGCGAAAGACTAGCAGCCGACACCCCAGTGGCAGAGGCCTGTGTGGAGGAAGCCTTAGAGACAGAAGCCAAGCTGCCCTCTATCAGGGAAAATAGATCTAAAGAAGAAGCTAAGCTCATAGGGTAAGGCTCCACCAGCAAAAACCAAAAGTCAGTCGCGTCCTGTCATGTGGAGTTATGCCCCAATACCACCCACAGCCTATAGCACATGAGCTAAAGGAGATTGGCTACCACACAGGAACCGACATCGCCCCCAGATATTACACCAAAAGGGATCACCATAGCGGCTTTAGGTCTTCACCCTTACTGTCCCCCAAATAATAAGGCCGCATCCCATCCACAGAAGAGATCCGGTCAGAGCTAACGCCTATTGAGCTAAGCGTTCGAGATGTAGACAGCCTTTTAGAGTGGTGGCCGACACCGGTATTTGGCGAAGAATCTACTCTTGAAGGAAAAATCAAAAGATAAGAGCGATAGCTAGATGAGAGCCGTGCTGAGCATTAAGCTCTTGTGCTTGAGCGTTAAGGTAGCGATAGAAGGGACTCAGACTTGGCAGAGTAGAGGTTGAGCAAAAGTACAAATCTTAGCTCAAGTCCGAACGCTGGTGTTCGGTGTAGATGAGCGACCAGTCTAGCTTTTTGAAAGGCGTGCGCTCCATAAAGCCCTACAATGTGAAAATTTATAGGGCTATGGAGATGTTAGGTGTGTGTGTGATTGTAACTGGGGGTTATCGCACCCCCTTGATGCGTTTTTGCTGTACTTGATGCAAAGTTTGCCAGAGTGAACTTATCTGCGCCCGTCCCACGGCAGGAGCGATGCAGAACTGTTCGGCTCCCCAGCAGCGATTACTGCTTGGACTTGCGCTGACCGTAAGTCTTGAACTTCTCGGCCATCAGGCTCAGCTCCTCAGGAGGCAGAATCACTGGCTCGCCCACAGCCTTAGCCCACAGATGGATCTGGCAGCAGTACTCAATTTCCTCAATAATGTTGAAAGCATTGAGCAGATCCTGAGCACCAGACAGAATGCCGTGGTTGGCTAAAATGACAGCGCGGCGATCCTTCATGGCCTCGGTAGCATTGACAGCCAGCTCATGGGTACCGTAGGTAGCGTACTTAGCGCAGCGCACATTAGGACCAGCAACGGCGATCATGTAGTGCGATGGTGGCAGTTCCCAGTTGAGCACGGCAAACACAGTAGCATAGGTGGTGTGAGCGTGGATCACGGCGTCAATATCATTGCGAGTGCGGTACTGCATTAAGTGCATTTCCCACTCAGAAGAAGGAACGCGATTGCCCTCAACTACCTTGCCATCCAGATCGAGGATGACGATATCCTCAGGGGAGATCTCAAAAAAGTCGATGCCCGATGGAGTAATGGCTACAGTGCCGTTGGCGCGATCGAATACGGACAGATTGCCGCCGGTACCCTTGGTCAGATTAGTGGTGACCAGCTTCTTACCGTATTTAACCAGCTCTTCACGGGCTTTTTCCATCAACATAGCCTGTATCCTTTGGTCTAAATTGCCCGCTGGAAGTCAGCGGGCACAGTTTGTCATTTACTAAGAACTAAGCTTCAACCAATTCATACACTACACGATGACTTGCATTAGCGGTTGCTCAGGGTCGGGGCTACGCTTTCAGTGAAGATCCTGACCTAAGATTAGGATCTTCACTGTCATATCCGCAATGCTCCCATCAAGTAGTAACAAAACGGTCTTTCTTGAGTTCTTAGCCGCCTACATCCCTACGCTTACGCATAGGGAATTAAGCGGATTCAGTTACAGTGAAGTCTGCAGCTCTTACTTGAACAGTGGGCCGTAGTTCTTGCAGGCGCGGAAGTCCTGACCTTCCTTGTCCATACCGAAAGCGTTCCAGCAGGATGGACGGAAGATGTCCTCCTCAGGCACGTTGTGGCCTGCTACTGGGATGCGCAGGATAGAAGCTAAGGTGATGAGATCAGCACCGATGTGGCCATAGGCAATAGCGCCGTGGTTGGCACCCCAGTTGTTCATCACAGTGTAGGCATCCTTGAACATACCCTTGCCGCTGCAACGTGGGGCAAACCAAGTGCAAGGCCAAGTGTAGTCAGTACGCTTCCACAGCTTCTCAGTCACTTCCTGTGGCAGGCACAAGCTCCAGCCTTCAGCGATCTGCAGCATAGGGCCTAAACCTTCAACCAGATTCAGACGAATCATGGTCATTGGAGCCTCATAGTCGGTGAGGAAGCGAGAAGAATAACCACCGCCACGGAAGTAGCCTAAGTCGGCAGCATTCCAAGTGGTGTGAGCCAGCATCTGCTCGATATCCTCGTCAGTCAGCTCCCAGAATGGCTTGATGGTGCGGTTGCCTTGGGCATCGCGGGCTTGCAGATTGAAGTCAAGAGCAGAAGCACCGGAGTTAATCAGGTGCAGGAAGCCGTTAGCCTCCTTGGCCTTGCCTTCAATGTCATAGCCGGTAACACGCTTGACAGCCTCGCCAGACCAGTAGGTTCTGACGTCGGAGAACATAGCAGCACGGTTGGTCAACAGCTTCTCAAACAGCATGCCTAAACCGTTCAGGCAGTCATTCTCGGTAGCGAGAACCATGGTCTCACGCTTGCCGTTCCAGTCAAAGCTGGAGTTGAGCATAGCTTCAGCGAAGTCAGCATTAGGATAGAAGTCAGTCCACTGTCTCTGGCCTTGGAAACCAGCAGCAATGGCATTGTGGCCGACGCGCTCCTCCTCGCAACCGGCAGGCAGATTAGGGTTGCCGCGCATGAGGTCCTTAATGATGACCATCATCTTGACCACGAACTCCCACTGCTCTTCCTTGACTTCCTTGGACTTCTGCATGCTCTCAGGGTTCTTATCGAAGCCTTCCTTGCACTTAGCCTTGGTCCAAGCTAAAGCCTTCTCAAACTCTTGCTTATCGTAAACGCCCTCAGTCATGCGGCGGATGATTTCGACCTCATCGACCGACTCAACGCGCATGCCTAAGTACTGCTCGATGAACTTAGGATCAATGATAGAACCAGCGATACCCATGCAGATGGAGCCGATCTGCAGGTAGCTCTTGCCGCGCATCTGAGCGGCAGCAATAGCGGCACGGCCGAAGCGTAACAGCTTGGTTTTGACGTCCTCAGGAATAGAAGTATCGTCTAAATCCTGCACATCGTGACCGTAGATACCGAAAGCTGGCAGGCCCTTCTGAGCATGAGCAGCCAGAACAGCAGCCAGATATACTGCACCTGGACGCTCAGTGCCGTTAAAGCCCCAAACACCCTTGATGGTATGACGATCCATGTCCATGGTCTCGGAGCCGTAGCACCAGCATGGAGTTACTGACAGGGTAACAGCCACATTCTCGCGCTGGAACTTCTCAGCGCAGGCAGCAGTTTCACCGACGCGGCCGATAGTAGTATCAGCGATCACCACCTGCACAGGAGTGCCGTCGGCATAGCGCAGATTCTCGGTGAACAGCTTGGCAGCGGCCTTGGCCATGTTCATGGTCTGGTCCTCTAAGGACTCACGCACCTTCAGTGGTCCGCGTCTGCCGTCAATAATTGGACGAATACCAATCTTTGGATAATTAGCCATCGTTTAAACCTCTTCATAACAACGATGAACTACACGCTCACTTACGTCAGCGGTTTCACAGGGTCGGTGCCCTGCTTTTAGTGAACATCCTGACCTAAAGCTGATATGAGGGGAGGATCTTCACGGGCATGTCCACAATGCCCCACCAAGTAGGAACAAAATGTTCTTTCTTGAGTTCTTTTCCGTTTATATCCCTACGCTTACGCATAGGAAATTACGCGGAACCCGTTAAAAGTTATAAGTTGAAACTTTGGATGATGCCAGAATCACTTTTCTGCCTTCATCCAAGGAAGAAAACTCGTTTAAAGCCAGCTTCTGCGTCAGCAGATTACCGAAAGCAGTAGCCTCATCTGGGCCAGCGATCACCTTAAGCTGCAGCTCTTTGGCGATCAAAGAGCACAGATACTTGGACTTCACGCCGCCACCAATCATGTGCAGCTGCTTGAAGCGATAGCCTAAGATCTGCTCAATCTGACCTAAGACCTCTTTGTATTTCTTGGCCAAGCTGAGATAGATGACCTTGAAGTAGCTCAGATCGTTATCCAGATGCTGTCCGGTAAGACTGTCTACGGCGGCAATCACATCAAAGCTGTTCTGGGCAAACAGAGGATCATCAACATCCACAGTAAGCTCCACTGGGCACTGCTCCACGTAAGCCGTGATTTCAGCGTAGTCGATGTGGCGCTGCTGCTTCTTCTCCAGTGCCTGCTTGAGCATCTCGATGATGTACAAGCCGGTAATGTTCTTAAAGAACATATTGACGCCGTTGAAGCCGGTTTCATTAGTCAGGTTATAAGCAAGCACTTGCTCACTTATCACTGGTGCTGGAGTGAGGCAGCCGATGAGCGACCATGTACCGCAGGATAAGAATGCGGTCTCTTTGTCGCTGTAAGCTTCCGTCATCAGCACCGCGCTGGCGGTATCATGCGACGGCACGGCCATCACCGGAATATCGGTGTGCGCAAGCTCCGGTAGGAGGGAACCTGCGGTGGTGCCGACACATTCACCTGGGCGAATAGGAGCAGGGAATAACTCCGGCTTAAGACCATAGGCATCTAAAATTCCGGCCGAGAGCTGCTGCGTGCGCAGATCAATGAGCTGCGAGGTCGAAGCAATGGTAAGTTCACGATGCTTTTTCCCAGTGAGCATATAATTGAACAGATCTGGCAGCATCAATACTGTCTGCGCCTTATCCAGCACGCCGTCCTTCTGGAGGGTCAGCAACTGGAACAGAGTATTGATGGACATGATCTGATTGCCGGTCTGCATAAAGATCTGCTCAGTGCTCAGCTGCTGCTGTGCACGCTCAAATCCCTCCTGATGACGCGGATCGCGGTAGGAAACCGGAGCTTCCACCAGCTTGCCATCAGCGCCTAACAGGCCGCAGTCCACACCCCAAGTATCCACGCCGATGCTGGCAATCTCATCCTTATACTTAAGGATGGTCTTGCTGATTTCCTGCAGCATCATGTCAAGTTGCCAGCGCGAACGCCCGTCCTGCTCTACTCGCTCATGTTCTACTCGCAGCACTTCCTCAGTGACGAAACGGCCGTTTTCGAGCTTGCCTAAGATGGCGCGGAATGAAGTAGCGCCGAAGTCAAAAGCCAAAGAGTATTTCATGCTGCACCTCTATTACTTGTTCTTTTTCCAGTTGAAGACTGCATACAGGAACACAACAACCATGCACACGAATGGCACGAAGTAGGAGGTTCTCACAGCAGCTTCCTCAGCGGAGAAGCCAGAGGCTAAGAAGGACAGAGTGCCAGCATCAATGAATTGGCCTTGCAGTGGGGTAATCAGAGCGCCACCCACAATGGCCATAATCAGACCAGCTGCACCTAACTTCACTTCTTCACCTAAGCCGCGCAGTGCAATACCGTAAATGGTAGGGAACATTAAGGACATGCAGGCGGAAATCAGCATCAGGCACATCGTGGCAGTCGAGCCTGGCAGATAGACGGTGCCTAAGCAGACAGCCATACCGATTACGGCGATCACAGCCATCAGACGTGGGGCATGTAACCACTTCATCAAATAGGTGCAGAGCCAGCGGCAGCCGATGAATAAGAACATGGCGTAAATATAGTAGTTCACAGCCTCATGCTCAGGTAAACCGTCCAACACCATAATGTACTTGATCATCCAAGTCCACACGGTGATCTGCATGCCTACATAGAAGAACTGAGTGATTACGCCGAACACATACTTGCGGTTGGCCAGCAGCTTCTTTAAATTCTTCGTAAACTCGATTGGGCCGGAATTATCCTTCATGGTTGAGCCGTGGAAGAAGAAGTACACCCAAATGACAGCAGCAATAGCAATCAGGCCTACATATGGTACGCACACCCAGAACAGTTCCCAGAAGCGGATATCGGTCAGTTCCTGTGCGCTCATGGCCATGCGCTCATCATAAGTAGCTGGATGCAGGTGAGCCAGAATTAAGAACTTAGCCAAGAACAGACCGGCCATAGATCCTAATGGGTTGAAAGCCTGCGCAAAATTAATACGGCGAATGGAGGTTTCATCATCACCCAGAGCTAACACATAAGGGTTGCAAGTAGTCTCAAGAACAGACAGACCACCGGCTAAGATGAAGATGGACCACAGGAAGATGTCGTAGTTCTGCATGATGGCAGCTGGGATATAACCCAAGGCACCAATCATATAGAAGCCTAAACCGACCAGTAAGCCGTGGCGGAAGGACCAACGCTTAATAATCAGCGAGGCTGGAATGGCCAGCACTGCATAAGCGCCGTAGAAGAAGAACTGCACCATGGAGCTGTCAACTGCTGGCATCATGAAGATCTTGCCGAAGGCAGGCACCAAGTTATCAGTCATGTTGTTGAGCAGACCCCACAGCACGAAGCAGGTGACCAGCATGAAGAAGGTCAGTTTGTATCTCTGCGGTACTACTGGGATTTCCTCGGGAGCAACCGGTTTCTGATTTAACTCAGCCATCTTAGATCACTCCTTTCTGCAGCATGATGTTGGCATAGAGAGCTTTTTCGCTGGTAGCGATAATGCAGTAGGCTTTTTGAGCCTCTTCATAGAAAGCAAAACGCTCAATATGGCCGATGCAGTCAGCACCGCGGTCATCATAGTTCTTGACGATGTCCTTATAGCGATCCCAGATCGGAGTTTCGGTCTTATCACCAGGCATCACTTCCATCAGCGATACTGGCTTTTCCACATAGCAATCAAGTGGGAAAAGACGTAAAATAGCGTCCAATACTTCAGGGACATTGTGACCGTCTAAGCGGATGACCTTTGCATTCTTTCCCATGCTGGCACTTGGGAAATTTCCGTCACCGATCACTAGACGATCGCCATGTCCCATCTCGCATAGCACTTTAAGCAACTCAGGCGAGATGATCGGCGGAATGTTCTTCAACATACTTGCAGACCTCCTATATACTTCACTGCGTTTTATACCGTTAATAGCACTGCCAGTGCTGCAATTCACTCTGGTATAAAAGCGTGAGCTTGTGCTCAGCTCACGTTGCTAAGTATGCGATAAGGCCTGCAGTAAGACTCGGACGATTTTGCGGCTAATTGGTAAAATATTTAAGTAAACCAACCGCAGTTCAGGACATAAACCACGCCTAGAGCCGCTTTTGGCGATTTTTGCCTAGTTTATGCGGCATACAAAAAATTTGATCTGGGTTGCAACAAAACACATCTACCCACAAAAAAACACGGCGTCCATAGTATCCTTGATAGAAAAGCAGAGCAGCAGTACACACTGCTGTCGGTTCATCCGGCTTAAGTAGGCTAAGGTCTGTTTTTACGAGGTAATTTCATCTACTATGGCACCTAACGTAAGTTCTCTGCGCGAGAAACGAGCGCACGGCACCGAGATATTTCCGTTTGCCTATTACTTTGTTAACCCGCAACATGAGCGCTACATCATGTTGCCGCATTGGCATAAGGAACTGGAGCTGGCCCGCATCTTAGAGGGTAGTCTGGACATCACTATTGATGGTAGGCACTATCATGGGCAGCGCGGGGATATATTCTGCATTAACTCAGGTTCGCTGCACTCAGCGCAGCCCCATAACTGCGTCTATGAAGATCTGGTATTTGATCTGCAATTTCTACTGCGCGAACGCACGATATCCAACGGCCTGCTGTACTCCCTGATCTATGATCAGAAGCATATCTGCCCCTATCTGCCTGCCGCGCACACTGAGGAGCAGCTGCAGCAGTCCGTAGCCCTGCTGATGGAAGCCATGCAAAAACCAGCAGATCCAAGCCGCGCACTACTGGTTACCGGCTACACCTATATTTTTCTCGGCCTGATTCAAAAAAATACCTTACTATCGGATCCGCTTAATGCCGAACACGGTTCTCGGCTGAGCAAAATCAAGCTGGCTTTGTCCTATATCCACAAAAAGTACAAGCAGGAGATCTCGCTGCAGGATCTAGCTGATCTGCTGGAGGTTAAAGAACCTTCAGTAGTGCACATCTTCAAAGAGATGCTGGGCACCACACCGCTTAATTACATTAACAGCTACCGTGTGCTGACAGCCAAGGAAATGCTCAAAGATCCGCATAATTCCGTCACTAAGGTGTCGATTGAGCTGGGCTTTTCCGATCTGTCGTATTTTACTAAGGTGTTTAAGCGTTATACCGGCATGACGCCACGCACCTACTTAAAGCAACAGCAGCAGTTACCTGCAGAACACAGAGCGGAACTGTCAGTGCCACCGCCTCCGCCGCCGCAACAGTTGCCAGCGGAGCACAGAGCGGAACTGTCGGTGCCACAGCCACCGCCACAGGTTCTGGACGTGGTACCTAGAGCCTCACGTTCACCCAAAAACAAGGCCGCATCCCCTCCACAGAAGAGATACGGCCAGAGCAAACGCTTAGTAAGTTAAGCGTTCTAATGTAGACAGTCTTTCAAGTTGTAGTCGACACTGGTTTGTGGCGAAAAATTTACCCTTGAAGTGAGAGAAGCCAAAACATCACTTCACGGATATGTTCCTCACCAAGCCAATGTCTTGTTGTTTTGCCGAAGCCTAGCTCACTGCTCACTGCCATGAGTTTTGAGCTTTGTTCCGGCTATAGGCAGAGCGCCTATTCTGAGATCCCCATTGCCTTAATAGGCAATGCGGACAGCATCCTCTTGCATTGGTGTTACCTGCTGCCCTTCCTTGGCAAGGATTACCTCAATCTCTGGCAAGGAAAAGACCACAGGGCAGTAATTAACACCTTCAGGGAACATCTTAGGATCAACTAAGGTTAACACCTGACCTTGCGTCACTTGCTGGTACTTTTTCACCTGAGCTCTAAAAGCCTCTGGTTTCTTAGCACTATTGATTCCCACGTGGATCATGAGTTCCAGCCCGTCCTCACGACGCACGATAAAAGCATGTCCTGTTGGGAAGGTCGCAATCACCGTTCCGGAAATTGGCGACATTAACTGCTTACCGGTGAACTTGATGGCAAAGCCTGCTCCCAAAGTTCCCGAGGCAAAGGTCGATTCAGGCACTTCCTCTAACTTCACCAAGGTTCCCTCAATTGGGATAGCAATATATTCTCTCTTCATGATGCTCCTACTCTTGGGCAGCAAAAGCCAATTGCTTACGACGGGTCTCTAAGGTCTGGGTCATTTCCTCACGGATCGAATCTAAGTGGTAGAAGGAAATGGCGATCATGATGCCAACACAGATTAGGATTGGTAACCAGAGGAAGCAGACCTCAATGGAGAACAAGGAAGACTCAGTTTGCTCAACATTAGGGATGTATCCACCTAACTTCATGATGAGGCCCATAGCCAGAGCGGCGACGCCCATACCAAACTTCACAAAGAAGCCCTGCATAGCGGCGATCATGCCCGAAACGGAGCGGTTCTTCTTGAACTCAGAGTAATCGATCACATCAGGCTGAATGGCGAAGGTCACACCAAAGATGCCGTACATACCGATACCGGTGATGGTTAAGCTCAGAATCAGAGCCACAGCACTGTCGGAGAAGGCCCAGCAGATTAAATCGCCCACGATATAGGTGATAGCAAAGGCAAACATTAACTTTCTTTGAGCAAACTTCTGTTGCAGCTTTGGCAGCACCAAGAGAATTGGCAGGCCCGAGAGCACACCAAAGAAGCCCACAAAGGTTAGCCAATCTTCACGGCCTAAGTTGTAAGTGAAGTAATAGAGCACTGAGCTATTGCGAATCACAAACAGGCCAAAGTACAGGAAGTTGAGGGCAACGATCACCCACACCTGTGAGGTTAAGGCCTTGAAGTCGGCGCGGATATCACTCTTTCCTTCCATCTTGACCGATGGTGGCACCACCTCGGCAGTCTGCGAGAAGGTAAAGAAGAAGATGAACATGGCCAGCACGCCGTAAGTCGTCATGGTGATGAAGAAGCCGCGCTTGTCATCGCCCTGACCAAAGAAGTCGACTAAAGGCGAAGTGATGGTCATCACTACAGCTGTGCCTAAAAGCGCAAAGATCATGCGCGAGGCCACTAATTTGTTGCGCTCATCCACATTCGAGGTCAGACGTGGCACGATGGTGTTGAGTGGAATATTAACCACGGTGTAAGCGCAGCACAGCAGAATATAGGTAACATAGGCATAGATGATCTTGCCTGTCTCTCCTAGATCCGGCACATAGAACGTCATTGCTGTGAAGATCGCAAAGAATGGTGCACCAATGATGAAATATGGGCGACCTTGTCCCCAACGGGTATGAGTGCGATCCACGATTAAGCCCATGATCGTATCTGTCACAGCATCCAGCATACGGGTATAGAGCAACATGGCACCGACCACTGCAGCGCCAATACCGAACACGTCGGTGTAGAAAAACATGAGGTACGAAGCCATCGTACCGAATACTAAGTTACAGGCAAAGTCACCGCTGCCGTAGCCAACACGCTTTAGCCACTTGTTTTCCATTGAATATCCTCCCAAGACGCACCTACACCGAGACGCATGGTGTAGGTGTGCTCTACCTCAGGAGCCACAATCCCCTACAGCTCCTGAAGTCTTGCTCTGTGGCCAAATGTTGTTAGAAGCAGGTGAAAGCACCGTCAACAACCACATCAGAACCAGTAGTGAAGCTGCTGGCATCAGATGCTAAGAACAGAGTGACAGTTTGCAGCTCTTCTGGATCACCTAAACGATGCATTGGAGCCATCTTATTCCAAGTCTCAATGAGAGGAATTAAGGTTGGGTTGGTCTTCACTAACTCAGTGCCGATGTAGCCTGGGCTGATGCAGTTAACACGCACACCCTTGTCGGCCCACTCAATAGCTAAGGACTTGGTCAGCTGAATCACACCTGCCTTAGAGGCGTTATAAGCGCATTGTGGCTGTGGCACGTTCACGATGTGTGCAGACATAGAAGCGGTGTTGATGATCGAGCCCTTAATACCCTTTTCGATCATGTACTTGCCAGCGGCACGAGCAGTTAAGAAC
>DXEV01000029.1 GCA_019114785.1 Candidatus Anaerobiospirillum pullistercoris | reverse complement strand
CGGGTAAATACCGACTCATCCTCTACATCCCAATCTGAAGCCTCTGTATCCTGCGAGGCTAAAACATCTTTTGACGTGTTTTTCACTGCTAGCTTACCCTTACTTGCCTGTTGCTTGAGGTTATTGGCGGTAATAAGCACCTGCGGTGCGATGAGCCTCATCACTGATAATGAGGTCGAAATCCGTCATGCCATATTTCGTTTGCGCCTCATGGATCACGGACAGCGACTGATAGGTCGAAAAGACTACCGTCATGCCGAGATCCGGACGCTTCCTAGAACGCGCACAGGCAGTTACCACCTTTTCAGCTAAGCTTTTAGCGTTAGTCGTGGCAGGATAGGACAGCTTATGGTGATCTAAGACACTAGCAAAAGAGTTAACCTCTGGGTCTAAGGGGCGGGCGCTGGTACTGCTGGCAATGCCAGCTCTGCTGTTTGATCTGGCACGAATAGATTCATCAGAGCAAACAGGAATGGCCGTCATCTTGGCACTGCTTTGCTGAGTCCAATCGTCTACGGTTTGGCTTAACAGGGCCAAATAAGGCACTAAAAACAGCACTAAGCCATGTTGCCCCACCTGTCGCTCTGCTAGTTTTAACGAGGTAAAAGTCTTACCAGTGCCACAAGGCATGACGATCTGGCCACGATCAAAGCTCTTAAAGCCCACAATGCTGTGGTCAACAGCCTTTTCTTGGTAATCACGCAGCTTACGCTTGGCTTGCAACTGAACGGTGCCATCTTGGAGGTATTGCGACCAATCGACATTAAGATGCTTGATTTTGTCTAAAGACAAGATAGTGGTCGGCTTCTCTTGGAGCTCAATGGTTTGCACTGCATTAGCAGACCAGCCTTTGTTGGTAGCAACCAAGAGGCGTTCAGCAAAGTGCTTAGTGCTGGAAGCAGAGATAAAAGAGTCGACTTCTGATTTAGGGACGGAGCTGTCGTTGTTGTAAAACTTGCACTGGATAGCGCTATAGCGGGCTTCTTTGTTTGGGCCTTGCCATTCAGACTCAATTAAAGTCGCCACAAGATCAATTCCGATGTCACGTGCATTGGGCACGCACTCTGGGTGCTCTGTAGCCCACTCTCTGTAGAGCTGGACTTTAGAGAAGCGATCGCTGTAAGGTGAGGCAATAGCCAGAACTTGACACATTAAGCGCTCAAACATGTCACCTTTGTCGCGTGCATTATTGGCCAATGTACGCATGTGATCGAGCAAGGTGTAAAAGGCTTGCTCGTTGCGGTTTTCTTGTTCGACGCTGCCTATATTCATCTCAATCACAGATTCTTCCACGTTTAGGACTCCTGTCCTGTTTGTTTGGAACTATGTCACGTGCAGACTTGTCCTTTGTCGGATAGTGGTCATTGCACCTCAAGAAAAATTCTAAACGTGAAGTCCAAAATGGTAAAATCGGTGATCTTCGACGGGGGATGAGATCTGATTTTTTGGCGGCTGATTGCTCTCTAAGGTAAGGAGTCTAAGGCAATTAAGCTGTCACCTAATAACTGTCCTCAAGTGGTTAACAGCTAGAGAGTGGGTTCTAAAGCGCAGTGGTGCTAGCAGCCTGTAGTTTGTGGACAGTTATTAGGTTCAGCTTTTCTAAGCTAATCAGGAAGATGTGGTACCGGCCAGCAAGGTAAGCTCGCGGCTAGCTTTGCAGCTGTAGCCCGATCAGGCTTACTGGTGGCGGTGCGTGGTAATTCAGTACGGCAGCAATACTTTGGTCGCCAGTACTTAGGTAAAGCTGCAATGAGCTGCATCAAGCACGCACGCTCATACTCTTCTTTGCTATCGTAGTGAGATAACTGACTCTGCAAGAGCTCAGAGCTCTCAGCAAAATGGTAGAGCAGCACAATGCAGCGACCAAACTTATCGTCAGGACGCGAGGTGATCTGTATTTCGAGCTCAGGTGGTGCATCATGCTGCAAAGCCTTTTCCACCATTTCCGTCTGGACTTTAACGCCACCGGTATTAATCACATTGTCCAAACGACCTAAGATCTGAAAGCCGCCTTGGTCATTGAAAGTAACAACATCATTGGTTTGCAAAGGCTGCGCACACACCAGAGGGGCATTGATCTTAAGGCACTGCTGCTCATTGGTACTGAGCTCTACGCGAGGGAATGGATAGTACCACTCAGAGGCATCGTCACCATTGAGTTTGCGCAAAGCGATGTGGGAAAGCGTTTCGGTCATACCATAAGTGCTGTAGCAAGCCGTTGGTAAAGCCTGCAGCTGCGCAAGGAGTTTAGCGCTCACCTCGCCACCACCAATAATCAGCTTCTTAAAGCTATCCCATGATGCCAACTCTTCGCCTTGAGACGCTTCCTGTATTGCTTGCTCCTCAGTCAGTGTTTGCTGAGCAGACAAAGCGGCATCTTTAGTTTGAGCAGCACGAATGCAGTTAAACACCTGCAACGGCACCATGGCAGCAAAATCAACTTGCTGCTGCATTGCTTTCCAGACAACTGACAAGCTCAACACTTGGTAACAGTAATGAGTCAGCACAGCTGTCACTTGCTCCACAAGCTCAAAGCTTAGTGAAGCAGACTGTCCTGTAAGCTGAGCAATTTCCTCACGCATCTTGGCTAAAACAGGAGACACGGGGTTACGCAGAGGCAAACCACAAGGTGGCACTACTAACAGGTGCAGGTTAGCCAGCAGCGAGCGCACCACCACCATCTTGCCCCCGATATAGTCTAAAGACATACAGGCTAAAGCACGGCATTGTGGCCCTTTAAGATGCAAATACTCTAAGGTGAGAGCAGCACTATTGCACATGCGCTCTTTTTCTACCTGCATCTTTTTAGGGGTACCAGTAGAGCCCGAGGTTTGTACCTGCATGACGCTTTCGCTACTGAACCACTCGCGCAAGAAATCAGCTACGGCATTAAAATCATGGCAATCACCGCAGCGCTCGGCAAAATAGCCCTGTAAAAAGCTCTGCTTAAGGCCCTGCTTGTTTAAAGTCAGCTGGGGCACAGAATCTAAGAGGGGTGAAGGATAGCGACAATGCTCTGGGGTAAAGAGCTCGCCATTAATGAGCAACGCTTGGTCGTCTCTAGACCAACGCAAAGTACGGCTAAAAGCGCTATGCACCTGATCTTGGGGAGCAAAATCTTGGGCGTCAGAGCTAGCTTGTAACTCAGCTGCCGACACAGTGGGACGTTGCTCTATCTCAACTCTCAACTGCTGCAGTGTTTGCGTACCGAGCTGTTGTACCGGCGCAGCAACACTCCCTAATGCCGTGATAATTTCATGTTCCAGTAAAGGCAAGCTTTCTTGTAGCCACAGCTCTTTGACCCAGTCCAGCACCGGTACTAACTTAGTCATTTCCTGCATTTTGTCACACCCAAGTAAGAAGCTAGTTTAAGACCACACGGCTCACTAATACCGCTTGCTGCTCTAAATGAGCACGCACTTGGTTGCTTAAATCACAAGCTTGAGATGGTGACATCGCATTAAGCCAGAGCTGATCGCCTTTAAGGCTTAGTGGTATAGGTAAATTATTGGTGTACAGCTGGCCAGTACCTAAGCCTTGAGGCAGCGGATGCTCATACTGTGCTAACCACTGGGAGAGTGCATTTAATCCCACATTGGACTCTAAGGCCGAGGTTAACCAGTAACCGATATCGCGTTGCTGTGCTTCTTCAATCCACTCTAAAGTGCCACATAGACCACCATGTAAAGTTGGCTTCAGCACGATATATTGTGGGTAGATAGCATCCAGTAAACGCTGACGATCTTCACGGCGCTTAACACCGATCAGCTCTTCGTCTAAGGCAATAGGCAAAGGCGAGCTCTCACACAGTTCACGCAATGCAGACCACTGCCCTGCCTTGATTGGTTGTTCAATAGAATGCAGATCAAAGGCACTGAGCAACTCGAGCTTACGCATAGCCTCATGTGGTTTAAAGGCACCATTAGCATCAACACGTAACTCTAGCTGTTCTTTGGTAAAGCGCTCACGGATCTGTGATAACAAGTCTAACTCACGCTCAAAGTCTATGGCTCCGATCTTGAGCTTGACACAGTGATAGCCCTGCTCCAACTTAGCAGTAATCCGTGCACTCATCTGCTCAAAATTGCCCATCCAGATCAAGCCATTAATGGTGATACCTTCACTACCGGCACTAAAGGCATTTGGCCACAATTCCCATGAGCTGGTAGAACGCTCCGAGCTATGGTGTTGTTGGTCTAAGGCCACGCACTGTGACCATTGCTGATACACGGTTTCCAAGGCAAAACGAATAGCACTCAACCAAGGATCAACATCGCAAAGGAGATCTTGGATCGGAACCTGCGTATCCAAGTTACGAGCATCACCTGACAGCTGTCGCCAATTACGTAAGAAGTGCGCAAATTCCTGTGCTACCAGCAATCCATAGGACTCTGCCACCCTCTCTTCGCTCAGTTCAGCGCCACTTAGTGCAGAATGACGATACTGCATATACTCTGGGCTAAGATCAGGCAAAGGGGCACATTCACCCACAGCCCAATAGCCACGCTCTAGCTCTTGCAGCACCAAATACCAGACATCGTGGTCGAGATAAGTACCACGAGAGGTCATGGCTGGTTCCTTAAAATGCAGTTGGTAGTGATAAATCAGCGCTTCGACAGCCATCTTTGGTCTCCATTAATCTCCTTTGAGGGCAAGCTCTGCGGCTCTTGGACTTTAGAGCTTGCGCGATTAGACTTGCTTTCGCTCTAACTCAGAGCTCTGAGCTCTAAGCTCTGAGCTGTAATTAAGGGAATTTAGGGAACTTCGACCAATCAGGCTTACGCTTTTCGAGGAAAGCCTTACCACCCTCTTGGGCCTCGGCTGTCATGTAATAGAGCATAGTGGCATCACCAGCCAGCTCCTGAATACCGGCTTGGCCATCCAGCTCAGCATTTAAGCCAGCTTTAATCATGCGCAAGGCCAATGGGCTGTGCTGCATCATGGTCTTGGCCCACTCCACCACCTCGTCCTCAAGCTGATCAAAAGGAACGACCTTATTCACAAGGCCCATCTCTAAAGCCTCTTGAGCACTGTACTGGCGGCATAAGAACCAGATCTCACGTGCTTTCTTCTGGCCCACGACTCGGGCTAAATAAGAAGAACCGAAGCCAGCATCAAAGCTGCCTACACGAGGGCCGGTTTGACCAAAAATAGCGTTTTCCGAAGCAATGCTCAGATCACAGACTACGTGTAGCACGTGGCCACCACCAATGGCATAACCATTGACCATAGCGATCACTGGCTTTGGTAGCGAGCGGATCTGTTTTTGGACATCCAAGATATTGAGGCGAGGTACACCGTCAGTACCGACATAGCCACCAATACCTTTGACGTGCATATCACCACCAGAGCAAAAGGCTTTATCACCAGCGCCGGTGAGCACTACCACCATGATGTCTTGGCACTCACGGCAGTAATTAAAAGCATCACTCAGTTCAGCCGTGGTCTGTGGGGTAAAGGCATTGCGATAGCGTGGACGATTAATCGTGATCTTGGCAATGCCCTCAAAAAACTCGAACAGGATATCCTGATACTCTTTTATGGTCTGCCAATTTCGTGTGGCCATGATGGACACTCCTCATTGTGGTGAAAAACTACATCTCCTCAGAAAACAGCCCCTGCGAGCCCCCATCCGAGGAAATTCCCAAAACCGTAACAGTAGCAATAGCGCAACTAGCCAGCCTTAGTCGCTACACATAACCATGCGCTTGCAGCTCTTTGAGAATAGCCATATCACTGGCTGCATCAGTAAACACTTCCAGCACCAAAGGTCGCGCACGACAACCAGTAACTTTAGGGCTACAAAAGCGCTCCCAAACTTCTTGCAGCTCACTCTGTTTATGTACTGCAAAATAAGTACAGCCACGATTCTGTACCCAAGCCTTAACCGAAGTCCGATGTTCACCTGTCACGGCGGCTAAGGACTTACCATCTAAATGTAAACCTGGTAGTGCATGGAAGATCTCACCACCACTATTATTGAGCACCATAATACGCACATTAGGCTGTGCAGAGATCTGCCACAGAGCATTCATATCGTAGAAAAAGCTGAGATCACCAATCACGATGAAGTTTAAGCGCTCCGATACAGAGGCATAAGCCATAGCAGTGGATAACGAGCCCTCAATGCCATTAACACCACGATTAGCCTGATAAGTGACATCTAAGCGCTCTGCCATCTGGGCATAACGTACACTGGAGCTATTCGCCAAATGCACAACACTATCGGCTGGCACGTGAGATAGGAGCTCCACAATAGCTCGCATCTGAGAATATCCCCACTTACTTACCGGATAAGCCTGACGCTGGGCTTCGTTAGATAGCACGGCTAATCTTGCAGCTGCTACAAAACGATTGGTAACTTCCTGTTCCTCGCGACGCTTTTTGCCCCAATCAAAATAACAGAAAGATCCATGTTCTCCGGTAACGCCACCTGCTGGAGCAGTGAGTTGCTCTGGTTCTATAGCACAGACACCCTTTAGCTTCAGGCGTTCGAGAGGCTCAGGAAAAACAAAACCGACCTGCTCACGCACTGTCATGTGATCCAATAAGGCTAAACTAGCGTGCAGTAGCTTCACGAAGCTTACGGGATCCATCTCAACTACTGTACTGAGTGTGCCAAAAAGGTCAGCCACCTCACCATCAGCACTCACGTGGATATGCTCTACTTTTTGGGCACGCAAAAATTTCTTTAGGCGTTTGGAAATGATATGGCCACCAATGGTGATCACTACATCAGGACGCTCGAGGCCACCAACATAAGGCATATCTGCATCTTGGTTCAGCAAATAGTCTGTATACGTCAGGCCACTGGTTTCCACCTCTTCTTTAGCTTGAGGGTTACGCTCTAACTCAGCACTTTTGGTAGCTAAAGAGTGCAAGACAATGGAGCGCAGCTGCTCGGCAAAATCAAAGTCAAAATCAAAATGCAAATGATCAAACGCAGGCAGCATGGACACCATCTCGTTAAAGTCGATCTTAGCCAAATGCTGCTTATACTCTTTACGATCCACCCCGACATAAGGCTGAAGCTGTTGGGCATGCAGGATAGCGTCAATATGGTCGATCGTGCCCATCTGGTAGAACTTGCGCTCAACACCATCAAACAAGTGATCAAAATGCAGGTTAGCCAAATTCTCCGTCACGATGACCATCTGCGAGCTGAGCTGCATCCAGATCTCTGGGCTAATAAAACGGGAAAGCAAACGCCATTGATCTTGACCGATGATCAGCATGCGACGTGGCTTATTCACCAGCAAATGCACAAAGCGTGGACCCACCTGATCTAGTACCTGCAATACGGCCTTATATCGCTGTTCGTCCTTATCTAACTTACTGGTCTGAGTGCCACTCACCGTAGCGGCAGCGGCTGCACTGGCGGCAGCTGCACTAGCACTGACAGCAGTAGCTGCAAGGTCACTGGCAGCAGCATTAATCTGAGCTGATGTATTGTCTGCATCCTGCGGTGCTGACAAAGTAGACAGAGATTCTTGAGCAGGAATACTTAAACCGATCTGCGCTGAGTCCTCTGCTGTGGTAGTAGCAGGGTTGTGCAGCAGAGCAAAAGAGTAGGACTGGCCCCAAGATGGCAGGCATAAACGATTGATCACGCGCTCATCTGGCAGATCCTTGGTAGTGAAATTAAAGAAAGGCTCACTGATCGGCACATTGATATGCACAGGGCCAAGCACATGGTGATTGAGCTCGAGAATAGCCTCATTGATCAGGCGATTGTTATACCAAGCATCTTGCTCACAATTGACTTCCACCAAGGACACTGACTTTTTGACCAAGGTGTTAAAGACATGAGGCTGAGGTAAAGTCTGGCCATCACGCTGACCAATCCATGCGGCGGGACGATCAGAGGAGATCACCAATAGCGGGATCTGCTGATAAAAGGCTTCGGATACAGCAGGATGCGCATTAAGCACGGCACTGCCTGAAGTTAAGATCAAGGCAACAGGAGCTTTATGCTCTAAAGCAATACCGTTGGCAAAGAAAGCAGCACTACGCTCGTCAGTGAGGTTATAGGTGCGAAAGAATTGGCAGTGGCAAAAACTATGGACAAGAGGGATGTCACGGCTGCCTGGGCAGAGCACCACATCTTTGATATTGTGAGCTTGCAACAGCGATACTACCTGCAAGACATTGGTCTTATCTGAATACATTGACCCCTCCTATACTCTCAGAAATGACTTGTTATTTGGGCATCTCAAACTGTTTTGGCCCACAAACCAAGCAAGCTATGACCTCAGGTGCGATCTAGCCTCCAACGCTAGTGCTAACGCTAGCCACTCTTGGCCATAAACATGGCCAAGCTCTTGTTATGAGTTACGCCACAACTCATATAAAGTGGCCATCTTGGCACATGTTTCTTTGAACTCATCCTGCACTTCAGAAGAAGAAAGGATTCCGCCACCAGCAAACAAAGTGGCATGACGGACTGGCAACTCATCTGCTGTAGCAGAAAGAGGTAATAAAGAACAACAAGGCTCCTCGAGGCGTAAGCAGCGCAGATTCACATAGAGAGCGGTGTGCTCTTGGTAATTAAAAGGCCCCACAATGCCTGCATAGTACGAGCGGTTATAGCCCTCATGTGCTTGGATAAAAGCAAAGGCCCGCTCTTTAGGTAAACCGCACACGGCTGGTGTAGGATGCAGCGCCTCTACCATTGCGGCAAGAGCAGATGGAGTCTTGAGCTTAAAGGCAAACTCGCTTTTTAAGTGCACAACTCTTCCGGCACGAGCAGTAAAAGGCCCAACCACGCTATAACAACTGGCATGTTGCTGAAGCAGAGAAGCAATATAGTCCACAACAATCTGCTGCTCAGTACGATTTTTAGGAGACCAATCGCTGAGCTGAGGCAATACAGCAGCGTCATTACTCTGTTGCTGCCCAGAAGCAGGTGATAAAGGCATAGTACCGGCTAAAGCTACGGTACGGAAAGCAGCGCCTGAGCCAGAAAGCAGGATCTCAGGGGAGCTACCAAGCCACATGCCACCATCTTTGGTAGCCACCAAAGACACCATCATATTAGGGTACAAACTACAGGCTCTAGCCCAAGCTTGCAGCGCAGCAAAATGAGCTGGTAAAGAAACAGACTGCTGACGTGATAGCACTAATTTGCCACAGCCACCGGCGGATAATTCCTGCATAAAGGCCGCAAAAGCTTGGCAATAACGCGCATAATCACTGCTATCTCCCGCCAGCTCGCCCCAACGCTCACGTATATCCGCAGGCAACTCACTGCCAGTAAATTCAGGCTGCTCATGCTTGGCACCAGCACCAGTGCTGTTGCTCTCGGTACTATCGGTTTGCGGTGCGGAACTAGGGGTTGTTAGAGAGCTTAAGGAAGAGAGAAGCGCAGAGATCTGCGTTGCTGAGCTGGCCGAGTGTTCCGGCACAATCACAAGTGCAGGCGTATCCTTAGTCAGGGCGAAAGGAGAAAACAAAAATCCCTGATACGACTGCAGATCAGCAAGACGCTGTAATGTGGCTACGCTGTTTTGACTCAGAATTAAAACAGGCTCTTGCTGTGGCAGACGATACAAAGCAAAGGAGTAACCACTCTGATAAAGCTCAGACAAAGCTTGTCCCCAACTCAGAGCCTGCTGCTCCAAGCTGTAAGGGACAGAAAGACGATCAGGGCTCAAAACTCTCTCCTCTCACTGCCATGCAAATTAAGCCTAAACCACCGCAGTCACAAAGCAAAGACTCCACCGCAACACATGCCGCAAGAGCTTTAGGGGATTATGTGACTGGGCTAATGTGCCCTAAATTAGAGCACACGCAATTAGGCCACATTTTAGCCAAAAACAGTAGAGCAAAGATACAACGCTGAGCAAAGTGAAGAAAACTTTCGTGAGGTTACCCTAATCCCAAAGCAAAATAGCCTCAGGAACAGGGGCAAACAAGCAAAAATGAGAAAAGAAGGGAAAGTTGAGCCACACGCATAACCACCGCAAAGCTGATGTCTTAGAAAACAAGCATTGCGAAAAAGCCATGCTGTGTGGCGGTGTAGGCGCTAGGAAAAAGCACAAACAGGAGCTAAAGCGATAGCGTGGTGGACAGCTAAGCCTCAGGAATAAGGGCATTGGTCACACGCACTGCTGACACCAGCTCACCTTGTTTATTGCTGAAGTCAATGTTCCACAAATGATTGCGCGCACCAGCGTGCAGACGTGTAGCTTTGACTTGCAGGCAATCACCAACAAGAGCCATGGCCACATGATTGGCGGTAATGCTGACACCACAAGGGTTAAAACGACCTGCGCAGCTGACTAAAGAACCGACTCCGGCAATAGTCTCGGCACAGGCTAAAGTGGCACCACCGTGCAGAATGAAGCCTTTTGCTGTTGGTCGGCAAAGCTGTGGCGTAACTTTAATTTCAGCCTTAATCAGCTCAGGGCTTAAGTACTTAAAGCAGATCCCTAGTGGGACAGAGAAGCCATGAGACTCTTCACTCTGAGAAGAGTGCACACCATATAAAGCATCTTGCAGATTAAAGTCAGGGCTGACATCAGTGGAAAACTCTGGCTGACAGCAAGAAGCTGCATCGGCTGCTGCTGTTGCAGCTGAAGCTGAAGATGGAGCTTGGGCTTGCGCCTCATAAATCGAGAAGTATTTGAAGAGCGCAACTAAGCCTGCTCCGTGCTTGAACTTACCTTGAGCCACTAACGAGAACACTTCGTCCTTAGTCATGAAAATAGGCTCAATTACCTCTGACACTTCTTGCTGTGGCTTTTCTCTGCGAGTGCAGATGGCTGCGGCTAAATGGATCTCCTCATTAGTCGATCCAAAGGAAGGATAGAACGATCCTAAGTCTATTACGTGATCAGAGACCAGTCCGGTTTCTTCGAGTAACTCGCGCTGTGCTGCTACCTCAACCGCCTCGCCCTCATCAATGAAGCCACCTGGTAACTGATACTGGTATGACTTGATTGGGTAACGGTATTCACGCAATAAGCAGATCTTGCCTTGGTAGATCGGGAGGATACAAACACCACTGTGAATATCAATGTAGTCATAAGGGCGCTGCACGCCATGCACTAACACTTGATCACTGACATAAGTAAAACGACCACACTTTTCCCGCGATGAGTGCAAGGTTTTGATTGGGGCATCGTCAACATCAGGGGTGCTCATATGTAACTCCTCAATGCTTGCGCGCCAGCTCTCCCTACTACCACACTACTACCCTGGCTCGATGCACACGCTGACTTAGTGCACAATAATTCCGCTGCAAAAGAAGTCAGTTGAGAAGGTGAGCTCGACACAAACAAAAAAGCCACCTCACGGTGGCCAAAAACAAAAAAACCACCTCACGGTGGCCAAAAAGAATGGTGCTGATACCGAGAATCGAACTCGGGACCTCACCCTTACCAAGGGTGCGCTCTACCAACTGAGCCATATCAGCACTGCAAGAAAATGGCGGAACGGACGGGGATCGAACCCGCGACCTCCTGCGTGACAGGCAGGCATTCTAACCAGCTGAACTACCGCTCCGCAAAAATTAAGCTTGGCGATGACCTACTCTCGCACAATCGTTCGTTGCACTACCATCGGCGTCACTACATTTCACTTCTGTGTTCGGAATGGGAACAGGTGGGACTATAGCACTATGGTCGCCAAGCAAATCTGTATTTAAAAATGTGTAAGCTTATGTATTTGTCGCAACTTATTGGGTCAACCTTGGTCTCAAACCTTTCGGGGTTGTATGGTTAAGCTTTCGGGTCATTAGTACTGGCTAGCTTCATCACTCACATGACTTCCACATCCAGCCTATCAACGTCGTCGTCTTCAACGGCCCTTATGAATAAACTCGGATAACTCATCTTGGGGCCTGCTTCCCGCTTAGATGCTTTCAGCGGTTATCAGTTCCGAACTTGGCTGCCGGGCCGTGCCATGGGCATGACAACCCGTAAACCAGCGGTTCGTTCACTCCGGTCCTCTCGTACTAGGAGCAATCCCCCTCAATTATCCTACGCCCGCGGTAGATAGGGACCAAACTGTCTCACGACGTTT
>DXEV01000028.1 GCA_019114785.1 Candidatus Anaerobiospirillum pullistercoris | reverse complement strand
GGATATATTAGAAAGGCATAGTTGTCTTGGGTATATTTAATAACATATAAATATTCTGTTTGTCAAGTACTTTTTAACATGTTCTTGTCAAATTAAGACAAAAATCCAATAGGAATGCCTGTTACAAGGGTATAAGTTTTTTGAACCTGTTTTTGCATTTATTTGGTGCAATGATTAGCACATTTTTTGGTGCAGTGTCTGTATCTATTTAGGGTGGAGGCTAAAAATATTCCAAACAGCAATTTTGGGCGAGAGCCACCTCAACCCCTGATAAATAAAGGGTTTTGCTAGATGGTTTGTGCAATGAAACCGCATATATAAGCCATTTTTACGCGTTTCTTGGAATGTCTGTGCTGGGGCTACAATGATTTTTGTTCATTATGCGTGGTTAGGCATGGGCGTAATAAGGCGTAAGCCCCAATAAACCCGCCCTTCTGATTCGGGGGTTTTCGAGTACCTGCCCCCTTGTAAATGGTTGTGTCGAAAGAAGTGCACCTTAAGAGCAACTATTTACTTGTCTTCACTAGACCAAGATTCGACTCTGGTCTTGGTATAGTGAGGGGCAGGTATGGGAGTAATAAGGCGTAAGCCCCAATAATCCCTGCCCAGCTTGCAGAGGGGTTTCTGAGTGCCTAGCCTTCTAACAAGAGGATTATAACGTAATGAGTTCACCTTAAGAGCAACGTCTTTGTTTTCGCTAGTCCAAGTCTCAAGCCTCATTTGGGGACAGTGAGCTGGCGCAATGGTTAGGTATTTGAGCTGAATAGATCTAATAAGCTCAGCCCGTCTAGTGTAGGGTTTTCTGAGTGCCTAACCACCCACTTAAGGCTAATGCCTAAAAAGCAAAGAAGGCCTATATCTCAGAGCAACTCAGTTCTTGCTTCCTCTAGCCCCAAGGCTCACCCTCCTATCCGATCCGAGCCCTTTCTGGGTATCTCTCCTGTTCTCGTTCGCAATACCGGTCTATTGTTGCTGTGGTCTTAGCCTCTCTGGTCACGAGTACGTAGTCACTAACACTGCTCATCCTGAGCTTATCTAAGTTCCCTCATAGTCTTTAGCCAGTAGCACCAACCAGAGCGTAGAGCTCCTTAGTGTAGGATGATTCCGCTATATTGCCCCATCTCTCTGTCATGCTGCCATGGTAAGTACCTTTAGAGGCTGCGCGTGCGACTCTTTAGCTATCCGTAATGCCCCTGTACTGACGTATTGTCTCAATTGCAGGGGCTTAACTGAGGCCTAGTAGCAGAGGCCTCCTCAATATGCCTGTTTGCTGGCAAGGGCCATGTGGATCAGCTTTTTGAGAAATATTTTCACTTTATGCGCTTCCGTTAAGGCAGTAGTGGGTTCAGCCCAAATCCACTGGGCAACTCGGCTTGTTTTGTTTCAGATTGAGCAATGATTTTGAGCTGCCTTTTAACAGGTCTGAGGCACCGTGGTATGCGTGTGTACCGCATATATTAGCCGTTTTGTGCTTGTTTTAAAAAGCGCTTGCGTTTTGTGTTGAGAAGCGAATATACTGTAACCAAGGTGAAAAACCAAGAAGGTTTAGCTTCAAAACTAAGCTTTCGGTTTTTTTTTCAAAAAACTTTGATAGAGGAAATCACGCGATCTTAAGCGTGATCGCTAGCTTTGTTATGTACCGTTTTTGGTATAATTTGCTAGTGTTGTGGTTAGGTATAGTGCGAATATATTGAATAAGCACTGCCCTTTTCCTTCTATCAAGGGTTTTGAAGTACCTAACCGACTCGACCACTTCAAATGGTCTATTTTTCAAAAATCGATAGAAGGGCAATTCTTATGAACAGCTCTGTTCTTGCTTTCTCCGCCCCAAAGCTCATGCCTTTATCTGAGCGTCTTCTGGGCAACTCTCCCGTTTCTGTTCGCACTATCCGCGCTTCGGACTTATTGGATTTAGTCCCTCTGCGTCTCGTGTACGTCGTTACTGGCGCTACCCAGACTGAGGCTATCTAAGCCCCTACGTGGTCTTTAGCCGTTTGTGGTTAAGGTTTGCCTCGTAGAGCATCTGGCCTGAGTTGGTACGCTAAATGGCTTATTTAAGCCAACGAGACTCCGTTCCCGCCTGTAGTGTATCCGCTTGGTGCCTAAAGCCTTAGGTAGGCTTCTATCCACTTACCGCTAAAGCTGTATCCATTCCTCTATCCCATGCGGCGTTTAGGATCGTCGTGTGGGCCAATTCCTCCAACCCCTTTGCCTTGCTTGAGGTTGATCCCTATGGATCTTGGGATCGCCTTAGCGTAGGCAAGATCCAGTTATCTGCCATACATCTCTCTGCTATATCCGCCATTAGCCGCCATGGCTAAAGTGCCTTTAGAGACAGCATTAATGGCCTTTATGACCTCGGTCTCAGAGGACTTTACTGGCTCTGCTTTGCCTCTTTGTCTTTTTACCGTCTTATTGGCAGTAGCAGTGGCATTGGCAACTGCCTTGTAGCAGCCTATCAGCTAGCTAGAGGCAGCTCCAGAACAGCCCTGATGTATGGATTTCGTTGGGGTATATCCCCACAAAGGAAAAGGAAATGGAAGGCTTACGCATTCCGTGTTTGGCTCGCCCAAATTATCTAAACCCAAACCTTGCTCGAAGCAATGGCCAAGAAAGCGATCCAGAGGCTTTGCTGCTGGTTTGGTTGATCAATCGCCCATCTGAGGTAAAAGCCTTTGATCAGGCTTTACATCACCTGAGCTCTGATGACTTCCGCTATGGTGATACAGCGATCATCTTCGATATCACCATGGGGATCTTGGATAGCATGGGTGCTTTCAGTGCTGATGCTACCTCTGCACTGCCTAACAATGCAGTTTACCCTCAGCTGTTAGAGCGTTGTGCTCAGGGCAATAACACCAGCATGGCCAACGTCATTAACATGCTGGTTGCTGCTGCCAATCAGTCGGTCACTTCTCCGGCCGTGATCACTTCGTGGATCGACATGATCCTGCAACGTGGTTGCTGGGATCGGATGCAGGAGATCGCTCGCTATCTTTTGAATGTTAGCGCTTGTCCTCTCAACTTTAAGTTCACTGATGTCGTGGCTAAAGCAGTGGTCTCCTTGAATGAGACTGCCCAGCGCTGTGTGCTTCAGTGCGATAGCTCTCAGAATTTGGTTGACATCTGCATGCGCTGTTTGCAGGACATTGAAGAGCGGGCTATTAACAATGAGCCTCAGCGCGGATTATTGACTGGCTTTAATGAGCTTGATCAGAAGCTGAATGGTCTTCATGCTGGCAAGCTCTATATTCTGGCAGCACGTCCTGCTGTTGGAAAGACAGCTTTTGCTCTTAACGTCATTGAGAACATCGCATCCAGCCATGCTATCACCAAGCCGATTTTGTTCTTCTCTTTGGAGATGAGCAACGAGGAGATTGGCTTCCGCACACTGAGCACTATGATGCGGGCTTCCACTGGTGACATTGAGTATTGTCGTCTGAGCTCAGAGCAAAAACAGCAAGGCTATGAGCGTTTGCATAATCTTGAGTACTCCTCCTTCAATAAGGATGGTAGCCGGAATATCTGCCGTGTATTGGTGGATGACAATGGTGGCCTCTCTCCTAACTTGCTGGCGACCAAGGTTCGTCATATTGCAGATGAGTATGGCGGAGTGGCCCTGATCGTGATCGACTACCTTCAGCTCATGATCAACGATTCCATGAACTTTGGCGGTAATCGTAATCTTGAGCTGGCCAATATCAGCCGCCAACTCAAGTTAATGGCCAAAGAATATTCTTGCCCCGTCTTAGCTCAGTCTCAGCTCAATCGCCAGATTGAGAACCGAGATAATCAAGCCCCGATGCTCAGCGATCTGCGTGATTCCGGTGCCATTGAGCAGGATGCTGACGCCGTTATGTTCTTGTCCAAGCCTAAAGAGCATAAGGATGGGGAGCAAGAGGAAATTGAGGGACGTCTCCTTAATCTGGCCAAGAACCGTAGTGGCCCAGTCGGCACTATCAACCTGAACTTTAGAGGCGCGTGGACTTTGTTCACTGAGAGTTCTGCAGATAGGAAGGGGGCCTATCTGCTGAGCAAATATGCCTCTAAGGCCAAATAGGGTAGTTTGGGGTGCTCGCAAGGCCATCAAGCTATGCCGCAAGTGCAGCATACGCTGCAGATGGCCAATAGCAGCTCTGGTGCAAACCAAGGTGGCTTGGCTGTAAACCAAAGTGGCCAAACCACCAGTTCTAGCGATCAAGTCGCAAATAAAGGGAGCTATGCCATAAATCAGGAGATTTATGTGTCTTAGCAGGATGCGCCGATGCGCATAAGTGATGGAGGCAGGTGCTATATACCCTAAAGCAGCCCCTGCCTCCGGTTAGAGGTATAGCGTTGTAAAACGCGAGGAGTTTCGTATGTGTGATTGTCTGCGCTCTCTCCCTTTAGTCGACTTTAAGGTTGCTGCAATTGAGCAGAAGTTGATCTCTCCAGATGTTGCTTTTGTGTTTCACGTGCTTAAGTCATTTGGTCATTGTGCTAAAGAAAGGCTCCAACAGGTAACTCGTTTTACTGCTCGCCGTTTAGACAAGGCTCTTAATCAGCTGATCGTCTTGGAAAAGGTAGTGCGCATAAATGGTGAGTTGATCTTTGTGCAACTTCCACCTGAGCTGGAAGCGTTAGTGTCTGCACAGGCCCATGCCACCACTGATGAGGAGGTCGCTGCTCTCTGTGCTGCGCCCGCCCCTGCTTTTACCCAAGCTGTTGTCTCCACTACCTCAACCACCACTGATTCTTCCGCAGATCAGCCTTGTGCCTCTGATTCTGAAGTCGTGACTGAGCATAAGGCTAACCTTAAGTCCAGCTCTGAGACTGAAGCTGAAGTCGTAACCACCTTCGAGGATAGCTCAGAGTCGGAACCTGTAACAAAGGATAGTGTGGCTAACACTAACCCTGTACCACGTGCCGATGAGCTTAAGGCTGACGCGCCTGCGTTTGTAGCTGACACCCCAAGTGTTCAGACTAAGAGTGTGTCTGAGACCGCTGCTGCGGCCGCTACCACCTCTGTGGCTAAAGTTGCCACCAAAGACATTCCAGTGGCTGATACCAAACCTTTGGCCACTAAGGTCGCATCGGGTGCCTCGGTTCTTCATGCTGCACCTGTTAGTAGTTCTTTGCCTGTGAGTCAGACCGCTGTTGTGGCTAATGCTGCATCGGAAGAACAAACCGCCTCTAAGACCGAAGGCTCTGGTGTCCATAACGCTGAGCCTATATCTCAGTCAAAGGCTATTCCTGAGCCTGATGACATCCCTGTGCTCCAAGCCGAGCCTGTAGAGACTCCTGTCTTTGCTAATGTGGTTAATGGGCAGCAAGCTGCTGTGGTTGTGACTACTCAGCGTAATGAGAGTCAAACTGTGGCTTATGTGTCTACAGCACAGAACTCTGTACCAGCCTCTGGGGTGCAACAGTACCAGTCTCAGTTTGCTGCGCCTCAGCAATACCAATCTCAGTTTGCTGCACCACCAGTTCCAGCCATGCAGGCAGTTCAGTCTGTAAGTAACCCAGTCTCGGGTAATCGCCCTCGTGATCTCCAAGAAGTAGTGAATTACATCTACTCTAATCCTGTGAAATTTGCACATCTCCTTAACAACCCTAAGGTTGATATTTTGTCTACTGCTGCACATTTCTACGACTTCTACACGAACAAAGACTGGAAGATACGCGATGAGCCAATACACGATTGGACTTGTGCCCTTAGCAGTGCCGTTAGACGTGGAGTTAAAGCAGATGGCAAAAAACAGGGCTGGGCCATAGTCTACTTCGATACAACTGACGTTGTATCTCAGCTAAAGGCCGGAGTTTCAGCCGCACAGCTCAACCAAGCCAATGGTCAAGGCGCGTCTTCTCAGATGCAGTATCAGTCACAGTCTTGGTCTCAGACACAGCATTCACAGTCCTCGTTGCAAGCTCCAGCTCTGGGCCAAGCACATTCACAGCCGATGCCTTTAGGGCAGTTATCTGCGATGCGTGCCACGCAGGCTGTCTTTAACGGCGGTAAAGGCTCTTATAACGGTCAGCAGTCTCCATTGACTCAGTCTCAGAACACGCCATCTCAGTGCACTACTGCTTCCTTAGATTCAATCGGGTCAGACGAGTTTGATGATGACGTACAGATCATCAACACTCCAGAGTGGTTGGCTATGGATAAAGAGCGCCAAAATCGCATCAATATCAAATTGGTTCAGCTGATTGGTCATCCTCCAAAGACAATGGATTACACCAATTCAGGAGATGGCTCTATGTCATTGGATGAGTATGAGGCCTATGACAAAGACTATGCAGAGTACATCAGGCGCGTTAATCGTGTCCGTCCTCAGTTGATCCAAAAGTACAGAGACGTACCTACGGATCAGCTGTAATTTGAGGAGGTGCCTATGTGGCAAGTTAATCACTCTGAGTCGTTTAATCGTGTGGTACTTGTGCAGCACAACAATCTCAATTTTGAGCTGCAAGTGCGCATTGATTTAAATGTGGCGCTTGATGCGGCTGATATTGTTGCTGCTGTCAGTGCTGGTTCAGGCGCTGGTGCAACGTCGCCTTTGCTTAAGGTGAACTGTGCTACCAGCTCTGCTTCTGCCATAGCTGTAAAAGTTGTGACAGGAGCTGTTCCAGACTCTCTTTACAATGGAGCAGCTATGGCAAAGGTGGCTCCACAGGTAAGAGTCATCCCAACCAGCACAGTCGATGTGCCAGTGGTGCCAGCAGTATCTCCTGTACCGCAAAAGGTTCCTGTATCGGCTTCAGCTGTTGTCGGTAGTTCTGGAATCAAGAGCGTTGCCAAAACTGTATCGCAGAGAATGCCTCAATCTGGGGGTGAGTCTTCGGACGTAAAAGGCATGATGTCATCTGTGCCTTTGTCTGCTGCTGCGACTACACCTATACCAGCATCAGGATCTTCAGTTGTACCTGTGCTACCAGTGGCTGGTGTATCACAGGGAATGATGTTCTATAACCACTCGTCAGATAACTCTTTCTCGTCGGCTGCTGCACAAAATATTGCTCCTACTTATACCGGTTCGGCCGAGCCTTTGGTCTCTAATCCACGACGGCCCGCTGATCTGCAAGAAGTGTTGGATGTAATCTACTCATTGGATCGGGAGAGGTATGCCCATTTGTTTGCTGATCCTCTGGTAGATATTGAGGGTACAGCCAACACTTTCTTTAACTATTACGACTTTAAGGGCTGGCGAGTAGGTCAAGATCCAATGAGAAATTGGGTTTGTGCACTTAGACGAGCTATTGCTCCTAGTTATACCTTCGATAGAAAGCGCAGAGGTTGGGCGATCACCTATCACTCGTTTAGCTCGGTTTGTGCCAGTGCCTTGCAGGCTAATAGTTAGTGGAGGTTTTTGTTCATGGATACGTCAGATATAGCTGTCGTCATCCCCGATATGGGGCTTAATCCTTTTGAGGCCGAGCTATTTGTGAACATCGCTCAGTCTCTGAGTGTATTACGCGGCAGTGCCTCTCAAGACATTGTGCTGGGTATTATGAGTGGTCTTAGGCCTTTTCCGCAAGACATTGCGCTAAAAGTCAGCAAAGAGGCAATATGGAATCTGAATCGTTATGCTGGGCCTCTTGAATTTGTGGAGCTGGCTCGCCAGTTTCATGGGGTTTCCAAGGCAGATCTGTTAGCTCAAGGTCGTGCTGTGTTTTATGAGCTTTTTCATCTCAAAGATCCGCAGTGTGACCTGATCTGCTCCAATTGGCGCGTGGTCTATGCTGTCAAGCGTGAGTTTGTGTCGCTGCGAAATTTCTTCTCCACTGCGGAGGGTGAGCAACCATGTTGGAAACAAAAGCGTTTTGCTGAGAGCTTTGCCTATGTCGACTTTATTTACGAGGCTAAGGTGGCAAAGGAGTACTTCTTAGAAGGCTTTGAGACTTACCCTAGACTGACGCCTGAGGGCAGACGCTACATTAACTTTCTCGGTGATTTCAAGCAATGTAAGCGGATCTTAAAGCGATTACAGTTGGGGGACATCTACCAGTTGCCAGCTTTATCGCGCGATGATGCAATAGTGACACTGCCTGCACCAACAGAGGAACAGAAGCCTGTTGCTAAGCCAACGATTGATCCGCAGCAGCTCCAGAGCTTTTCTGAGATGGTGGATGCTTTGAGCAAGAAGCTGGCAGAGCAACGTTCTGATTCCGGCTCCATATGAGTGATTTAGCGTTTTGTTTCTGCTCAAACGTTGCTTAGCGGTAGTTTGGCGGCCAATCAACTGCAACGCTGGCATTTGCTCAGATCCTGCCATAGAGCAATCAGCTAAAGGCAGAGCTTTCGAGTTCGAGAGCCCTGCTTTTTTGCTTTTGAGCGTCACTTGTTCCTAAGAGCGGCATCTAAGCCACATGTCACCAGCATTAACACTTACACTTTTAGGCTACTGATCCAGTGGGTGGATACGTAGAGCTGGCCGTGATGCCACGGTCTTGTTGCTCTCAAGGCTCATCGTGATCACCCGCAAGATCTGGTCCTTTAGGAAATTTTGATCTCAGAGGAAAGTAGCCAACAGCAATGCCAACTCCTCTCATTAGGGATTAGCGCTTGTAAGCTGATTTATAAGCGCCTAGCTCAGAGTAACTTGAGCATTTCTCTGGGAGCCCATAAAGCTTGCGGATCAAAATTCCCCAAAGGACCTTTTTTTTTTTGGTTTCTGGTATTGAGCGCCAGCCTGACTCGCAATAGACTTCATGCAGAGAGACATTATCTCTGTCCCCGCCTCTTGAACAATCGTCTCACTGTCGCTCATGAGCTTAGTAAACGAGTCCATATCATTCGCCGCGACCAATTGCTCTTTAGGGATCTTAAGCTCAAAAGCCTTGGTTTCAACCTGATCAGTGTCAGGATTGTAGAGCTCAGCAGTGAGCCTTATCACCCCAATAGATTTATGGGCTTGGGATTGAGCTGATTTACGAGTTTTGGATGCTGCCATAGGCTGGTGGCTCCCTTACATCAATGTCAATGTCACGAAAAAGTAAAGTTAGGAGCCCATGATACCATGTCCCTTACAACGGATGATTCATCCGCACAGGTCGGAATTTTTAGAACACGCCAGATCAGCTTGGCGATAGTAGCAGCCCTAAAGCTTTAGAGCTGCGCTGGTCATATGCTGATCTGGCCCTAAATGGGTTTTACGATGTGCTCTTAGAACACGAATTGCTCTTAGAACACGAAGCGGGCGTTGGCGTTCACACCAAACTCGTCGACGTTGCTGGAGCCAGTGTAGTTGACACCTAAGCCTAAGCTGAAGTTGCCGGTCTTAGCAGCCACACCTAAGGTTGCACCGTAGGTGAAGTTGTCGATCACCTCAGAAGACACGTTGGTGCTGAGGTTATCCACGCCAGCCCAGTGGACGGTACCGTCGGTCTCGTCATCACCGAAGTTGCCGGTTAAGGTCAGGTCTAAGGAAGGCTTGACCGTCCAAGCATCACCAGTGAATTCCTTAGCGAAGGTTACACCCACAGGGATGGAGAAGATGTTCATGCTGTCGGCATCGTAGTCGGCAATGATGTCCTCACCATCAACAGTGTAGTCATCGAGGTCGATACGACTGAAGCGTAAACCA
>DXEV01000027.1 GCA_019114785.1 Candidatus Anaerobiospirillum pullistercoris | reverse complement strand
ATAATGTACAAAACGAAAAAATTTTTAAAAAACTCTTGACAAAAAAAAAAAAAATGCGCTAAAAAGCAAGATTGGCTTGCTCTTTTGGGGGCGGGCGCTGGTACGCGAACGCTGATGCGACCTTGGTTTTTGGCTCTGTTTTTACTTTCTGCGCACTGGTTTTAGCGCAGGAACATAGTCCATCGATCTATCTAATGATGGTTTGGTTTGAGTCTGAGATCGGGGAAAGCAAAAGAGAGGCGTCGCAGCTTTGGTTTTTTCCTTTCCTGTTCCTCAGTCAGACTAAGACCTTACGATCATGGCCTACAAGATCCTGTGGTATTCCATCCCTGCTCTTCACGACAACACTAACGGCGCTGCGATCCATTCCAAGATCATGCTGGAGGCTCTAGCCCGTCGCGGTATTGAAATCAAAGTGCTCAATGCACTGGTAGGCGATGATGTGCGTGGTCTTGAGGTCTTTAACCGCATTGGTGCACAGATCGGTGACACTAAAGAGCGTAAAGTCTTACAGTTCACTGATAGTGGTGTGGAATACTTTGTGGCCAAAACCCAAGGCCATACTGAGCCAACCATCTTAGTCTCTGATCAGAATCTGGTCTTTGACCTCTACCAGCAGCTCTTGGAGAAATTCCAACCGGATCTCATTATGGGCTACAGCGGTGATGTCTTTTCCACCGTCTTACGTCGTGAGGCTCAAGCTCGAGGGATTCCTGTTGTCTACGTACTGCACAATGGCTATCACCGTGGTTATGGCTTCGTAGCCTGTGATTTAGTGGTAGCTCCATCTCAGATCTGTGCTCAATCCTATTTGGAGCAAGATGGCATCGATGTTAAGGCCATTGGCCAATTCATTGATAGTGAGCGGGTGCTAGCCCAGCATCGTGACCAAAAAGACAAGATTAAGTATGTAACGCTGGTGAACCCAACTCCGGCCAAGGGTATTGCTATCTTCGTGAAGTTACACGAGGTCTTTGCGCAAAAACACCCTGAAGTGCCTTTCCTCGTGGTAAAGAGTGTCGGCGACTACCAGCACACCCTACGTCAGCTACATTACCCTGACGGTACCCCTTTTGTTTCAGAAGGCCAGCCATGCAGTGCTGACAGTATCCAAGTGGCCGAGCATACCGATGAGCCACGCTTAATTTACGACATCTCGCGGGTAGTGATTACGCCTTCTTTATGCTTTGAGAGCTGGGGCTGTGTGGCCTCAGAGGCTGTCATGAATGGTATTCCGGTGTTATCGACCAATAGCGGTGGTTTACCTGAGGCTATCAGTGGTGGCGGTATTCTGTTGGATCCTCCTGAGAGCACCAAAAAAGATAACCTGTGCTTGCCAACAGACGAGGAGATCGCTCCTTGGGTGGAGGCTTTAGAGCGCTGCCTTAATGAAGACTGGACTGAGGCCTGTGACCAAGCTACCGAGGCTCTGGGCTTAGAGCATAGCATTGACCGGCTGTTAGGCTATATTGAGCCTCTGATGCAAAAGGCCCAAAAGCAGCGTGATGTCTTTGGCAAGTCAGCTTATTTCTCTGATCTCTGCATGAAAAGACGTAAGCAAACTTTTGAGCAAAAGGCAGCCCAACAACAGCAAGCCAATGCCCAAGCTCAGCATCAGGGCTTAGCTGCCGCTGGTGTAACGCGAATTGCGGTACGCAATCAGGTGAAAACTGGCTCTAAGTCCTCGAAGAAGAACCGTGGCGGTGCCAAAAACAAGCGCAAGAAGTAGTGCCTAAGCGTAGTGGCGATTAGGCCAGAGCAGGGGACATGCTTTTCTCTTGCTGTCGCCTGCCAGCATCAGCTGCAGCAGCGGCAGCTGCGTTAGCCATGCGGTGAAATTCACAAAGGCCAAGCGTAATTTGCCTTGGCCTCCCTAAGAACAGAGATCAGTGGGTTAGAGTGGGTTAAGCAGGCAGAAAGTAGTGCTGGTCAACACGTGGGTCGCGCACAAAGCCTGCTTGGGCGTAGAGAGCGCCTACTTTAGGGGCTGCTTTGTTGTAGTAAAGAAAGATCTTAGTGCACTTTAAGGCCAGAGCTTCGGCCTTAGCTAGATCGACCAGCTTAAACAGAACCTGCTTCTCGGGGGCTTGAGGGATCTTAAATAGGGCTTCAATATGCAGGCTGGCTCCTGTGATATTAAACACTACAACTCCGTAAGGAGTACCATCAGTACGACGTAAGGCTAAGACATGGTGAGCCTTAACTACTTCAGCAAAGGCCTCAGCAGTTAGGTGGCGATTGGTGGCTACTTCAGGCAGTTGCTGCTGCCAAGCCTGCTGTATAAGCGGAGCTTCTTCTAAAGATATATAGCGCTGTTCTGGGGGAGGTAGCTCCATGCTGTCCATACAGGAAGCGGCATTCCTTAGGTCTAAAGAGCTATACAAAAAAGTGAAGTGCTGCGGATAGAAGGGCTGTAAGGTGGCGCTTAAACGCTCCAGATCCACTTGTGGCTTTTGCACCATACCGCAGTAAGTACCTTTGAGCTCCAAGAGCCCGCTTTGTACCGCGTGGGAAAGTAATAGCCCCAGTCGTGTGTATTCATCAGGGATCTGTCCGTGGTTGGAGCTAACAGCATCCGTTAGCCATGCAGGCAGTGAAGATAGGGCATTTGAATCGCCTTGCTCCAGAGCAGTGAGCAATTCCTGTGGGCAGGTCTTAACGGTGAAGATCAGATGCTTAAGAGTCGTGGCTAATTCTGGCTCGTCTAATAAGACTAAGCGGTGTAACTGATCTTGATAGATCTCATGTTTGCGCTCTTGGGTGGCAAAAAGCAGATTATTGCTCAGCATATGAAATGGTTCTCCTCACAACTCCTGACCGGATAGCTCGATCATAGCAGGATCATAGCGGTGAGAGTCGTGTTGAGCTATAGAAGGCACAAAAGTCCTTAGGTGTTGTGACTATCAGAGAACAGAGAGTTGTGGGTAGTTGGTAGTGAGTAGTGGGGTGAGGAGGAAAGTGGTCACAAGCCACATGAACCACTGCTGGAGAAAGTAAGGATAGGGAGCTTATGGATGACTGCCAACAAGTTAGGGGTTAGGGACTAAGGTGGCAGTGTGGCATTTGAGGCCAAAGCCAAAAGCAGGCAGAGTGCGACAGTCACGATGCAGCTCCTCGTGAAGGCCATTTAACCGAAATTTTACGTATTTTTGTCGGTTTTTTCGCATTAATGGGCCAATTTTCGTGATTTTTGAGGCAAAAAGTGGCTTTTTTAGAAAAAATTGCCTATCAAATTTCAAAGCAGCGCCGCGCCGGAAATTGCGATATTTATCAGGGATGTAGCACCTAGAGATACATTTTACGTAGTTGCGCTATGACCGTATTTTTTTGCTCTTTACCCAAGTTTTACTTTTGCCAAGTTAGCTCCTAACACTTCATCTGTATTCTGTGCCTCGTTTAAGTTTTTTGAGGTTTAGAGAAAGATATATGTTGCTAAAGCGAACTTTAACTGATGCCGCGTAATTCCCTATGCGTAAGCGTAGGGATGTAAGCGGCCAATAGTTTAGCTATATGATGATGATGGTGGACACTCAGCAAATAAATGGATGTAATCTTGTCTGCTTGACAATTCGAGTAAACTTGTGTTATCCTGAGATAAATTCAGTGTATTAGTGCTTTATACCGACAAGCTCCTATCGAAATAAAACGATATAAGTTTTGAGGTTGTAAACGCTATATGCAGAGGTGTTAAGCTTCATGGATCGAGTTCAGCAGATCTTAGTACGTAAGGGAGATGCCAATTACGGACCATGCGCAGAACTTTGCTCAAGAGCTAAGAGGCTCGGTAATTGTGTAGCTTACCATTTGCGTCATCTGATCTTTTCTCAAACATCTATCGGTACGAAAACGTTAACTGATCAAGACATCAGAGCGCTTTACACCACCGATTATCGTGCTATGCCCTCAGCGGCATCTGCTCAGCGTATGACCCAGATCGTGTTTGAGCAGTTTGTATCATTTTTTGCAGCTGATGCAGCATATAAGAAAGATCCATCCAAGTTTACTGGAAAGCCAAAGTTACCTGGCTACGCTAAGAAGTATAGGACCTTCTATGTCGGTCGCAATGGCTACAAAATTGAGGATGGTCTTCTTACCATAACAGGCGGCAAAAAAGTTGGTCTCCAACCGATCAAGATTACTTGCTGCCAATACCAACCTTTCAACGAGAAAGCTGGTTTGGCTCAGTGCGGAGATTTGCGCATCTGCCCTAAAGCCAATTGCTTTGTCATTGAAATAACTTATCAAAAGAGGAGTAACTTAAATCAATGTGCCTTGCTTAATGCTAACGATTCTTTGCTTGTTGACTTAGGTGTTGACAACATCGCAGCTTGTATTTCGACTAAATCGGGAGTTCCTCCACTTTTAGTCAAGGGCGGTGCCTTAAAGTCAATTAACCAATGGTATAACAAGCGAATGGCAGAGCTTCAGGCAAAGCGCAAATTTCACCATATGGCGTCTGTTGCATTAAAACGCAATAACCGTATTGGTGATCGTGTTCACAAGATTGCGCATATTGTTGTCTCGTACTGTTTAGCTTATGACCTAGGTAGAATTGTTATTGGCCACAATCCATACTGGAAACAGGGCGTTAACATGGGTAAAGTCAATAACCAGAAATTCTGCTATATTCCTCATGCCAAGCTAATTGATAATATCAAGTACTTAGCTGAGGAATACGGTATTAACGTTATTGTCCGCGAGGAAAGTTATACCTCAAAGGCTAGTGCTCTTGATTTTGATAATATGCCTGCTTTTTATCAACAAGGAGCAATATGCCAATTTTCTGGCGAGCGTATCAAGCGTGGTCTATATCGTGCTAAGTCCGGTAAGGTGATAAATGCTGATCTGAACGGGGCTCTCAATATCGGTAGAAAAGAACTTGGTGACGAGTGGCTTCACAATCTATTAGCAAATGGGGGCTTAGTGGACAAGCCAGTGGTGATCCGTAATTTGCATGCAAAGGCAGACTGCGGTGCATTACTAAAAGCAGGGCAACGCTCTTGCGGTAGTTAACGAACTCGGGAAGGGACGTTTTGTCCCAACTTGATGGGGGCATTGTGGACATGCCCGTGAAGATCCTAACCTTTAGGATATTCACTAAAAGCGGGGCAGCGACCCTGCGAAACCGCAGACGTAAGTCTGCGTGTAGTTCATGTGCGGCTGTGTTAGCCGTCTGTGGCTTAACTGCGGTTGCTCAAGCCGCTGAAGATACTGCTCCAGCTGATTTATTTGATATGGCTATAGCCTTGCTATAGCCCATATTATTTCTCCAGCGCCTGCCCCTGTTGCGGGCGTTGTTATTTGGGGCTACCACATAGCAGCAATAAGGTAAGCTTTAGGCTGCGCCGTGTGGCTTTTCTTCAGAACCTTGTAATTTCTAACTGGCACAAGAAGAGCCATTACATCCTCAGGCTCGTAAGACGCTATCACGTGCTACCAAAGTCAGTGGTTTTTGGCCATAGGGGTTATTTAGGAAGGTAGGCAAGCCGTTAGCTGTTAACCGTTAGCAGTAGAAGCAAGAACAGTAACTACTAAGGTCGGCATCGCCTGTATAATGTGGCGTTAAATGCAGTGCTTAATTATCACCAAATAGGGTGTTGCGTTGGTAGAACGCCATTGGCAGAGAACATTGTCCTTACCAGCGATAGAGTATCAAGCACATCACAACATTTTATGCAGGAGAAATACGTGAAAAACGCCGAAAATAAGCCAAACCGTATGGGGGGGGGATAGCGAGAATTTAGCTACTGCTGAGGCCGAAAAAGTCAATAACTTTGTCTTGGCAGAGCAGCAGAAAATGCTGCGTTTACATCCCCAAATACAAGACTCGCAGGGCAATAGGGTTGAGATGAGCGCCGAGCAATTCGGTAGCTTTGTGCTAGAGCATTACAGCGCTTTGCACTTTAACTGGGTCAACGATTTTGCCAAATACCGTGATGAGCATGCGACGGGGCCTCTGGTGGCGCAACTTAAAGCCAACATGGACGAGATCTCTTGCGACTACATCGAGCGTTTTGTACGTCTCCACGATGTGGCAAGAGTAGGGGCTCACTGTCTCATTAATCAGGATCTGCTGTTATCACCAAGTGACCGCATGCTGTTAGAGCGCAACCGTCAGCAGGTCGTAGCCGGTAATCCTCCTTTTCTACAGCAGGTAAATCTAGAGTGGAGCAGCTCCTTTACCAACTGGTATGGCCTCTATGACATGCCTGCCCACGTGCTCAAAGCTATCGACGGTAAGGCCGTGTTTGATGTGGGTGGCTTCATTGGTGACACCTTACCAATTCTGCGCGCTCTCTTCCCGCACTCACAAATCCTCTCCTTTGAGCCAGATGAGCACAATTTCCAACAGCTCCAGCGATTAATGCCTGAAGAGATCGCAGCTGGAACTATATTGGCATTTCAGCAGGGATTAGCTGACAAACCTGGCAAGCTGACCTTAACCCAGCAAAGCACCGGTGTGGAGTCTGTGGCTACCTTGTTAGAAGGGAAAAAGGGACTACGTACCACCGAGGTGGATATAAGTACGGTAGATGCGGTGGTTAAAGAGCGCAACTTGGATGTGGGGCTCATCAAGATCGACGTGGAGGGTTTTGAGCCACAGGTGATCCAAGGTGCATTGGAGACCATTAAGAGCCAGAAACCGGTGCTGGTAATTGCCATCTACCACCAGCCTGAAGAGTTCTATGAGCTTAAGCCTTTCTTAGAACAGCTCAATCTGGGCTACAAATTCCGCATGCGTCGCTCGTGTTTCTGCAATTTGCTCTATGAGTTAGTGCTGATTGCCTACCCAGAAGAGGCAGATGCTTAGCCAGCCTGTTTAGCTTGGCTGCATCCGAGCCAAGCTCAAGTATTCCGATCCGAGCTACACCTCATGAGATTACACGAGGCCAGAGCCTGTGTGAGGTTTAGCTCTGAGGATTACTTGCTATTACTCGCTTGCGTTCACTATCTCCTTGCTCGCTTTCCTTTTCTGAGCTGAGCTGTGCTCATTCTAACGAGCTCTCTTAGATCCCAAAATAGGCGGAGAAGGGAGAAGCAAGATGCGATAGAGGCAACAAGGACAGTTAGTGCTGTGCTGAGCTCCTAACCTGTGTATAAGCACAAAAGAGCATAAGAATGCTGTTTTGCTAGAGGCCGGTGCTACTAATCTTGTCCTGTTTTGAGATCCTTTCCTAAGTTGTTAGATCCGTTCCAGTTATGAGCCCAATTCTTAATCAGCTCTTTCCTGCACTTGCGGCCGCTTTACCATCCAATTTGCTTAGCACCGCAGAAAATTGCATCATTATTCACCCAAATTCGCTGCATTTTGGCCAGCACATGGGAGGTGGCATTCTCATTAGCCAAGACAGTGATAATGTCGTTACTGTCTCCTACCAAAGCACCAATCATGGCAGCTTAAGAGTGCTGCTGTGGGGAAAAGACCTTTTTGCCTGCATTAACGGTATTTCTCTGGCACTGCGCGGCGACGAGTTCAGCGCTTCCGTGAAGATTGAGCTGGGTAAGCTCGGCAAGCAAGGCAAAGGCGCTGTTGCTAAAGCCACGGTGCAGGAACTAACCCGTTATATTTGCCATTTCGTGGTGAAGTGTGAAAAGGTGTTGGATCAGATCCACGACAGCTATGTGGAAGACATGCACTATCAGCAGCTCTATCTGGAGATGCGCACCGCCAACTACTTCCTGCAAAACTTCGATAAGGACGATCTGGGCAAGCAATTTAACGCTATCTACAGCGTTAATCGCTGGGGCTGCGGTAGTGGTGCTGGCTCTCTACCTCAGCTAACCACAGGCTATCGCCAATTCCTGCAAGAGTTCATTGCTCAGCACAACATTAAGACTATTGCTGATGCCGGATGTGGTGACTGGCAGTTCTCGCGCCTCATGGACTTTAGTGCAGTGCAATATACCGGCTACGACGTTTCGTCCATCGTGGTGGAGCAAAACACCAAGCTCTACCAGAAAGACAACATTAAGTTTGTGCTCTATGATGGCGATTTCGACCGCATCGAGCCTGCCGATCTGTTGATCTGCAAGGACGTGTTGCAGCACCTGCCAAACGCCTATATCCAGAAGTTTTTGCAGATCCTGCCTAAGTTCAAGTTTGCCCTGATCACCAACGATATCGACGAGCTACACCCTGAAAACAACAACGTGGATCTGCCGGTAGCCGGTGGCTTCAGAACGCTAGATCTGACCAAAGAGCCATTTAATTTTAAGGGTGAGCTGGTGCATAAAGTGGTACTACGTCCTGATCTGGCTTACAACAAGAATGTGCTGCTGTACACGCATCCTTAAGGTCACGTTGAGGCAGTTGAGGCATGAGCTCGCAGGCATACTGCCAGCTATGCTGCCTGCATAGTTTACACAGCGCCCGCCCCCTGTAGCGGGCGTTGTCATATGGGGCTAATGAACTACGCAGACTTACGCCTGTGGTTTCGCAGGGGCGATACCCCGCTTTTAGTGCACTTCCTAAAAGTTAGGATCTTCACGTGCCTGTCATCCATAGCTACTCGCAGGCAGCGTTGGCTGTCGCATTAAGCACTTGTCGCCTTAATTGCAAGCACTTCGACCATAGGATGTCTGTTACTCTCCTTTGCGCCAATGTGGTAGAAATGATCATGCTCGTGCCACTCAAAATCTGCCCAGTACTCAAATAAATGGTCATTTTTGCGGAACTCATTTTCCTTCCACATGGAGAGACACACATTGGCTGGGGTGCTATGAGCATATTCAGCTAACTTGACAGCTTCTTCTACTGGCCATTCGCCCACGTATGACGTATCTCTGCCGATATAAGGAGGATCGAGATAGATGTAATCCTTCTCCGTGGCACCAGCAAAAGCGTCTTGCCAATGACAACATCTGAAAATCCAGTCTTTGTCCTTCATGAGGTTGGCTACATTGGCCACTTGATTGCAGATTTTGGTGACGTAGGCTTTGGAAAAGCGATTCGCTTTTTTGCAGAACGGCACATTAAATTGCCCGCGACGGTTAAAACGGATCATGCCATTAAAATCAGATCTGTTGAGGAACAGGAAATATAGCGGATCACCATTTTGGTTGAACTGATCTCGCATCTGCTGATAGTAATCTGCTCCCAGCAGCTCTAATTGTGCCCCGTGATATTCGAGGAACTCTCTTACAACATTACTGGTAATGACTCCGTTTTGTATGCCTTTGTACAAGGCAATAATATATTGGTTTTTGTCGGAAAGAACCGCTTTTGCAGGCGCAATGTTAAAAGCGACAACCCCAGTTCCCACAAAGGGCTCAATCCAGACTCCGTCTGGATTTCTCTGCACTTTTTCCCTGATGAAAGGAATAAGCTTTGTCTTAATGCCTTGGCATTTTATAGGCGGCACAACCAACTTGCTACCTTCCATTTTTATCCCTCCAGAGCCTCACCAACCGACTCGCTAAAAAGGCGAAAACCTCATTTCACTTTGCAAGTTATAGCATACCTAACTGTGAAAATCGCCTTAGGTGCTGATTGCAGCTTAGCAAGCAGTATCAGTATTGGAGCCATGTTCAACGTCAGCTCCTGTGATGCTGAAGGCAATGGCATAGCCTCTGGCCGCTATAAGCCATAATGAGCAGAACAGAGGCAAAGATGGGTCAATAGGGGGCGGGCGCTGTTATTGGCGGCTATAGGCAGGCTGTCGCCAAAAGCCTAGGAAAGCTGTTGCGTATCGGCTGAGCTTAGGACGGAGGGTTTTGGGTGCACACCACTCCAGCGGTAGAACAGGATACTATCAGCCATAGGGGCTGAGCTTTTTCTGGTTATGCGGCGACATTAAGAGAGGAGATCGCTGTCTGTAGTGGTCAGCAGTGGCCCTTGCTGCTTGAGCAAGAAATACCACTGCTAAGGAAGTAGGGAACAAAGAGAGGGGTGAGGCGCTTAGCTGTAACCGCTATTGTAGAGGATGCAGTGCGCTCAGCATGTTCTTGAGCTTGATATCGATACGTGGCATTGGCTCGGCAAGAGTAAGGCCCACCAAGTCAAACTCAGCATCGATCTTATTGATCAGTTGCACCGCATCTGCGATCTTAATACCATCAGGTACTAATCCTACTGCGCAGAAAAGCTCCTGTGGATCTAAGGCGTCCAGATCGAAGTGAATTACTACTTTTTCGGCACCAATCTGCTTTAGCCATGCAGAGATCACCTCGCTATTCTGGTGGAGTTCTTGTGCGGTGACATGTTTGAGGCCAAATTCCTGCTGGCGCTCTTTGATCCCGACGTCCCACTCGCGAATGCCTACAGCCATGATATTGCTAATATCGAAGGTTGCAGGGAACAAAGATGTAACCTCATCTCCGCATTTGCCTAAACATGCGGCTAAGGCCATAGCATGATAGCCATTATAAGGATCACTGGGCAGATTGATATCGCAGTGGGCATCAATCCAGATCATTGCTGTTTTAGGGCCGTACTTCTGAGCTAACCACGTGAAAGGAGCTACAGACACGCTGCACTCACCACCCAAGGTGATAATGCGATCTGGGTTTTCGCGGTTGAGGATCTCAAAGGCTGCTAGGGTCTGAGCCTTAATCTCTGGCCAGTTGCTGATGCCACCAGTTGGATGGCGATCCTCAGGATTGGCAGTACTTACAGGCACCACAGCGGTTTTATGCTCTGCATTCTTTGGAGCCAGAAAGTCGAGTAATTGGGAACCCAAGACGTATCCTAAATTTGCGTCAGCAGGCGTAAGCTCAGGAACAAGTGGCGAAATTAAGCCACCTTGCCATTGAGGATATAGAAGGCGTAGTGTAGTGCTCATGATCAATCTCCAAAAGACAGGAACAACAGGGCGAGAAACGCAATAGAGCCTAAGAGACCTCAAGTGATCACAAGCCATTCTATGGGGATTCACGCTGTTTATGGTTGCTTTTACAGCAAAACAGTTTTGCATGTAATACAATAATGTTGGCATGTAAAACTATGGGCTGTACACACGCGCCGCGTCTGTCTTATGAGCTGATTAATCCTGAGCTCAGATGAGCCAGTATGGCCATTACTGGACGGTTTAGCGAATTGGTTTGTAGGCTAGCTGGTAATGTCATTGGCTGAAGTGATTTTAGGCATAGTCTGAGCGATAAACTCCAATAATTGTCGCACGATTGGGGACAGATTAAGGCGTGAGGCTACTGCCGCATAGACAATATGGGGATTGCCACGAAACTCGGGCAGCACCACGCAGAGACGACCTTGCTGTACTAAGTCTTGGGTAGCAATGACAGGCTGGAAAGTGATGCCGTTACCGGCCAAACACATGGTCAGCATAGCCTGCGAGTAATTGGAGGTGAAGCAGGGATTCATCTTAAGAGAGATGACCTCTTCAGGTTTCTCTGGCCGTATGAATTGCCAGAGCCCGTGGCAACTGGCAATGCTGAGGATGCGATGATGTTGCAGTTCATCTAGCGAGCGCGGTGTTCCTGCTTGTGCTAAATAATCAGGGCTAGCGCACATCCAACTTTCGATGCTGCCAATAGGGCGGGCAATATACCCCTCGGCTACTTCAGAGCCCTCCTGAAAGCCTATATCCACTGAGCCGCGCACTAAGTCCAAAGGCTGGGACGTGAGCTCAAAATTCAGGTTGAGCTGAGGGGGTTTTTGCTGAAAAGCTGCCAACAACTCCACAATCTGCATGTCGAAGAACGGCATAGAGGCCGCTATCCGTAAGGTACGGTTGGTCTGGTACAGGGACTCAGGAGAAAAGAGCAGTTCGGCTTCGGACAAGAAAGCCTGAAAGCGTGGCAATAGGACAGAGCCTTCATAGTTTAAGCTAACATGATGATTAGTGCGGTGTATGAGCCTTTTGCCTGATTTTGCCTGTTTGCTGCAAAGTAACAGACTAAGGCAAAGAAAAGCTAGCAGGATGACAGCATTTTCTCTTGCAGAACACTGCGACTCACGCCGTGCCCTATGGCCTGAGTTAGAGCTAAAGCCCGAACTCCGAGAATATTAGTGAGTTGCTCGATGGGCGAAAACTCGAGCCAGCATTAGCTGCGGTGCTGTCCTTCTTGCAGCCATCAGATGTGGTTCCAGAGCTCTAAAAAAGTGCTTAATTGGGCCTTTGTCGAAAATCTAAATGGCATTTCATTTTTTACAACAGATCTCGTGTATGATTATTCCAAGATTGTTTGTTGGCGATATTGATGCGTAACGTAGTTACGCTATAGCCTTATTTCGCCAATTATTTGGGTCATCAGGGGTATGGTATGGCAAAAGATGCGCAGAAATTCATTGGGCAAAATCGAGCGCCACGTGTGCAGGTCGAGTACGATGTTGAGCTCTATGGGGCAGAGAAAAAGGTTAATCTGCCTTTTGTAATGGGTGTTTTGTCGGATCTCTCCGGCAAGCCAGCGGAGCCTTTACCAAAAGTTGCAGATCGCAATTTTGTGGATATTGATGCCGACAATTTCGACGAGCGCTTAAAGAGCATAAAGCCACGCGTAGCCTTCACCGTTCCTAACGTGATCTCAGGTGAGGGTAATATGGCCGTTGATCTGACCTTTGAGAGCATGGATGATTTCACCCCAGATAAAGTCGCAGCTAAGGTCGATGGCTTAAAGCAGTTATTGGAAGCCCGCCAGCAGTTAGCAAATCTCTTGTCTTATATGGATGGCAAGAGCGGGGCTGAAGAGCTGATTGCTAAGCTCTTAGCCGATCCTTCGCTTTTACAAGCATTAGCCGCCCAAAAGAAGCAAGACTCTGGTGCAGATAGCTAAGGCCAGCCTGCCCTGCCTTGTAGATAAAGGCATGCATCTGATGAAAGCGAAAAGCTCCACTCTGAAGGGAATAGGGAAAAGGACATGAGTGAGATCAAACAAACTGAGACCCAAGTACCAAGTGGTGCAGCACAAAGTGCCACTATTGAGGTGTCTGATTTTGAGAAGCTGCTGCAACAGGAATTTAAACCTAAGTCCGAAGAAGCTAATACTGCAGTGCAGGGTGCGGTCAATGTGTTAGTGGAGCAAGCGTTACAAAACGCTAACTTAGTCAGCACTGACGCTATTAAGACCATTGAGGGTATGATTTCTGAGCTCGACAAAAAGCTCACGGCACAGGTCAATGAGATCATGCACCATAAGGATTTTGAGGACTTAGAGAGCGCTTGGCGCGGTCTGGATTACTTAGTCTCGCATACTGAGACCTCAGATCAGCTCAAGATTCGTGTACTCAATGTTTCCAAACAAGAGCTAGGCAAAACGCTCAAAAAGTTTAAGGGCTCGTCTTGGGATCAGAGCCCGATCTTTAAGATGATCTACGAAGAGGAGTACGGTACTGCTGGTGGTGAGCCATATGGTGCTTTGATCGGCAATTACTACTTCAACCAAAGTGCTCCTGATCTTGAGGTGCTCAAAGGTATGTCGCAGATAGCAGCTGCTGCTCATGCTCCTTTTATCGCCGCTGCTGATCCGTCCATGTTTAACCTTGATTCGTGGCAAGACCTGTCTAATCCACGCGATCTTACAAAGATCTTTACCACCCCTGAATATGCCGCTTGGCGCTCTTTCCGTGAGACTGATGACAGCCGTTATGTGGCTTTAACCTTACCACGCGTCTTGAGTCGTATGCCTTATGGAGCAGAAACCAATCCAGTAGAAGGCTTTGCCTTTGAGGAAGACACGTCCGACGGCGATTCCAGCAAATATGTGTGGATGAATGCGGCTTACGCTATGGGCGTTAATATCAATCGCTCATTTGCAGATTATGGCTGGTGTGCCCATATCCGTGGTGTGGAGTCAGGAGGTATTGTCACCGATCTACCAACCCATACTTTCCCTACAGATGATGGTGGTATGGCCATGAAGTGTCCAACCGAGATCGCCATTACCGATCGTCGTGAGGCCGAGCTTTCTAAGAATGGCTTCCTGCCACTGTGCTATTGGAAGAATACCGATTATGCTGTGTTCTTAGGTGGCCAAACGGTCAATAAGCCTCAGGAATACGACAATGCTGATGCCACCGCGAACGCTGCACTGAGTGCTCGTTTGCCATATATCTTTGCCACTTCACGCTTTGCTCATTACTTAAAGTGCATTGTACGCGACAAGATCGGATCCTTTAAGGAGCGTGCTGATATGCAGAACTGGCTGTCAGATTGGATCTCCAATTACGTGACGTCAGATCCAAATGCTTCTGAAGAGGTTAAAGCCAAGTACCCATTGGCAGAGGCTCGGGTTGAGGTTGACGAAATTGAGGGGCAACCAGGCTACTACAATGCACGTTTTTACCTGCGACCACACTATCAGCTGGAAGGTTTGACCACCTCCTTGCGTTTAACCGCTAAAGTGCCAAGTGGTGCCGCTTAGTAAGCTCAGTTTCTGTTTATGCCAGTCTTTGCCGTGCCGTGCAGCTTAGCGCTGCTCAGCATGACGGCTGGCTTTGGTTTCCGGCTTAATGGGCAAAGAGTGTAATCTGCATCTTTTTTTTGCCTAAAAGCCTAGTAAAAAAGAGGTTTTGTCATGGCTAGCGATTTTTTCATCAAGCTCGACGGCATTGACGGCGAGTCCTACGATAAGGCCCATTCCAAGTGGATTGAGGTCATCGACTTTAATCACGGCTCTATGCAAAACGTAGCTAGTGGTCGTGTCAGTGATGTGGCCGGTCGTGGCCAATTCAAGCCTTTTGTCTTTACCCACAATGTGGACAAGGCAACCCCTAAACTCCAACAGTACTGCATGTCAGGCCAAAAGATCGCTAAGGCTAACTTTGTAGCTTGCCGTGCTATTGGTGGTGCTCAAGTACCTGTATATGAGGTGACTTTAGAGAATGTTAAGGTGCTCTCTTGCTCGGTTGAAGGTCATGATGCCAACGAAGGCGGTGTGCTGCCTGTAGAGCACGTTGAGCTGGTGGCTGGCAAGATCACGTGGAAAGTCACCCCAATCAAGCCAGACAACACCAAGGATGGTGCGGTTGAGGCTTCTTTCAACCAGTTGGAAAACGCCTAAGCCTGTATGCGTAGTGCAGGGCATTACGCTGCACTACGCTGCGTAAGCAGCTTTAGACAGTAACGCATTGAGGACAGAAGTATGGCAGAGACCGGTTCTGGACGTGCAGATGCTTTTACCAGACCGCTGCGTGCGAGCTCAAGAGCGAGCATAAACTCGCCAGCTTCCTCAATGCCAGTGCAAGGTGCAAGTCAGTTTTTGCCTTGTACCTTGTCTCTGCTCAGTGGTCATTTCCTGAACAGCAGCGACAGTGTGCTGGCAAAGGACTCGGCCAATACAGTATCTGCTGCTAGTGCTAGCGCCTCTGATAAAGCAGCCTCCGTTTCGGGCAAGGCGGGTGCTGCCTCGGACAAGGCTGATGCTGCTGCGCAGGAGACGCTAGCGGAGGCTAATAACATCTTTGCCGCAGAGAACCGAGAGGTGTCAGTCTCATCAGGTGCAGGATCCAGTCTTAACGCTAAATTGAGCTTGGAGCGCAAAAAGGAATTACTGCGTCACGAGATCTTACAGAACATCACCTTGATCCTTAATTCCCACTCCCATCCCCGTCTTGCTGATCTTAAAGGCGATCAAAGCTTAGCTTTTTCGGTGTTGGGTATGGGCTTAGCTGATTTTTGCGGTCACTCGTATGCTTCTTTGTCTTTATCCCAGCTACAGCAAAGGATCAAAGAACAGATCGTGTACTTTGAGCCACGTTTAGATCCCACCAGTGTGCAAGTACTGTTGCTGACGGATCCATTATCCAGTGTGACTGAGTGCAGCGGACATACTATCAACTTGGAGATCAGTGCCAAGATCCATCCACGTCTGTTAGCCGGACAGGTCTTTAAGTGTAGTACCGTGCTGGATTTAGAAAATGGGGCCAACGTAGTCCACCTCAAGTCAGGACGTGGGCAGGATTAGGTGCAAGTGCAAGTGAAGCTTGCAACTCACTGGCGAGGTGTTGGTGGTATTAGAGGCATCCTGAGCTAAAGGGGAAAGGAGGCTGCAGATGCAACCTGATTTCTTGGAATATTACCGTAAGAACCTGAATACCTTACGCTATGCAGCCGAGGATTTTGCCCGTGCTTATCCCAAGATCGCCTCTTGCCTTTCACTATCCAATTTCGATTGCGCTGATCCCTTTGTCGAGCGCTTGTTAGAGGGTTCGGCTTTTTTAGCCTCTCAAGTAGAAGCTAACTTAGACTCAGGCTATGCGCGCTTGCTACAGCAATTAGTAGCTCACGTCGCACCTTTGTTTAATATCCCTTTGCCTGCATTGGCTTGTGTTCAGCTTAAGGCTGTGCAAATGGGGCAATTGCCTTACATCACTACTGGACAGACCTTTACCTTACCTACGGTCAATGGCCAAAGTTGTACCTTTAGCGCCTTGTGGCCACTGCAATTGCATCCTTTTGTGCTCCAGCATTGGAGCTATCACCACAGGGTAAGCGATGAGCTCCCAGAGTTAGGCTTAGGTCTGCAAGCTAAGAGTGTCGTAGCTTGTGATGTCAGCCTTAATGTCCCGTTGAGCACCTTACGCTCATGGTTTGAGCTCGATCCGCAGCAGGCTTCTGCTTTAGAGCTCTTCTTGAATTTACCTGAAAGCGAAGCTGCGGCCTTATACAAGATCCTGCGTAACGATCAGCTTGCTGTCTATGTGCGCACTAACGCTCCTAATGGGCAAAGTACCTTACATCAGCTAGATCTTTTGCCTTGTGTGGCCTCGGTGTATGAGCAACCGTCTTTCTTACAAGAGGTGGTAGGTGGTGCAGCGGCCTTAGACTATATGGCGCTGTATCTGCACTATCCGGCCTTGTGCAAGTTCATCCGTCTACAGCACTTGGTTGAGCAGTGGCTAAAACTGAATATCACTTCAGGCCGCCTCATTATAGTTTGTAATAGCGAAGCTACTCTCAATACGGCCTTAGGCCCAGAGAGTGTGCTGACCCATGTCCTGCCTTTAATCAATGTGTTTGCCCAACGCTCCAACCGTACTGCCCTGACGCTGCGCTCTGATTATCAAGTCCATATCGATCGCACCCATCCACGTGATTATGAGGTGCTGACTATTAAGGCCATTGAGTGCTATGACCAGCAACAGCGTTTGCGCTTTGTCGCAACTCCCATGACTGGCTTACGCCCATTACTGCCTGCGCAGAGTGCTCGTAGACTAAAGGTAAAGTCGGTGATAGGCACCGGTACGCAAAACTCTGGTACTTGGGGTACCCCTCACGCTGCGATGAGCGCTGCGGCTACTGCAAATACCGCTACTGTCACTGCTACAGCAGCTACTGCTTGGGACAACTCAGAGTCACTGCCAGAGGCTCAGCTGACACCAGAGGTGGGCTTTAGCTGGGAGCGACGCCTGCCAGCGGTAAGTGCACATCCGCGCTCGCTATATCGGATCAGCAACGTATTTGTCGCCTTTACCGGACAGGCCTATGACCAAGTTTTAAGCAGTGCGCTACAAAACCTAGAACCTCAGCTGTGGGCGGCTATGGCCGCCGAAAAGCAGGGGGCGGGCGCTGCTCATGCGTCAGATGCAGCTCATGCGACCAAGCCAAGCATGCCAATACGCGATCTGGGCTTAGACTTCGTGGCGCAATGCTATTGCTCTAATGGTGATCTGCCTTATTTCTTAGCTAAAGATGCAGAGATCCGTAGTTCTAACGATGTAGTGAGCGGTGTGCTTTTAGGTGACGTGACTAAGATGTCACCGGCACGGCTAACTACAGCTGCCGATGATGACTTACAGCTGCTGTCTTTTGTACTGCTGAACACTACGGCTTTATTGCGGCAGCGCGATAGCGAGATCGTGGCCTACCTGCAAGAGCTGTTAACAGCCTGTGGCGATCACAGCAGTGAAATTGAGCAGTTGTCACACTGCATTGTCGGTCTGAAGCGTGAGCATATGACCTTTAGGTTATGGCGAGAGGGCGTGGTATTTTTTGAAGAAGGTGCACTGCTAACGCTAACCTTAGATGAGAGCTTTTTAGGTGGTAGTGGCCTAATGTTTGTGGCCGAATTACTGGCGCAGGTACTGCTCAGTGCTTTGGAGCTCAATGCACATGCTCAATTGAGGGTGTGTACCTCCACTGACAAAGAGGTGGGCGTATGGATGCACTAGCGCAAGGCTCTGTCCAAGGCCAGAGCCAAGGCCAAGAGCTTGGCCAAGCTATGCCGATGTCTGGCACAGCCGGTAGTGCTACTACTACCAAGAGCACACCAGCCTTACAAGCACTAGTGCTGTGGGCCCAGTATTTACTTAAGCACCGCTCCCAAGAGCTCTCTTTGTCTGAGCTTATACGGCGGATCTATGCCTTAAGCCCGCTGCCTCAGCCGATCCGCTATCGCTATCAGATCTCTTTGTCGCCTCGGACACAAAATATAGCTCAGGTTAAGCTTTTACCGTCAGGGCAGGTAGAGATCAGCGTCTTTACTCCAAGTCTAGTCAGCCTCGACGGCCCTTTGCCTTTAGAGTTTTTGCAAGATCTCAATCTGCAAGTCCAAGACGGCCAGCGCTCCGTTTTAGACTTTATCAGCCTGCTGACAGAGCGCTTTAGCCAGCTCTATGCTCAGAGCTCAGAGCTGTCCTCAGGACAGAGTGTGCACCATGCAGCTTTTTATGAGCAGCTGGGCTTAGCTTTATTAGGTGCCAACAGCACTTTAAGCTATCAGTTACCCGAAAAGATGCTGCTGGGATCTCTAAGTGCTTTAAAAGCTTTAGACCAAGGTGGAGCACCGAGCCTACAGCGCTTATTGCAGCAAGTCTTAGGTTGCAAAGTGCAGATAAAAGAGCGTGTATTTGCTTTTTATCCACTGCCTCAGCCTTTACGTACTTGTCTTGGTAGAGCTAACTGCACTTTAGGCAGAGAAGTAGTGCTTGGTAATCACTATCCATCCACCCAACGCCGTTTTGCCTTAATTTTAGGGCCTTTGGATTATGCGCAGTTTGTGGCTTTACAGCCGCAGCAAGCAGGGCATCGCTATTTGCGGCAACTGCTATCTCTGGCGTTAGGCCCGCGCAGTCTAGAGTGTGAGGTGGAATATCGTTTACGCAAGTCACAGGCCGTGCCGCTGACGCTAAACGGTAAGTTTGCTTTAGGGCAAGGCACGATCTTGTGCTCTCGCTGTACCCAGCTAGAGCCAGCGCTTGCATCAGCAAAAGCTGTAGACCAAGATGAGGATAGGGCCGAGGAGTATTGGTCGTGGCGTGAAGTGATCCGCGTAGAGGCGCATCAACGCCCAGAGGTCGCAGCTGCTGTCGTGTCAGCAAGCGCTAAGCGTGCACACGCTGATCGTGAGCACACTGAGTGTGAACACGCTGAGCGTGCACCAGAGTTTCATTAATAACATGAGGGGTAATGGCTATGTTTAAGCTGACTCGCATGGATCTATTCTCACGGCTAGATGAGCTGTGTTATCAGAGCTGTGAGAGCGCTACAGTGCTGTGTAAAACACGCGGCAATCCTTACGTGGAAGTAGTGCATTTGCTCAATCAGATCTTTTTACATCCTGACAGTGAGCTGGTGGCTATTACGCAGCATTTTGGGTGTAATGCCGATCAGATCTCGCACGATCTAATTGTGGCTTTAGAGCGTTTGCCACGGGGCGCTTCAGCCATTCTTGATTTCTCCTCGCAAATTGAGCTCCTCATAAAAGAGGCTTTTATGCTGGCGGAGCTGGTGTACAAACAGCCACGCATTAGCTCGGGTCACTTGCTCTTAGCCTTAAAAACTCACGACTCCTTAGCCTTAGTGCTACATGGCATTAGTCGTGAATTTCTCAAGATCAATGCCGATCTCCTGCAACAGCATTTACCTGAGATTGTGAAAGACTGTGCTGAGGCCCAGCGCAATGCCGATCTGGCGCGTGTTATTTCTTCTTCTACCACCGCCTCATATGCCAAGAGTGGCACAGGCGCAGGGGGCGAAAGCGCCGCCACCGGACAACCAGCTGCCTTAATGTCCCCAGCTGCGATGGGCAAAGGTGAAGCCTTGGCTCTGTACTGTGTGGATCTAACCGCACGTGCTAAAGCCGGAGAGATTGATGAGATCGTAGGACGTGATCGGGAAATTCGCCGTCTTATGGATATCTTGCTGCGTCGTCGGCAGAACAATCCAATGCTGACCGGTGAGGCCGGTGTAGGTAAAACCGCTGTAGTCGAAGGCTTTGCGCTGCGCTTAGCACGTGATGAAGTACCTGACGCCCTCAAAGGCAGTCGTCTTTTGTCTTTGGACTTAGGACTACTGCAAGCTGGTGCCTCAATGAAAGGCGAGTTTGAGAATCGTTTAAAGCAGCTGTTAGAAGAGATCACAGCCTCTGACACGCCAATCATTCTCTTTATTGATGAGGCGCATACGCTGATCGGAGCCGGTGGTACTGCTGGGCAAAATGATGCGGCCAATCTCTTAAAACCAGCTTTAGCTCGTGGCAATTTGCGCTGTATTGCGGCTACCACCTATCAGGAATACATTAAGTACTTTGAAAAGGATCCGGCCTTAAGCCGTCGCTTTGAAAACATCTTGGTGGGTGAGCCTGATTTTGAGCAGGCGCTGCCTATGATGCGTGCTTTAAAAGGCATGTTAGAGCGGCATCACCAAGTGCGCATCTTAGATGAGGCTTTAGCCGCCGCGATCAAGCTCTCGGCGCGTTATATTCCTACACGACAGCTACCAGACAAGGCCGTTTCTGTCTTAGACACCGCCTGTGCCAAGGTGGCCTTAAGCCAGAATACTGAGCCAGCTGCCTTAGAGTTTTTGCGCCATAGAGAGCAAAACCTACAACTTGAACTTAACGATCTCCAGCAAGAGGAGCAAGCTGGTTTTGCTCATGAGGACGAAGTGCAACAAGTGCAGCAACAGTTGAAGCACTGTCAAAGCGAGCGTGCAGCGCTGCAAGAGCGCTGGGAGCGCTGCCAAGAGGCCTTACAAGAGTACTTGCGCCTTAGCGCAGCCGCTGACGCTGCTGAAGTCGCTGACGCCGATACGGCTGATATGGCTGACACATCAGCCCAGCCGGAGCTGGCAGTGCAACTGGCCACGGCCAGACAGCACTTGCATGAGCTCCAAGGCGAGGAGCCTTTAGTGCTCACAGAGGTGGATGAGCAGGCGGTAGCAGCTGTGATCTCAGAGTGGACAGGCATTCCTTTAGGCCGCATGGTCAAAGACGAAATGCAGACTTTATTGCACCTTGCGGACACCTTAAAGA
>DXEV01000002.1 GCA_019114785.1 Candidatus Anaerobiospirillum pullistercoris | reverse complement strand
AAAATATCATGTCATTTGCGATCTTGCCCGCACTTTTAATAAGATCTGCTAGATGATCGCAACAATCTAAGCCAAAATAAACAAGCGCAATAAAAAGCAAGTGCGCGTGTGCTTTTTGGGCACGTGCCCATAAGTTAAGAATTGCACAAGTAAATTAGGTCAACACCTCCTATCTAGAGGCAGAGTCTTGTCGACTTTGGTGGACAATTGACAGCATCAGCCCGCATCACAGAAGACTACATTGGCTGTGAATGTGCGTCTATGCGCTACGGAATATAGTCCTACACCTTGATGTCGATGGTTAGAGCTCTGATGAGGTAGGAGCGGAGCTGTTGGCAAAAACAACTATTCGTAAGACGTTCTTCGCTCGATTGCAGGAAGCCCACTCGGAGATTGAGGTGCGAACTACGTTCACTGATCTCACGAAGAACACACGTTATTGCAGAGCCTCACTGTGCTGATGCCATCTGCATCGCTTTCACAAACGCAATCGGATGTCTTGCGAAGGTCAAAGGATTCCGTCTTTACGACAAGATCCTTCATCTTGTCGCTTTTCAGGAAACTTCGACATCCGTGCGCTTGGTGGATAACTGATTTCCGCCAAGGTCAGCTACAAAAAACTGCGTCTCTTGGAAAACGCTGAACAGATTTGCTTGAGCTCACAAGCAACTAAACATACAAGGAGCGGCGATATCTCCTCTATCCAAATGCAGGAAGGAAGCGTCGATACCAATCTATGAAAGTAACGGTTAAAAGCCTTGCACAAGCCGCCGGAGTGTCTCGCGGTACTGTTGATCGTGTGCTCCATAACCGTGGAGCTGTGAAGGAAGATGTTGCCAAACGCGTGCGTTTGTTGGCCAAAGAATTAGGCTATGTGCCTAATCGTGCTGGGCGAGCTTTAGCTGCTTATAAGACCCCTATTAAGATTGGCGCTTTAATGCCAAGCGTGGGCAATGCCTTTTACCAAGAGATCATTCAAGGTATTAATGATGCCCAGCGTGAGTTCCAAGATCTGGGTCTGGAAGTGGTGCTCAAAGAGGTTGAGGGCTTTGAAGAGTCGGTGCATTTAGAGGCGATCGATTACCTCTTAAAAAAGGGTTGTAAGGCTCTGTGCCTCGCCACGGTGAATACCGAAAAGGTGCGGGATCGGGTCAATGAGCTCTACGACAAGGGTATTGCGGTAGTGCTGCTCAACACCGATATCGAGAATGCCCGCCGTCTGTGCTATGTCGGCTCTGACTATCTCACGGCTGGAGCCACTTGTGCTGGTATGTTGGCCTTAACACGTCGTGATAAGCTCAACATTCTGATCGTGACTGGTTCGCGTAACCTCTTAGGTCACAATTTGCGTATCAAAGGCTTTGAAGAAGAGCTCAAGCGTCAGAATATCAATTACCAGTTGGTGTCGATTGTGGAGAGCTTTGACTCGGATATCCGCGCTCAGCAGGTAACTTTCCAAGTGCTCAAAGAGCACCCTGAGATCAACTGCGTGTATATTGCCGGTGCAGCTGTACAGGGCGTGGGTGCAGCACTGATCGCTAATGGTAAAAAGGATATCTTTGCCATTGGCTTTGATGAGCTTTACTCCACTAAGCAGCTGGTGTCAGCAGGGATCATCAAGTTTGTCGTGTGCCAGCAACCAACACGACAGGGCTACCACGCTATTAAGCGTGCCTATCAGGCAGTAGCTGGCCAGTTGAGTGAGAGTGTACCAGATTTTATTACTGACACGATCATTAAGATCAAGGCTAATCTTGACCATTAGAAGGGATGAGCAGGGTGAAGTCTCCACGCGTTTGCGTGCGTGGCTTCCCCATTTCTAATCTGGGGAAGACAGTGTCAGCGACACTGTCTGTGACAGTGTCTGCGCAGTGCCTGCGCAGTGCCTGCAAGGTGCAAGGCTGTATTAGCCCTAATGCAAGATCATGCCTTCATGGTTGGCATCGTGATTGAGTTTGGTGGAGTGGATCACTATCTGAGTGATTTCGCCACTAGTCAAGAGCCGAATAGGTAACCGCGGCCAAATGTTGGTGCCGCTACTGACGTACATATTCATGCTGTCACTGATCTCATAAAGCTTAGGATAGTAGGTGCGTTCATTTAGCCCTAAGAGATCCCCGAATACATGGGCCGCATTACCCAAGGTATTGCCGGTCAGTAGTAGGTTGATGTTTTGCTCTGATAGCTTGTTGTATTCTTTAGCGTAAGTTGCACTATTAGCCAGCAAAATGGAAAAGTCAGAGCTCTTGAAGTCAGGATTGGAAATAGAGCTCAAGATCTCAAGATTTTCTGGGGAAAATAAGCTTTCGTCCTTACTGCTGTGATTGGCTATACCTAAGATGTGCATGGTATTTTGGCCAATCGGTACATCAATGATGTCGTTAGTGAGGAACATAAAGTTATTGCTCTTGTAGATCGACAAGAACTTGTTAAGGATGTAGTTGGAGATATCCTCACCTACGACCACATAGACACCCAAAGGTGCAGACAGCCTAAAGAGAGGGTATAGGCGCTGTAGTGCTAAGTTTGGAGGACTGGTGGACACCTCGCCCGTGATCACGATTATGTCAGGGCGCAGCTGTATTGCTTTGCGCACGATGTTCGTGAGGTTTTGTTGGGTGTAATACGAGCCAATATACAGATCCGATAGATGGACGATGGAAATGCCATCAAATTGAGGAGCCACATCCAAAGACACGACCTCGGTTTTGACTGTAGGCATGCTCAGGGCTAAGAAGGTGCTGTAGCCAGAAATAGCAATGATCCCCATAAAGATCAGGGCACAACACGAGCGTAGCATTCCCAGAAGATGGAATTTACGTGCGGGGACTTTGGAGCCGTTTTTCTGGGCTTGTTTGCGAAGAATCCGGTTTTGTGAGCGCATCGTGGCAATATTTAATTGCGCCACATCTTGACTATAGCCAGCACCACTTGGGGTGAGGGCAGCTAAAGCCGCTGCATCAATGTCATCTTGAGCACTGCGTCCTTGGTGAGTGGCAGCGTAGATCCGATTGGCCTCGCGCTCCATAAAAGCATCGAGATCTTCTTCAGAGAGCTCTTCGTTGGTCTCGAGCACCTCGTCATCCCAACCTAATAAGCCATCAGCGGCAATGATCTGCGGACGTGATGGATGGCGGAACTTATCACGGTATTCGATGCGATCATAGACCGAGGTATCGACAATGGTACGGTTACCGGCACTATCGATAAAGACAACTTGATCGCCATCTCCACTTGACCAACTAATAGCACCAGATCGTTTACGTAGATCCTCAAGACGGACTTTACGGACAATGGTGTAATCATCACCATCTGCCCAGATCGGCAGGCCTTTTTTATGGTTAAGGGCTTGCAGCTGATCAGCAGAGATAGGAGCGAGCTCTATCGTTTCCGTTTTCTTATGGTGTAAAGGCATATAGCGCTCTAAGAAGCGCAGCAACCACGACTTATCACGTAATGTATCACCCGAGCTTTGTAAGAAAGGTAGGTGGTAAGAGTGGTCAGAAAAGCTGACTTGATTGACGGAATATTGATCGCCAATGACGTGAGCCTCACTATGCTCAGCTCTTTCTAATGGTGTTGCGCTTTGAGCATAAGTAGCAGTGGCGCGCTGGTCATAGTTAGCCTCAGCTGCCTTTGAAGAGCTTGTACTTTCCGTAGACCAAGCTGTATTTGCGTTGCCCTCAGTGCCAGTGGCACCAGCAGTACCCATAGTGCTAGTGGCTCTAGCAGTGCCTGTAGCACCTACATTGCCAGCGGCTACTTTATCGCTGGTCGCTTGGTTCTGTGCAGCAGTGGATCCAGTTGCTGAAGGCGCAGTTTGCTTGGTGCGAGACTGAGCTTGTTTTCCCATATTGAGCCACCCAAGCTGTTTTATTAGGTGACGCCCAAGGATGAAAACGGTAATGGTTATCGCCAGAGGGAGCGAAAAAACCACGACGTTAGTGCTGAAAGTGGTGATGAAGAAGAGAAGCGGAAAGATGGAGACATTATAGTTGGCTCCAATATCCAATAAGATCTGATGGCTTAAGGTGATAAAAGCAAAGATAGCCGAAAGAATGATGCGGTAGCGCCAAGATCTAAAGGTTAAGCAATATAGGGCCATGAAGACTAGCCAAGCGACGACAAAGACCCCAGTATAGAAGATTGGTGAAAACGACATGCTTAACCTCGCTGACAAATGGCGTAGGGATGGAGCAGGTTAGTTCTAAGCAGCACTGATCTTGCTGCGAGCTCAAACCAAATTTTCTTGGTCAGAAGCTTTGGTTTAGAAGCGAGAGCCACATTATTGCGTACTATTAGCGCTTTTACTAAGCATTTTCTTACCTTAAGCTGATGGATTTTAGGCTAAGTCCTGATTTTGGCACTCAAGCTAATACTTACAGAGAGGGCTTAGAGGGCTCGTAATTTTGCTGATAGCAGTGTGCGAAGTGCGGTTTCTGTGCCAAAGCTATGTCAATGATTGACGGCGCTGATTTTTACGAGCTGCGAGAACATACAGCTTAGGACGAATACAGAAGGATCATGAGGGAGCAGGGGATGGAGTTCTATCACTTAGAGGCAGAGGGTAAATGCTCTGCTCAAAGCAAAGTAGCTCTTAGTGCCTCTAAGTGTTAGGAAAAACAAACAAGCAAATCTGCATCAAAGCACCATCCTATACACTGGGCTTTGGAGGTAAGGAGCTTAGCTCCTGTACGGTGTCAGTATAGGCATCTTGTGGCGCAATGAAAAGCGCTAAAAAGGCTTGGGATATGGCTTTTTTACTATTTTTGACAATCTGCAAGCGTCAAAAATAACACGCAATATGCGGTGTAGTGTAGGTTCCTAGCTCAACAGTTAGAAACGCAAGATTTGTAGGCAAAAAAGCCTCAAGCAAGCTGTAAGCATGAGATCTGAGCCATAGATATAAGGATCTAATGCTCTTGTTTGCCACCAAGAGAACAATCTCGCTGGTGCAGAGCAGTAACCAGTGCTACATCCCTTGCAGCAGCCAGCGCACAGCTTGTTTAACCACTGCTCTATCAGCCAGGAGGCGTGGTGGTTGCGGGCAGCAATCGTCTTGCTGAGCAGACGTCCTGCTGGAGCCAAGTTTTCTGCCTCTTGGGAATAATAAAAGATAGAAATGAGCAATATCGGTAGCGAAAAGTGAAATCTTTTCTGGTCATAGGGGCGGATAATGACAACCATCGCAAAGAACCATGCGGAGGCCATAAGCGAGGCCGTGCAATGAGTCCGCAAGTTGAGCTTGTCCCAATAAAGCCCATAGCTAAGAGCAATATGCTACTAGCTGTAGAGCCGAGGTGGGGCGTAGCAGATTTTTAAGGAGTTTTCGATGCGTCCTTTTGAGTATTACTCGCCAACTAAGCTGGTTTTTGGTCTTGATTGCCTGAAAGATAAGTTAAGTGCTGAACTGCAACGTGTCGGTGCTAAGAAGGTCTTATTAACCTATGGTGGTGGCAGCATCAAGCGCACTGGCGTTTACGATCAGGTGCAAAGCGAGCTGCAGAAGGCTGGTTGCACTGTATTTGAGCTGAGTGGTATTGAGCCTAACCCTCATGTTACTTCTGTGGATAAGGGTGCTGCTATCTGCAAGGAAAACCAAGTGGATTTAGTCCTTGCTGTAGGTGGCGGTTCCACTATGGACGCTTCTAAGGCTATCTGTGCTGCCGCTTGCTATGATGGCCCAGCTTGGGATCTTGTGTTAGATGGTTCCAAGATTAAGAAGGCTCTGCCTCTGTTCACCATCAATACTATTGCCGCCACTGGCTCTGAGTACGATAACACTGGTGTGATCACTAACTTAGAGACCAAGGAAAAGCTGCCAATCGGTAGCCCATTCCTGTGGCCAGTGGTTTCTTTCTTAGACCCAAGCTTCACTTACTCTGTTCCTGCAAGCCAGATTGTGGCTGGTAGCTGCGACATCATGTCGCACTTCTTTGAGGCTTATTTTGTCCGTGCCTTAAGCCCAATTGCCCAAGGTGTCATCGAGGCAGCTGAGCGCACTGTGATGAAGTACACCCCAGTGGTCTTAAAGGATCCAAAGAATTACGAAGCCCGCTCTAAGTTACTGTGGACGAGCACCTTAGGTTGCAATGGCTTTGCTACTTTAGGTAATGATCCTACCGTGTTCCCTTGCCACGCCATTGAGCACGAGGTCAGCGCCTACTACGACATTACTCACGGCATTGGCTTAGCTATCATCACCCCACACTTACTGCGTTACTTCTTAGAAAAGGATGCAGGCTTAACCCCACGTTATGTGGAATTTGCTACCAACATTATGGAGCTCAAGCGCGAAGACTATGAGTCTGATGCTGCTTTAATCGAAGCTGCCTTCAAGAAGTTGGAAGACTTCTATCGTAGCATCGGTGTGCCAGCTGGCTTAAAGGATGTCGGTGTGACTGACGAGCACTTTAAGGCCATGGCCGAGCATATTGACTCTCACTGGATTGCTCCATTAAGTGCCTTTGTGGTGCCTTTCACCGTTGATGATGTGGTTGAGGTCTTAAAGCGCAGTCTGTAAGCAGGTTGTTATCTTTGACTAAAGTCAGGGAAGGCTTGCGGAATAGGCTTAAGCTGTAGCGACAGTGCTGGGACTCAGGCTAAAGTGAAGCTTGTCGCTGTAATCCTCAAAAAATCTGTGTTGCCTTGGCAGCAAGAGGTGACACTTCTTTTCTTGCTCCAACAGCTTTCACTTCTAAATGAGAGTTGTTGGAGTGTCCGCTATCTGTGATGTAGCTGTGAATGGTAGAGATTCAGCTCATCCTTGTTTTAGCTTGAGTCAAAAAGAGGTTTGATCATGTTTAGATGGCAAAAGCTCGTTGTTGGTGCTGTCCTCAGTGCCGCTGCTTTCTCACTGAGTGCTGTTGCTAACTTAGCTGCAGCTGCCGCTCCGCAAAATGCTGTAGTGGTGTATTACACACTGTTGCACAATCGTGATGAGGGCGATGAGAACGGTGTGGGTAAGACCCAGCGTGTGGCTCAAGAGATCGCTAAGCAGACTAATTCCACTCTGCTGGAGATCAAGAATGTTAAGAAGTATCCAGCTGACTACGATGAGACCGTTGATATTGCTCGTGATGAGCTGAATCAAGGCGTTAAGCTGCCTATGGCAGCCCCAGTGGATGTGAGCGCTTATCAGGACATCTATTTAGGCATGCCATGCTGGTGGAGTAGCTATCCACGCGTATTTGCCACTTGGTTTGAGTCTCAGGACTTCTCGGGTAAGAATATCTACGTTTTCGTGACTCATGGTGGTAGCCGCTACGGTCGTATCATCAATGACATCAAAGCAGCTGTGCCAAATGCCAATGTGCAGCCATTGTTAGAGATGCATGATGGCGATGTCTACGATTACAGCGACGAAGAATTAGCCGAAGAGGTATCTCAAGCTTTAGGTGAGCTCTAAGAGAGCCCTGAGCCTTAATGGCTTTTGAGCACTACGATTTTGTTTTCCTCTTGCGACCCTCAAAAGTCGTGATCCCACAACAAAACCCACAGCTTCTGCCTTGTCGTTAGGACTTGGTGGACTGTGGATTTTTTTGTTTTGGGCTCAAAGCGATAAGAGGCCCAGAATACCGGCTTAACAGCCTTGTACAGGACAACTTTGTAGAAGTAATGACCTAAAGTAGCGCACGATGTTTCTCATTGGTGCATACCAATCCCTTGCCAAGCAGCCAGAGTTTTGGGGGTGGTAAAATCTTCATTTTATCAGCTCTATGCCCACTCGCTCAAAAGAGGGGCTCAGAGCTCATAAGGGTTCCTGAAATAGCCAAGGAGGCGTCGACAACCATCCTCTTCCTCTTTTTGGGGCAGTGAGCCCTGCAAATGCTTCATGGAGATCAGCATGGATCAACGTTCATCTCAAGAGACAGTAACAGTGGAGAGCTCCAGCGTGACTGTGGTCGAGGGCAAAATTGAGTCCCAAGAGCAAGCGCAAAAACGTAAGCGCAAGTTGCTTAAGGACTTGCTCACCGGAGTTAGTGTGTATGTGCTGTTGTTGCTGTGCTTTAGCTTTCTGTTTATTGTTCATGCCACGCCTCTGGTGTTCCATGAGGTCTTTGGTCTGCTGATCTTCGTTGTGGTGATCACACACGTGGTTTTGCTGCGCTCTTTCTTTAGCTTTGTCAGGGAGCAAAGGCAGCCGGTTTTCATTTACCGCGATGTGGTGTTACTGGGGTTGGCCATAGCTTTCATTTTGGCCGTGATCAGTGGTATAGCCTATTCTCATGTGCTCTTAAAAGATGTGATCTCTTTGCCAGGTTCGCGCAGAATGTGGCACGACGTGCACACGGTATCGACATCCTATCTTCTGATTTTCATTGGCCTGCATTTAGGGTGCTATGCCCAAAAGTTTGCCACATGGCTTAGCGACAGCTTAGCGCAATTAATTGTTAGCCCAGCGCCGCTCAGTGCCGAGGACACTATGGCCGATGCGGTTAAACGTGCTCAGCGCATGAATAAAACAGTAACTTGGATTAAGCGCTTCTTGGGTGGCGGCTTAGCCTTGATCTGCATCAATGGCATTGTGCAGTTTGTGGAGCAATCGTTCTTTGACAAGCTGATTGCCCAGCGGTCATTTTCGTTTTACGACTTTGAGAGCTCTTGGCTGTCCAATGCGGTAAATCAGCTATCCATCATGATGCTTTTTATGGCGATCTCGGCCTTGTTATATTGGGGCTTTTTGCACCTTAGCGCCAAAAAAGATTAGGGGCTTATAGGGAAAGATAGGGTTGCTCTAAGTCGTTGCGTTTGCAATGACTAAGGTGGCTGCGGTAGTGGTCACAGAAAGACGGGAAGAACGTGAGGATGCGTTAGGCGGCGTGGGGAAAAGAAGGGACGTTGATGTTGCTACCTGCCTGTCTGAGAGAATAAAGCTCCAGAGGCATGCAGGTAGCTCAGCTGTCCTTGATGGACTGAGTCCGTGGTGGACAGCTTTGGGGACAAGGCACTCAGTAGTGCCTTGCTCTAAAAGATGGTGGAGACTACGTAGTGATTAGTAGTCTGCACGTAAGACCTCAAAGTGGGCCTGTGGGTGGTTGCATGCAGGGCAGGCTTGTGGGGCTTCAGTACCCTCATAAATGAAGCCGCAGTTACGGCAACGCCAGATCACCTTGTTACCACGCTTGAACATGGTGCCGTTGTTGAGGTGCTCTAAGAGATCCTTGTACTGCTTCTCGTGTTGCTTCTCAGCGATAGCAATGTTCTCCATCACGGCAGCAATGGTGGCAAAACCTTCTTCACGAGCAACCTTAGCGAACTCTGGGTACATGTGAGTCCACTCTTCGTTCTCGCCGTCAGCAGCAGCTTGTAAATTGGCTGCGGTGTCACCAATAATTCCAGCAGGGAAAGAGGCAGTGATTTCAACAGGGCCGCCCTCTAAGAACTTGAAGAGACGCTTGGCGTGCTCTTTTTCCTGATTAGCGGTCTCGGTGAAGATCTCAGAGATCAGAACATAGCCCTCTTTCTTGGCTACAGAAGCGTAATAGGTGTAGCGGTTGCGGGCTTGGGACTCACCAGCAAAGGCCGTTAAAATGTTCTTTTCGGTTTGGGTGCCCTTTAAGCTTGGCATAACAAAACTCCTTACAGAATCCAGAGCGGCTCATGCTCCTCTGCCTAAAAGCAGGGGACAAGGCCTACAGCGCTGCTAAAGCTCAGTTTCTCTTTGCTACAAGGGATTGCCCTCGTGGGTAGAGAGTAAGTGAAGCTTGAGATCCTACGGCGCGCTGGGAGCTCTTGTTCGATTTGTACTGTTGAGATGGCGATAAGGTTAACAACCACAGTCAACAATACCATCAGAGCCATAACATAATGAGCTCTATGATGTACCGTTAACGAACTAAAGTCAAACTCTAAGCCGTACTACGCTTGTTATCGTGAGCTAAAACACATTTCGAGCTCTCTTGTTTGGCTATGGCGTGCTTGCAAATGGTGTTGCCTGTGTGGACAGCATATTGTGAAAAATGGGAAATTTGTCGGTAAGGCGCATGGCATATGGGGGTTCGGGGGTTTTTTGTTAAAAATTTTGTTGACACCCCATGATGCTATCCATATAATGAGCGCCGTCGGTGATTAGCGCAGTCCGGTAGCGCAACTGGTTTGGGACCAGTGGGTCGTAGGTTCGAATCCTACATCACCGACCA
>DXEV01000026.1 GCA_019114785.1 Candidatus Anaerobiospirillum pullistercoris | reverse complement strand
GAGCTACAACGCACCAGCTCTTCACCTCACTCAGGACTACGAGCGCCTACCTCACAACTCCGCTGGCATCCTGCCCAAAACATATCGCTTATGGCAGAAGTTCTTGCACTCAACAGCGGCGCATGCCACATAACACAGCACAGACAGCTTAGCCTTTGCTGCTAAGCCTAGCAGCTAAGCCTCAAACAGGCATGGCCCAGATCATCACAAGAATCTAAGCTCTGACAGACTTGGCAGCCAAGAGCTCAAACCGCATTCTCTAGTTTACAAAAATTGGCAGCAAAAGGGGCCCTTTTTCACTAAACCTGAGTTTAAGGGTTACTTGAACAAAAATAGAGCATAGTTCCTGATAAAATCAGGGATTATGCGTGTATTTTACGAGGTAAATTTTTTTCGGATACCCCCAACAACCATAGTTGTTGGGTACTACATCAAAGGTGGGAAGCGAGCTTTGCCAGATTGACGATCTGGGCCTCACTAAGTAGAGGGATGCGCGGATCAATCTTAAGCTTATGGCGAATGCTGCCTGCACTTTCCACGAAGTGAAGAGGAGACAAGTGCGCTAGCTTTATAAGCTGATCGAGCAATGCCGCATTTTGATTGGCAGGGATAGGGTTAGCTTGGCCTGTCTTATTGTGAGCCTGATGCTCTTTGGCTGTATCAGTCCTAAAGTTAAGACCATGGATAAAGATTGGCTTGCTGGAACTATCCAAAGGGATGGCGAGCACATGAGCTTGCTGCAAGATCTGCTGAATTTTGCCCAGCGATACGTCTTCCCCTATCTGGCGTAGATTGTACTGAATCGTTTTTAACATCGTCAAGGACAGCATGCACACCATACAATGACCGATAGTACGATCCGTTCGCTTCAAAAACACTGGACGCAGCTGTAAATCAGATTTCATTGCGCGAAAGTTAGCCTCAATTGACACGAGGTGCTTGTACCCCTTTTGTGCAGTGATGGCCATACTTTCTTCTGTGTTCTCTAGACCGGCTGGAGGCAAAAACACCAGAGCTGCATACCCTGCAATTTCCTTGAGTTTATCGATCTTAGCTTTATTTAGACTGCAGGCACGATACATGTCTTTGTCTTTCTTGGCTCCGGCTTGTTCGGCTTCTGTTAAGACAAGAGATCTCCATCCGCTACCGTTTGGGTTCGACATGAGCCTCCCAGCATCAATCGCTTCTTGTGCTTTAGCTGTCAGGGTTTCTATCACTAGCTCATCACGTCTTTTCCTCTTTTTGGAGAATGTGTAGATGATTTTGCAATCAACGACAATTTTGCGGCGCTTAGTCTGCCCATCGGCATCGGTGTAGTGCACAAACGACTGCTTTTGATAATCACAGATCTTGTAGCGATAAGAGCATCCGTCAACATCTTGGACAAGGGAGGCAGCCCATAGGTCTTTGGATAAATCTAGAGTCTTCCATCCTTCATCTGACAACATTTCACTGCGCTGTGCTTTGGTCTGCTGAGATACCTTCTGGGCTACAATAAACCCCATTTTATTCTGCCTAATGAAGTCCAAGTTTGCGCTTGAGTTTAGGCCACGATCAGCCACGTAATAGGCTTGGGTGATATGGTACTTGTCTTTGATAGATTGTACGGCCTTAGGTAGATAGCCATATTCTGACTCGTTACTAGGAAACACCTCAAAATCTAGCGGGAACCCATGCTCATCGATAACAAGTGACATTCCCATGAGAGGTTGGGCGTATCGCCCCTCTTTGGAAGGGCCGCGCATGCGAACAAATAAGCCTTGTTCCTCAGCCCTATGAATAGCAGCTTGCAACTCAGCCGAGAAGTCTGGGGAGTTGAGGAATGAGGTAATTTCTTCTTGTCCTTTACCCTCATTCATTAGCTGCAAGGTGCGATCATTGCGGAAGTCCATGATGAACTCTTCTCGAGAGTCATATGTGACTTCAAAGTAGAAGTTTGTGCAATCAAAGAACAGCAACAACGGCTTGCCCAGCTCCATAGACTTAGACAGGTTCCGGTACACTGACTCCATGATCCTATCTTTGAAGCGGCTTAAGAAGCCCAAGGCATCGTACACGTATCTGAGCTCTGAGTTCCCCATACGATTGGCGATTAACGTAAGTCTATTATCAAAAGTACTCAGATACGATGCTGGCTGCATCATCTTGCTTGCAACAAGGGAGAACACTATGTTACTGGCCTTGTACGCTGTGATGTCAGTGTAGTTTTTCTGGAGATAATCCAACTGGTATGGCAGATTGAGGTATCTACTCCATACTTGCCAAGCAATTAAATGCCCATACCCCAAATGTAGACCAAACAGACTTTGTTCCAACGGTTCTTGTGACTGCTGCATATGTGTCACGAACTCGGCAGCTTGAGCCATTTTGCTCATCTGAAGCTTACGTTGATCAAGCGGCTGATCTAAGAGTGATTGAAGCTGCTCAGGAGACATTTGATCTACCCTGCCCAAGGCCTTAACAGTTTTGATCTGTTTGCGGCCCTGCGCATACACTTCTTCCACCAAGTATAAATACTCATGCCCTTTGCTCTTCGTTCGCTTAATGTACATATAGATCCTTAGGCCACATCAAGGTTGTTGGGAAGTTGTTGGTCATATCCCGAAAAACCATTTGCTCAGGTTTTGCGATATTTATCGCATTCTATAATACTTTTAAGAAAACTTACCCGTAAACTCAGGAGCTACAACGCACCAGCTCTTCACCTCACTCAGGACTACGAGCGCCTACCTCACAACTCCGCTGGCATCCTGCCCAAAACATATCGCTTATGGCAGAAGTTCTTGCACTCAACAGCGGCGCATGCCACAT
>DXEV01000025.1 GCA_019114785.1 Candidatus Anaerobiospirillum pullistercoris | reverse complement strand
AACAGACCGTCACGCTCTGGCTTAAAAGTACGGTAATTGATGGTCTCTGGCTTCTTCACCTCGCCGTAAGACCAAGCACGAATCATCTCTGGCGATGCAAGACCAATCTTGATCGCGTCAAAATCCTCAAGCTTTTGCTTGAGGGCATTGTTGCTGCGATTTGCCAGCTTGCCTAAGGACTCAGATAAATTGAGATCGAGGGCAAACTCGTCTTCCTTCTTCGCGGCCCGAGATTGATTATTCAAACCCTCTAAGAGGGCAGCATCTTGACCGTTACCTTGGATGCTCACAACAGTTTCTCCTGCTAATGCTAAGAGTGATGATCAGGCGATCCATATCGTCTACCGCGCCACCTATCGCTGGGGATTGGCCCAAGCCGGAATTGTGGTGGCATTGTCGCCTATGAGCTGACGGCATTTTTACTGATAGACGATGTAATCACCTAGGCCTTCCTCACTGCCAGCTGCAAGCTGGCTCCAGCTGCAAGCTGGCTTCAGCTACAAGCTGATACCAGCTCTAGCTGGCAGTGGGGCTTGGTCAGAGGGATGGAGGGCTAAGGACTGCTCTCGAAGACTATACCGGCCTACGCAGTAGGCCTCGCCTATCGCTGTAGGTCTAGCCTACAGCGGTAGGCACAAAGTCAGCAGACGGGCCTCAGACCGTCGCACCCCTCTCTACGGCAATTAATCTTTACGAACGAGGTCGATGTTGATGCCGAGCGAACGAATTTCACGCAGTAACACGTTGAAGGACTCAGGAATGCTGGCCTCCATCTTGTAAGCGCCGTCCACGATGTTCTTGTACATCTTGGTTCTGCCGTTCACGTCGTCGGACTTAACAGTTAACATCTCACGTAAGGTGTAAGCGGCACCGTAGGCCTCTAAGGCCCACACTTCCATCTCACCGAAACGCTGACCACCAAACTGTGCCTTACCGCCTAATGGCTGCTGGGTCACTAAGCTGTAAGAACCGGTGGAGCGGGCGTGCATCTTGTCATCCACTAAGTGGTTGAGCTTGAGCATGTACATGTAACCCACAGTTACCTTACGCTCGAAAGCACGACCGGTGGTGCCGTCAAATAAGGTCATTTGACCAGACTTTGGCAAGCCAGCCAGCTCTAAGAGCTCCTTAATGGACTCTTCGGTAGCACCGTCGAACACTGGGGTGGCCACTGGCATACCGTCACGCACGTTCTCAGCTAAGGTTAAGACCTCTTCGTCGCTCATCTTAGAGAGATCGACGTGCTGCGAGGTACCACCTAAGTCGTAAACCTTCTGCAACATTTCGCGCAGCTCAGCCACGGCACGTTGCTCGATTAACATCTTATTGATGACGTCACCGATACCCTTAGCAGCTAAGCCTAAGTGCACCTCTAACACCTGACCGATGTTCATACGAGATGGCACACCCAGAGGGTTGAGCACGATATCCACAGGCTTACCATTCTCATCAAATGGCATATCCTCGATAGGGCAGATCTTGGAGATCACACCCTTGTTACCGTGACGACCTGCCATCTTGTCACCAGGCTGAATGCGGCGCTTCACAGCTAAGTAGACCTTAACGATCTTGAGCACGCCTGGGGTTAAATCATCACCCTCGGTCAGCTTACGGCGAATGGCCTCATACTTTTCCTTGTACTCAGCACGGAACTCGTCTAACTGGGTAGCAATGTTCTCCAGCTCACGCACGGCAGTATCATCATCGAGCTGCTGATCAAAAAGCTCAGCATCAGACAGACGGCTTAATTGAGTCTTAGAGTAACCAGCCTTTAATAAGATGGTACGGGCCTGGTGCATCATACCGGCGGTTAAGAACGAGAACTCCTCATCTAAGTCCTTACGGGCCTTGCTGAGTTGCATCTCTTCGATCTCTTTGGCGCGAGCATCTTTCTCTACACCCTCACGAGTGAAGACTTGCACGTCAACCACAGTACCGGACACACCATTTGGCACGCGGGTAGAGGAATCCTTAACCTCGGAAGCCTTCTCACCGAAGATGGCACGTAACAGCTTCTCCTCAGGGGTTAACTGGGTCTCGCCCTTTGGCGTAACCTTACCCACTAAGATGTCGCCGCCGACCACCTCAGCACCCACATACACAATACCGGACTCATCTAACTTAGATAAGGCAGCCTCACCTACGTTAGGAATATCAGCGGTGATCTCCTCTGGGCCTAACTTGGTATCACGAGCCACGCAAGAGATCTCTTGAATGTGAATGGTGGTTAAACGATCTTGGGCAGCTACGCGCTCGGACACTAAGATCGAGTCCTCGTAGTTGTAACCGTTCCATGGCATGAAGGCCACACGTAAGTTCTGACCTAAAGCCAGCTCGCCTAAATCAGTGGAGCTACCATCAGCTAACACGTCACCGGCCTGCACGCGCTCGTTGATATCAACGCAAGGACGCTGATTGATGCAGGTATTCTGGTTGGAGCGGGTGTACTTGATGAGGTTGTAGATATCGATACCAGCATCATGCACGCCTTGGAGCTCATCAGAGTTAACGCGTACCACGATACGAGCGCCATCAACGTGCTCAACCACACCGCCACGACGGGCAATAATGGCCACACCGGAGTCCACGGCCACAGCACGCTCCATACCGGTACCCACGAAAGGCTTCTCGGAGCGTACAGTTGGCACAGCCTGACGCTGCATGTTGGCACCCATCAGGGCACGGTTAGCGTCATCGTGCTCCAAGAATGGAATCAGAGCAGCAGCTACGGAAATAACCTGTTGTGGCGACACGTCCATATACTGGACATCGTCGGCACGACGCACAGTGGATTCGCCCTTGTAACGGCACTGCACGTACTCATCGATGATGTTGCCATCAGCGTCTAAGTCAGTGTTAGCCTGAGCGATCACATACTGGCCTTCATCAATGGCTGACAGATACTCAAAGTCCTCAGACACGTGCTTGTTGTTCACGCGACGATATGGGGTCTCTAAGAAGCCATAGTCATTGCAACGAGCAAACACAGCCAAGGAGTTGATCAGACCAATGTTTGGACCTTCAGGGGTCTCAATTGGGCAGAGACGACCGTAGTGAGTTGGGTGCACGTCACGCACCTCGAAGCCTGCACGCTCACGGGTTAAACCGCCTGGGCCTAAGGCCGAGATACGACGCTTGTGAGTTACCTCAGACAGTGGATTGTTCTGATCCATGAACTGGGATAACTGCGAAGAACCGAAGAACTCACGAATAGCAGCCGAAATTGGCTTGGCATTGATCAGCTCTTGTGGGGTGGTGCTGTCTAAATCGCCTAAGGATAAACGCTCCTTAACGGCACGCTCCACACGCACTAAACCAATACGGAATTGGTTCTCGGACATCTCACCTACGGAGCGGATACGACGGTTGCCTAAGTGGTCGATATCGTCGATATTCTCTTTACCGTTACGGATACGCACTAAGTAACGCATCACCTTGATGATGTCGTTGTGAGAGAGCGTACCACGGTACATCTCATCGCGCTCACGCAGCAGCGTTAATGGTTGATCCTCAGAGGACACCGAAGCATCAATCTCTTGGATGTTGGCGCTACGGTTGGTTAAAGCCTCCAGTGGCAGCACGATGCACTGATTGAACTCCACACCATTGGAGCCATCGTTTGGCATGATCTGCACATTTGGATAGATGAAACGCTGGCTGGCAGTCAGCATTGGATCATTGCTGCGCTTGTAGATGAAGTTATCTAAGAAATCGAGCAGCTTGTTGGCACTACGCTCTGGGTTTGGAGCTGGGATGCACTGAGCCTCAGCAGGGTCTAAGTAGCTGCGCACCACATTCACAACCTGAGGGAATGCAGCGTAGATGTTGCCGTTAACGACATACACACCAGTCTCTGGGGTATTGACGGCAAAGTTCTCATCAGCTAAAGCGCGCTCTAAGCCGGTCTGGAAGCGCTTGATCTCGACAAAGCGAGTATCAAACTTCATACGACCCACGGAGGATAAATCGTAACGATCCTCAGCAAAGAAGAGGTTGTGGAACAGAGTCTCAGCAGCCTCAGCCGTTGGTGGCTCACCAGGACGCATCATCTTGTAGATTTCAAAGAGAGCGGCGATGCGATCAGCCTCATCAGAGGTTAAGTCGCGAGTGGTGTCGTTGCGCAGGGTATCGGCAATGAAGGCACCCTCATCCACCTGAGAGGTGTAGAGGATCTCAAAGCGCTTTAAGCCTAATTGAGCAATCAGAGGCAGTCGGTCTAAGGTCAGCTCGGTGTTAGCAGGTAACACCACGTTGCCCTCTTGATCGCGATAGTCACGAGCAATGACCTTACCAATGAGGTAATCAGCAGGGATCTCGATCGAGGTTTGACCGGCCTTCTCTAACTGGCGAATGTGACGGGCGGTGATCTTCTTACCAGCCTCAACTAAAACTTCGCCATTTAAGTAGATGTCGAACATCGCGGTCTCACCGCGCAGACGCTCTGGCACCAGCTCCATTAAGATGTGGCGGCCACGGATCTCTACTAAAACAGTGTCGAAGAAGAGATCTAAGATCTGCTCGGTGTTGTAACCTAAAGCGCGCAGCAGCACAGTAGCAGGCAGCTTACGGCGGCGGTCAATACGCACAAAGAGGTTATCACGGTGATCGAACTCAAAGTCGAGCCATGAACCACGGTAAGGAATAATACGGGCGCTGAAGAGCACACGACCTGGGTGAGTCTTACCCTTATCGTTATCAAAGAAGACACCAGGGGAGCGGTGTAACTGCGAGACCACCACACGCTCGGTACCGTTGATGATAAAGGTACCGTTTTCGGTCATGAGTGGGATCTCACCCATGTAGACTTCCTGATCAACCTTTTCCTTAACAGTCTTAGGGTTGGAATCTTTCTCGTAGCGGATCAGGCTTAAGTTAACCTTTAAAGGTGCAGAGTAGGTGGTACCACGAATCATGCACTCGTGCACATCAAACTTAGGCTCACCGAGCTTAAAGCTGTTGTAGCACAGTTCAGCATTACCCGAATAGGCTTTGATAGGGAAGACGCTCTTAAAAGCAGCCACCAAGCCATTTTCATTGAGGGGATCAGAGCTGATGAATTGTTTAAAGGAATCAAGCTGAACGGCAAGCAAGTAAGGGGTTTCAAGCACCTTGACTCTCTTACCAAAATCCTTACGGATGCGCTTTTGCTCAGTATACGAGTAGACCATGGAATGGATTTCCTCAGGTTGATCTTTGTCGCGGTTCAGGGCCGATGCAATCTGCAATTAAGAAGTCAGTAAGTGGGCTAGCAGGGTCAGAGCCCTCTTCTAGCTACGCTGAGCGCTTCAGCAACAGCGCCCTCCCATGCGGCAAAGCCGCTGGCAAAGCCGTTGGCTGTTGCCGCTGGCAAAGCCGCTGGCTGTTGCCACAGGAGGCGTGGGCACAAAGGACAGAGCACTGAGCTAAGAGTCCTCGAGGCCCGAAATCTACCTTAGCGGTAGCAAAAATCTGGAAATGTGACCAAGCTCGTCAGAAAAAGAATGCCAAATATTGCTAAGTCATGTATTCTGGGAAGAGTTACGTGAAAGCTTGTAATGTAGCGACTCACACAGTAATATCACCAACTGGCAACTTGTGCTTGTACCAGAATGGTGCATTTTGAGCTACGATGTAATTTATAGCAGTTCACATGCTGTATAGTATCCGTAAGGCATAAGTAGCCTTAGCACCTCTCACCATCACAACTCAGGTAAAGCCGCCGCCACAGCTGCGCAAGCGCAACAGTCGGCAGCAAGACCGCCCTTTTCTCACTTCTGATACGGAGCTGCAAGCAAGCAGCCACAACCGTCTCCCTACCCCACAAACTTAGGTCTATGGCGCAAGATCAGAAAAGCTAGAAACAGCACAGCATCGCGCATCTACGCTACCTTAAGCTACATCTTTCAAGCTCTGGCCACACCAAAACCGCCCTACTCTCCACAGACTAGGCAGTATGGCAGTATTAGCTCTGGGACTTACCTTTCCCCTATTACTCGAGCTCACAAAGCTCCTAGTACGATAGAGCCACACGCAAGCACTAACTTGGCGTGGTAGGTTTTACAGTCACACAGACATAGACCAGCAAGCAAAAAGAAAAGCCTCAGCTTTAAAGCACCTCAAGGTATCAAGGCGTCAAGGGTGTGGCTAATGCTATTGCCGCTAAGCAAAAATATTGGGAAAACTTAGTGCTGACAGAAAAGCTTCAGAGGTTACAGCCGTAACCATATCTCAAGCCCTGAGTCAGGCACACCTGAGAAAAACTCAAAATCAAGTTGTTGGTTATTTGATGGTTAAATGCTGGAACAAGGACAGCAGAGACAAGAAAAACAAGGTTTTCCTTGTGGGTGACTTCGGCTAGTTAAGAACTAGCGGAATGAGAACTGTTTTAATTACTTTTTGCATACCAAAGGAGCGAGAGCAGCATGGGCTTACGCCTGTGCTAACCTCAACCATATTAAGGAATAATATTGAGGCTCTCACATCTCATAAGGACACAACGTACTCAAGGAGACTACTACGATCGCATTTACTGGCTTTGCCATGTAATTCGTAACAATCGCCCAATATATTGGCCAAACAAAAAATAAGTCAGAGCTGACTTAAGCATGCTTCAGATGAGCAGGAGGTCGAAACAATCTCAAGATCTTTTAGTGCACTCTTGCCAAGAGATTGCATTGCCTTATTTAAGGCACCGAACCCGAGATCCCTGTTAAGAGAACTCGGGTTATATAAGTGTAGCAGACTTCAGGAAACTTGCAGCAAAAAGCCCATATTTTTGATAGTACAACTAGGCAAAAACAAACGCGGCTTCTTGTTAAGTAGAAGCCAAGGTCTAAGAAATTAAACCTTGGCCTCCCTGATCTAACTACGGCTAGATCGATGCTTCTAGCTTGCTAGGCAAAGATGGTTGTTATTCAACAACAACAACAGCGCCAGCCTCTTCAAAGGCCTTCTTCAGAGCCTCAGCGTCTTCCTTGGAGATGCCTTCCTTAACCTTGGTTGGGGCCTTCTCGACTAAGTCCTTGGCTTCCTTTAAGCCTAAACCGGTGGCGGTACGAACAGCCTTAATCACGGCGATCTTGTTAGCACCGACCTCCTTTAAGGTCACGTCGAACTCGGTCTTCTCCTCAGCGGCAGCAGCACCACCGGCAGCTGGGCCAGCGACAACAGCAGCAGCGGCGGAAACGCCGAACTTCTCTTCCATAGCCTTGACGAGCTCAACCACGTCCATCACGCTCATCTCAGCAATAGCATTAATGATCTCATCCTTGGATAAAGCCATTTTAAAATTCCTTTAAAATCGAGGCGGTGTAGACCTAAGCAGGAGAAAAAAACAAAAGGAACTTAGGCACACCTAAAAAAAGTAGCAGAGCCCCTTACGGGGGATGTCCTTACGGACATGAGGTAAAGCGCAGAAGCTAAGCTGCTAGGCTTATTCGGCCTGAGCAGGAGCAGCGCCACCCTCGGCTTGTAACTTGTCGCCCAAAGCAGCAAGGGTACGGACGAGCTTGCCAGCGGCAGCTTCCTTCATGGTGGCCATTAACTGAGCCACGCCCTCGTCGAAGGTTGGTAAAGAGGCTAAGACGTCGACGTCCTTACCCTCGTATAACTGACCCTCAAAAGCTAAGGACTTAATAACGAACTTGTCGTTCTGCTTAGCAAATTCCTTGAACAGGCGAGCAGCAGCACCTGGGTGTTCGAGGGATAAACCGATTAAGGTTGGGCCCTTGAACTGATCCTTCATGCACTCAAACTCGGTGCCTTCAACGGCACGGGCAAGTAGGGTGTTACGAACGACGTGTAAGTACACATTGTTCTCACGAGCAGCCTTGCGGAGCTTGGTCATTTGGGCTACTGGGATGCCACAGGAATCAGCACAAACAGCCGATACAGCCTTCTTGGCGACTTCGCTAACAGAAGCAACGATCTGCTTTTTGTCTTCGATATTTAATGCCATTTCTAGCATTGACTCCTGGAAAGTCCACACCAAAGCAAGCGCTGCAAGTTAGTAAGACATACACACAGGCCAGCGTCTACAAAGGGGCAGACAGTTGTTCCCAATAAAGATGGGACATACCGGATATCAGTTCTAAAGGAATCAAAGGAAAATCCAAAATCCAATAGAGCTAAATTTCCGCCTGCGCAGGATGATTAAGGATGGATACTTCCCCCTGCGGTCTTTGGTGGGAGATAAAGCTCCCGGCCAAATCTGAGTGCCGTATCCTAGCACTAAAAATCTGTAAGCCACAGCCACGAGCTTGCGCTCTGGCGAGCTTGACGCCCAAGAGGGCTTAACCTCTAGCTGTGGACTTAAGCCTCGGCTCAAGACTGAGCCTAGGCTTGCTTGCAGCGCAAACTGCAAGAGCTGTATTAGGCAGCAGAAGCGGCCTTATCAGCGTTTAAGGTGCTCTTGTCGACAGTCACACCGCCACCCATGGTGGTGGAGATGCAGACCTTCTTAATGAAGGTGCCCTTAGCAGCTGCTGGCTTAGCCTTGATAATGGCAGCTAATAAGGCGTTTAAGTTGTCGGTGAGCTGAGCTGGGGTGAAGTTGACCTTACCGATAGAGGCTTGGATCACACCAGTCTTGTCGTTACGGTAACGAACCTGACCGGACTTGGCGTTCTTCACAGCAGTGGCCACATCACGGGTCACGGTGCCAACCTTAGGGTTAGGCATTAAACCACGTGGACCTAAGATCTGACCTAACTGGCCGACGACACGCATAGCGTCTGGGGAGGCGATCACGACGTCGAAGTCAGACTTACCCTGCTTGATCTCGTGAGCTAACTCGTCCATACCGACGAAATCAGCACCAGCGGCCTTAGCCTGCTCAGCAAGCTCGCCCTGGGTGAAGACGACAACACGCACGGTACGGCCGGTGCCATGTGGTAACACGGTAGCGCCACGGACGTTCTGGTCGGACTTGGTTGGATCGATACCTAATTGAATGGCAACGTCCACAGACTCAACGAACTTAGCCTTTGCGCACTTGATTAAGGTCTCAAAACCCTCGTTCACCTCGTACTCGCGAGTGCGGTCGATGATGGAACGGATTTCCTTCATGCGCTTAGATAACTTTGCCATCTCTTAGTCCTCGACCTGAATACCCATGGAGCGTGCAGTACCAGCGATGGTACGGGCGGAAGCCTCTAAATCTGCACCAGTCATATCAGGCTCTTTGACCTTGGCAATCTCAAGCAGCTGAGCCTTAGTAATCTTACCTGCGCTCTCCTTGCCTGGCTTGTGGGAGGCAGATTGAATATTTAAGGCCTTCTTAATTAAGAAGGAAGCAGGTGGAGTCTTGGTGATGAAGGTAAAGGACTTGTCTTGGTAGACAGTGATGACTACTGGGACAGGGGAGCCCTTCTCCATCTTGGCAGTGTGAGCATTAAAAGCCTTGCAGAACTCCATGATGTTGACGCCGTGCTGACCTAAAGCAGGGCCAACTGGAGGGGCTGGGTTAGCATTACCAGCACCGACCTGAAGCTTAATATAGGCAGTGATTTTCTTTGCCATTTTACTTCTCTCTAAGTGGGTATCACGCGCCGAGCAAGTTACCAAGACGAGGCAACTTACAAGTTAAGAGGCCACAGGCATCTTGAGGCGCTTCCCATCGGCGAAGATTACTACAGACGCCGATAATCAAGGAAAATCTAAGCTGTTTTGACAGCACAGACCTCAGCAAAAATGAGATCTTTGTCACAAAACAGTAAATCCTAAATATTTTACAGGAACTCTCACCAAGAGTAAAGCAAAAAGTAAAAAATCGGGTTTTTTAGGAAATTTTGTCCCAGAAAACCAAAAGGCAGCACAAGGCTGCCTTCGGTTAACAGCATAGAGCTGTTCTATGCGCATTGAGCGCGAAACGATTACTCGATCTCTTGGAGCTTGAGCAAATTGGCCTGATCTTGGACGATCTGCAACATGGCACTACTTACATCTAAGGACTCCGCCGTGCCACCACGGTTTGGCGACAGATATGGCACCAGACCTTCCATCGCGTCACGGTACTTGATCCAGACAAGCTGCGTGCTCTTAATCACCAGCAAGCACTCGCTCTTAACCTCTGGGCCCTCATATTCACCCAGCTCGTTGCAGTATTGGCGCAGCTCATTGTAGTTGGCGTTGAGCTGGCTGTCCCAATACTCGACCGCTTGGTAAGTGCAATCGGCCATAGCACGATCGTTGTAGCCCGAATCCGCAATGCACTGATCGTAGCCAGGGGCTACCTCCTCATACTCTTCCTCGGCATAAGCTGGTGCTACTGCCAACAAGCTCAAACCACCAGCAACGGCTAAGAGCAGACGAGATACGTGATTTAATTTGACAAACATCTCTATTCTCCTCTTTGCTTATTCCAAGGAAGGTGGCGCAATCAATAGAGCTTGGGCACGCACAATCAGCACTTGGTTGTACAGCACATCGATGGACTCCATAGAGCCACCACGATTGGCCGAAGTAAAAGAAGACACCTTGGCCATACCGTCACGGTACTTGAGCCAATTACGCTGTGCCGTCTTGAGCTTATTTAAGCAATCTTGAGCTGCCTCTGCGCCCTCATCCTCTTTGTAGAGGTTGCAGTAATTTTGGGCTGCCTTGTAGTTAGCATTAAGCTCTGCATCCCAATAGTCATAGGCTTCTTGCAAGCAAGCCATAATGCTGCCCGTTGAGCCGTCGGAATTGATCATGCACTGGGTATAAGTTGGAGAAAGCTCATCTTCCTCTGCCCAAGCTGGTGCCGTTAAACTTGCTGACACCAGCAAAGCTGCTAGTGCAAGGCCCTTTTTCCAAGCTAAAAATTGACCCATAAGAAATCCTTATGCGGATAGAAAACTTGCAGCCACAGGCTGTTTTTGGTTCACTGCAAAAGACTGCGAAGAGAAAAAAGACCTAATCGTCGTCTTGTGTTGGCAACCTGTCCCTAGATACTAGATCTAAGCCAAGTTTATAGCTTGGTTTTTGCTTTGCTACCAAACACTATATATAAAATTTTTGCTTGAGATCACCCTTTAGATTGAGGATAGCTATGAGCAAATTACCCCACTTTTCACGCTTGGCTTTAGCGCTGGGCTTGAGCACTACCTTGCTGATGTCTTTGCCCTGCCAAGCTACGGATGCGCATTCCAATGAGCTAGGCTATGCGAGCAGCACCCGTGCTACGAGCAATGACTACGCTGCAACTTTAGAGCAGCTACTCACGCTGCTAGAAAAGCCTCAAATGTTGCAATCGATGGCAGCTGCTATTACCAATGACAGCACCAAGCAAAACATCATCAGCAATCACATGAGCTCACTGCTCTCCGATCAGTCTTTACGGCAAGTGCTGGTGGAACACATAGCCACCAAGCTGCAACAGCGCGGCTCTAGCCTAAACGACACCTCGGCTTTGTTGCGTGCTATCGGTGACGAGCTCCAAAGCGCCACGCTTCAGTTTTTCAATGGTGGCATTAGCCGCTTAAGCGATAGCGAGCTGCAGCAGCTCTTAGGCTCCATTGCCAATACAGCTAATCGCTGGGACGATCAGACTTGTCAGGTAGTCTTTTCTGGAGCCAGCAATTCTGGCGTCTATCGCACCCTCTTAGAGCAACTTGATCCCCAAGACCTCGAAAACTTCTTACACCTCACCACGCAAGCTGTGCTTTATGAGGTCAAAGATCAACCAGCAGCCAACAGTATGAGTGGCTCTGATCTCGCTAAGGCCAATACTGCTCTCTTTAAGGTGATTGGTCTCTGGGCTTTTAGTGATCCCCAAGCCGCCCAAAATGCCTTTGCACTGCTCCAAGGATCCATGCAAGATCAAGCTCCGGATCCTGTCACCCTCTGCCACACCTCACGGCAACTACTCACAGAGATTGTCCGTGCTGAGGGCTCAGACGGCTCCCTTTTACGCCGTCTAGTGGTGCACACCTACCTCAACCAGCTGCAATGACACGCCTGTCACTGACACACGAAAGTCTCTGCGAAGTGGTCACAGACAAAAAAGGCCTATTCTGGCTTAAAGCTAGGATAGGCCTAAGGCTACACTAGGCACTAGTCTTGGCCAAGCCACGACAGAGCCATATAGCTATGGAATTGTTTAGAGAGGATTAGGGTTTAACCACACGCGCATCTCACCCTCTGCACGGTTGCACCATGCGTAGTAAGGGATCAGCACCAAGGTCTGTGGTCTAAATTGCTCTGCGACAGACTTATTCACAGCGCGATAGAGACGGCCTTGCTCAAAATCGAACACTCGACGGCAACCCTTAGACTCTAAGACATACACGCCGTCTAACAGCTGCTCATCGAAGTGGCCTTGAAGCTCATCACCAGAGCCTAAGTGCAAGCACTGTAAGTTCTCGCCGTTATCACAGGCTTCAACGCAGTACACCATTGGGCCACGCACCACAGCTTGCTTGCCATAATCAGCAGCGATCAGTGGATTAGCCTCAACGATCTGAGCACTCATATGCAGATCAAGCTCAATGCAATCGCCGTCAGCAAGGCCTGAATCAAGGTAGAGATAACCTGCATTAGCCGTAACTTGCTGCTCTTTGCCATTGAGCTTTAAGTCATAGCGCTCACACCACTCTGGCAGACGTAAAGCCAGCTTGACCTCAGGGCCCTGCTGATCTGCCCTAACAGTAAAGGTGATCTTGCCATCCCAAGGATAGGCAGTATTTTGCTGGATTTGCAGCTTGCGCTCAGCAAAAGCAAATTGAGCCTCGCTCTCCATATAGAGATCGGCATAGATAGTGTTTTGGTCACAGTGATAGGCATAGTGACCCACAGACATCACCATACGAGCTAAGTTTGGAGGGCAGCAAGCGCAAGCAAACCAACCGGCACGACGAGTTAAGACGTGCTTGAGACCTGGATTTTGCTTGGAATACTGTGGACGAGCCTCTAACGGGTTAACGTAGAAATAGCTCTTGCCATCCAAAGACATACCTGCCAGCACGGTGTTATAGAGAGCTTGCTCCATCACGTCACCATACACGCCTTGGTGATCGGAGCGCAGCATGTTGTGGGCAAAGAAAGTTAAGCCCACCGAAGCGCAAGTCTCACCGTACATGCTGTCATTTGGCAAGTCATAATCAGCGGTGAAAGCCTCACCATGACAGGTAGAGCCAATGGCTCCGGTTAAGTACATGCGGCGCTCAACAATGCTCTGCCAATAGTTCTTAGCAGCTTGTTGCAGCTTAGCATCACCACTTAAAGCAGCACCTAAGGCCAGAGCCGAGCTCAAATACACCACACGCACAGCATGGCCTTTGGCATCAGGCTGCTGATCCAGAGGCAGATCATTTTGGAAGTAAGCAGGCGTGAACTCGCTGTACATGATGTCGAGTCCTTGGATCAGAGATTTACGACCTAAAGCCACGTCACGACGCTTTTGCTCCTCAAAGAAATCTGGATTTTGACCACGGGTCAGTAAAAAGTACTTGCTCAGATCAAGGTACTTTTGCTCACCTGTAAGCTCATACAGACGCAGTAAGGCCAGCTCAATCTCTTCGTGACCGTCACCGCCATGGATTTTGCCATCCTCTGGGCCAAAGTGAGCATCAATATTGTCAGCTAAACGCTTAGCTACATCTAAAACCAGCTGATTCTTAGTGACCTGATAGTAAGCCACAGCAGCCTCAATGAAATGGCCAGCGCAATAGAGCTCGTGGCTCATATACAGGCTCTGATACTTACGATCTGGCTCATTCACTTGGAAGTAAGTGTTGAGATAGCCATCGCTTTCTTGAGCATCAGCAATGATCTGCACCAAGCTATCAGCTTGAGCTTGCAGCTTTGGATCAGGGTAGCACTCTAAAGAATAGGCCACTGCTTCCAGCCACTTGTAGGCATCTGAGTCTTGGAAGACCATACCGCCGCGCTTACCCTGCTTTTTGCCAGCGGCGATTAAGAAGTTTTCTACCACATAGCTCTTATCGGTGTCTTGAGCATCACCGTCACCACCTGTGTTGGTGGAGGCAATATTTACGCTTTGCAGGTCATTAATGACGTTCCATTGATATGGAATCATCTGCTCACGGATCACGCGCTGCCGCTCACGCCAGAACTTAGACTGAACCTGAATCTGCTCTAACATAATTCTCTCCAAAAAACTTGTCCCTATTCCCTGCTCTTGGGTCTAGGCCCGTGGGCCTAGGCCCAGCCTAGGCCTAGCCTAGCCTAGCTTCTTGGACTAGGCCACAGCCTCGGTGGCTAGCCCTAGCCTCCGAGGTTAGCTTGTATGGAATATCAGCAGGGAATATCAAGGAATAGCCTAAGCTAGCTTATTGTGCTTGTGCTTGTAAGTTGCTCTTCTGTGCACGCTCTTCTAATTCAGCCACAATCTTAGACTCCATGGCCTCAAACTTAGCATAGAAGCACATTGGCACGGCGATTAAGGCGCAAAGCACGATTGGTACCCAAATGAAGCAGAGCGAAATACCAAACAAGCTATCAGCGGTCTGCTGGGTATTGGCCACATAGCCATAGCTGCCCATGATCATGGTTGGAATGAAGCCACCTAAACCCGAGCCTGCCTTAATGCACAGAGCCGAACCGATAGCAGTTAAGAAACCAGCAGCACGAACGTTATTTGTCCACTCACCATAGTCCACAGTGTCAGCTAACATGCCAAATGGCATAGCGCAGATCAGGCCTTGGCCTAAAGCACCGATGGCCCAGAAAGCAGTAATCATTGGCACACTAGTACCGCTCATGTAGATGCCGAAGTGGCCTAAGGCAACCATCACGGCACCTAAGATCATGGCACCAAACTTATGGGTGAACTTCACAATAAAGGCCATGCTGATGAAGGCGATCAATTGAGTTAAAGTCATCACGCCGTTGAGCCATGCGGTTAAGCCTTCGTCGTTGAGCACGTACTTAGTGTAGTAGATCAGGGTGCCCTGACGTACCGAGATGCAGATCCAGACAATGAGGTTAACCGAAACTAAGATGATCCAAGGCCAATTGTTCTTAATGGCACGCACCGAATCCTTAACAGGAATGGAGACGTTACGCTCTACGTTCTGCTCACGCAGGTGACGGAAAGCAAAGATCATTAAGATAACAACGATTACACCGAACATACCTACAGTTAAGGAGAAGCCTAACTGCTGGTCGCCATCGCCTAAGAGGTTAACTAAAGGCAGGGTGAAGGTCATGGAAATGAAAGCACCGACAGAGCCACCAACCATACGGAAGGTGTTGAGGATCATGCGCTCCGAGTGGTTAGAAGTCAGGTTTGGCAAAATCGAGGTAATGGCTGTTTGCACACCTGAGTAAACGATACCAGCTAACAGATAAGTAAAGACGGCGTAAACAATCTTGCCCGTATCCGAAAGGAAGCTTGGGGTGGTGAAGGTCAGCCACATAGTTAAGGCAAAAGGTACGGCCAGCCATAAGAAGAAAGGACGGCTGCGACCATACTTGGAGTGCGTGTGGTCAACAATCGAACCCCAGATTGGGGCATCAATGGCATCTAAAATACGGGTTAACAACAGCAACATACCGGTGACGGTCACTGGCAGACCAAAGACATCGGTATAGAAATACAGCAAATAAGAACCGATAATGCAGAACAGCAAATTGCCGCAGAAATCGGTCAAAAAGAAGCTCATACGGCCGATCAGAGGCGTTTTGCCATCCAAGCTAGCACGAGCTTGCTCTAAATTAGACATTCCTTTTCTCCCATCACACACGAACCAATGCAGTACCTTCACCTGAAGGACAGATTGCACCATGCTCTCACTTGTGACCGAGCTCCCTCTTCTCATGCCAATACTGATGCACTGGATACCGCTTAAGTCTCACACTCTCCACAAATTGTGTTTTTACTTGCCCCGAGCGAAGAAAAAGCAAGTCCAAACTTAAGCCATATATCGCCAATAATCCTTAGGGAGCGTCATGAGACAGCACTCCCCATTGCCCAAATGAGAGGTTGCTCTGGCCACGCAGGCATAATAAAAATTAGCCATGGTCAAAATTGTGATCAAAGACAAAGAAATGCCGGTATTTTTCGTATTACATCGGATCTGATGCTATTTTGTCGGAATTAGAACAATTTCCTCTGCACGCCGCCATAACCAGAGCTCGCTCCCATGCTGTACCGCCCCTATATTC
>DXEV01000024.1 GCA_019114785.1 Candidatus Anaerobiospirillum pullistercoris | reverse complement strand
GTGCTGAGCACTGCGTGCAGTGCGGTGCAGCGCAATGCAGTGCTAATCAGCTTGTAGCACAAATAACGGCTCTAAACGGAACGTTTTTATTAAGGCTTGCACATTTGCAGGGGTATGTAACAGCGTCAATTGCTTTTGGGGCAAAGACTTGGCCCATTGCACCAAAAAGGCGATCCCCGCCGAATCAACAGCTTCTGTCTGACTTAAATCCAGCTGAGATTGCTTAAAGATCTGAGAGCGCTGCTCCCAAAGCACTGGCACCTCAACTGCGGTCATCCGCGCTAAATCAGCCATGACATAACCTCCTCTTTGGCCTCAAGACAACAGCCTATTACTTGATTACTTGATTGGCTCTGTGCTGCCACTCTGGTTGTGCTTGTTGATCAGGTCAATCACGTTATTGATGCCACGCTCACGGATCAGCGGAGAAAGCTCATTTTCCTTAGCGCTTAACATGCTGATACCCTCGGCAACCATATCAAAGGCACGCCACTCACCAGTCTTGCTATTCTTACGCAGCTTAAAGATCAGCTCTAAATCCTGCTTTCCTGGCTCACGAATCAAGAACTTAGCATTAACTTGGGTAGCGTCAGCTGGCACCTTTTGGTACTCAGGGGCAATCAGATCTTGGTTATTGTATAAAGCTAAGGCATCAGCAAAAGAAGCCACAATATACTCGGCAAAAGCGTCGCAGAAAGCATCACGCTCAGCAGCAGTGGCCTTCTTTAAATTGGTGCCCATGACCTTAAAGCCAGCATAGCGGGTATCCACATAAGGCATTAAGTCCGTGCGAATGAGATCCTTGCGGAAATTGACGTCGGACATCTTATCCTTATTAGCCTTGATCTTGGAGAAGGTGGTATCAGCCACAGCTGTCACCATCTTATAAGGGTCGGTCATATCAACGGTAGCAGCCTGCACACTCAGCGACATACCTAAGCTAAAAACAGCTGCCACACAGGACAGCACTACGGTCTTAAGAAATTTCTGCATAGACACTTCGCTCGCTTTAGCGAGCGCTCCTGTGGTTGGAAAAGTTTGGGGCAAAAAACGATAATAAAATCTAATATTAGGACTCAGAGCTGGAGCTTTCGGAATCAGTCACCGAGCTGCTGTACAGGAACTTAGAGATCAAGTCTTCGAGCACAATAGCCGACTCCGTATCTTGGATATAATCGCCATCCTTTAAGTAGGTCGAGCCCATCTCTTCATCATAGAAGCCTGGGGTGATAGCAATATACTGCTCACCGATAATGCCAGCGGTCTTAATGCCAGCCTTAGACTCACTGGAAAGCTCGTTGTACTGTGTTTGGATCGACATATCCACCACTGGCACCAAGTCCTGTGGATCTAAGTAGATATTGTCCACACGGCCAATTACCACACCGCCCACACGCACTGGAGCACGCACTTTCAGCGATCCAATGTTGTCGAAACGAGCATGTACGGTGTAAGTGTTAGAAGAGCTATCCAACACTAAGCCTGCAACCTTTAAAGACATGACCACCGCAGCTAAGATGCCGATGATCATGAAGATACCGACACCAAATTCAATCTTGCTAAACTTCATCGCCCACACCCTGCTAGAACATCAATGCCGTTAACACAAAGTCCAAACCTAACACAGCCAATGAGGACTGTACCACTGTGGCCGTAGTGGCATTAGAAATACCCTCTGAAGTCGGCTTGGCATCATATCCATTAAATAAAGCGATCCACACACAAGCAATGGAGAAGATCACGGCCTTCACCAACATGCAGCCGATATCATCTACGAGATCGACGCTGCTTTGCATGCCTGACCAATAAATACCATCATCAAGGCCCAGCCAATCCACACCTACCAGCTTGCCGCCATAAATGCCGACTAAGCAGAAGAGGATGGACAGTAAAGGCATCGAGATCACGCCTGCCCAGAAACGTGGTGAAATAATACGCCGCAGCGGATCTACGGCCATCATTTCCATCGACGACAGCTGCTCAGAGGCCTTAAGCTGGCCAATTTCAGCTGTAAGTGCAGATCCGGCACGTCCTGCAAACAGCAAGGCGGTCACCACTGGCCCCAGCTCACGAATAATAGCCAAAGCCACTAATGGGCCTAAAGATCCTGTAGCCATGAAGTCCTTTAAGATGTTGAAGCCTTGCAGGCCTAACACCATGCCGATAAACAGGCCAGAAACAATGATAATGACTACGGATTGCACGCCCACAAAATAGATCTGCTTAATGAGCAGCGGGAAATGCTTTGCTACATTAGGCTTACCCACCAGAGCATGGTAGAGCATTAAAGTGGAGCGCCCCAAAGAACAGATCTTATGGAGGGTATAACGCCCCAATTCGCCCACAAAATCAAACATGCTTACAGCTCCTCTAAGTAGTCCTTTTCTGCCTTCATATTGAAAGCATAAGGGCCATCGAAGTCGCCATTGATAAACTGCAAGATCCGAGGATCCTTGCTATGACGTACCTCCTCTGGCGTGCCTGAGCCTAAGACTTTACCGTCAGCCACAATGACTACCTGATGAGCAATAGACAGCACCTCTTGCACATCGTGAGTCACGATAATGGAGGTGATCCCCAGCGAACGATTAAGCTCAGAAATCAACTTAACCAATACCGCCATGGTGATTGGGTCTTGTCCCACAAAAGGTTCATCGTACATGATGAGATCAGGGTCTAAGGCAATCGAACGTGCTAAAGCGGCTCGACGGGCCATACCGCCGGAAAGCTCATTAGGAGAGAAATGGGCCGCGCCGCGCAAACCCACTGCTTCGAGCTTCATCATCACCAGATCGTGAATTAGGATCTCTGGCAGCTTGGTGTGCTCACGCAGAGGAAAAGCCACGTTTTCAAATACATCCAGATCTGTAAACAAGGCTCCGCTTTGGAAAAGCATGCTCATACGCTTACGCAACTCATAAAGTTCCGTGCGTTTAAGCTTATGTACGTCAATACCATCAAACAAAATATGACCACGATCAGGAGTCAACTGACCACCAATCAGACGCAATAAAGTGGTCTTACCCGTACCAGACGGGCCTAAAATTGCGGTGATCTTGCCCTTAGGAATAGATAACGACATGCCCTTATAAATAGGCCGTCCTCCATAAGAGAAGAACACATCATCCACCTGAACCAGAGTGGTATCTGTCTCGGCTTTAGCTTGAGCTGAGACGCGGGCATCAGCAGTGGACAAAGAAGCACTCACCCTCGGCTCATCCTGAGCAGCGGTAGCAGCACTCAACTCAGTTGAAGCTTTTTGATCGTGAGGAGCTGAGCACACCACATCGCCATGGGGTGGTGAAACAAAAGTACTCATGCTCTGATCCTTAACAAAATCGCAAATAGCCTAATGCCAACATCCCTGATTTAACGCAAATCAGGGCCTGCATCGAGGCAAATTCTAGCACACGACTCAATGAAACACTGATCAAGAACGCAGCTCTTGGTGGTGTCTATATCTTGGTTTGGCATCAGCAGAGCTCTGCTTTTCCTCTGTGCACTGTGCTTTTTGTGCAAAAGCACGGCAACTAAGTACTCCATGAAGAGACACGCAGCAAATGTGCTAGCATATATGTGGGTAGATTTAGCATAGCAAAGCCAATCTAGCCCAAACTTAGGAGACGTTTGCTCTCCTCATACAAGCCATTAACCCATGACCGCAAATCACTTGCTTAAGTGTGCACAAGCACTTGCTTATTTCTAATAACTTGTGTACCAAAAGTGAGGATCTGGTGGGAGCACCACAGAGATGTTGAAAGAAACGTGTATTCAGGCCGGAAAACGCGTACTCCAAGAGGAAGCAGCTGCTATTCTCGATCTTATTCCGACTATCGATGAAAATTTTGCTCATGCCTGTGACCTGCTCTTAAATTGCCAAGGCAAGGTGATCTTAACGGGTGTCGGCAAATCAGGACACATTGCCACCAAGATCGCTTCCACCCTCGCCTCTACCGGCACTCAAGCCTTCTTTGTCCAAGCCTGTGAAGCTGCCCACGGTGACTTAGGCATGATTGGCGAAAAAGATGTCGTCATCGCCATCTCCAACTCAGGTGAAGGCCCAGAGCTCAAGGTCATGATCCCTTCGCTGCGTCGCCGTCGTATTCCGCTGATTGCAATCACTGGCAATTTCAGCTCCTCTCTGGCCAAAAGCGCTGATGTAACCCTATCAGCTCATGTCACCAAAGAAGCCTGCCCGCTGAACCTCGCCCCAACCTCAAGCTCCACAGCTGAGCTGGCCATCGGCGATGCCTTAGCCATCGCTCTGTTAGAAGCCCGTGGCTTTACCGAGCGTGATTTTGCTTGTTTCCACCCAGGTGGCGCTTTAGGCCGTAAGCTCTTAGTGCGTTGCAAAGATCTGATGCACTCTGGTGATGAGCTTCCAGTGTGCCACGAGCAAGTCACCATTAAAGACGCTTTACTTGAGATGTCCGCAAAAGGCCTAGGCATCATCGCTATTGTGGATGAAAAGGGCAAATTCCTTGGTGTCTACACCGATGGCGACTTACGCCGCTCCTTTGAAAAAGAGATCTCAGTACATGAACCATTGGCCAATGTAATGCGCCATGGAGGAGTGCACGTCAGTCCTGAATGCTTAGCAGCAGATGCTCTGGCTATCATGCAAGAAAAGAAGATCAGCGCCATGATTGTCACTGACCAAGAGCAACAAGTGGTAGGCGCTTTTAACATGCACGATCTCTTACGTGCAGGCTTAGTCTAAGCACAAAGCCTACGAGGTAGGCTTTCCGCTCCCTATTGTCTATGTCGTTTGGAGAAAATATGAGCTCTGATCTGCACACCTTCTATCAAGATATCCCAGCCGAGATCGTTGCTAAACTGCAAAAAATCAAGCTGGTAGTGTTTGATGTGGACGGTACCCTCACCGATGGCCACATCGTGCTCGACGACACCTCGCGCGAATACAAGTTCTTTGATAGCAAGGACGGTATGGGCGTATCTCTGCTGCAAAAAGCCGGTCTTAAGGTCGCCTTACTTACAGGTCGTTACTCTTACCTCACTACCCGTCGTGCCCAAGAACTACAGATCAAATACGTGATCCAAGGAGAGCGCGATAAGGAAGACGCTCTGTTAAACCTGCTCCACGAGCTCAAAGTACAGCCTGAAGAGCTGGCTGTCATGGGTGATGATATTAACGATCTGCCAATGTTTAAGCATGCGGCTGTCTCAGCTGCACCAGCTGACGGCTATCACTATATGCGCACCATTGCCACCATCAAACTCACACGCAATGGCGGTCGCGGTGCTGCCCGTGAATTTGCTGATCTCATTTTGATGGCCCTAGGTCTAGTGACCCCAGAGGGTGACGCTAAATTCTTACGCGAGCGCAACATCAAATTTGCGCTGACCAACCAATAATATCCGCCACGTCTTATGCCAGCCAGTGCAGCGCTGCCGTTCAACAACGCAACGCAGAGCAGAGCAGCACAAAACTGCGCAAAACTGCACTGCACACTCTGCATAGCACTGAGCTGGCCTCCATTCTCCGCTAGCGCACTTCTAAAGAAGAGCATATAACTTAGAATCTCAAGGTTATAAGTTACACAGTCTTTACCTTCTATCGACTAAGTGCAGGCCTCTTCTCGCCTAAAAGCTCAGAGTCTCACCATCGTTAGGAATGTACAAACGAGTTAAGTGGTGTTGCTGTGCAAACTCGCGCAGCATTGGGCGTGTCACCGAGGCATGCGATACGCCCTCCACGTGAGTGGCAATCACATCCACATCAGGGAAAGCCTTCATCAGGGTAAGAACGTCATATTGATTCATGATGAGCAGATGGGCTAAAGGATACTGAGCTCCTGCCGCATTCACAGCCACAATCTCTGGCTTAAATTTGGTCATAGCTGCCACGACCTTATCGCAAAAGATAGTATCACCTGCAAGATAGAAACGCTGAGACTCACTCTCACTAGAAAACACTACACCACTAGCTTTTTCACTAAGCTGCATGTCTTTGTAACCATCCATGATCACTAGACTACTGGAGCCGTGGTCACAGTCAGTGCGATAGAGCGTTACCCCCTCGAACTCAACACCATCATCCAACAAAACGCGCACATCCTTAAAGCCATAGCCTTGCAATAATTGAGCTTCTTCTTGGGATTGGGCAAACAGAGGCAAAGCCTTAGGTAGCTCACGAATGGCTACCTCATCAAAGTGATCAAAGTGCAGGTGGGTGGCGATCACAGCATCCACCTCAAACAAGGACTCCATTGGGCAAGGCAACTCGCAATCAGGATTGCCTCGCCCCGTATCACTGGTGTTTGGCACAGAAGGGTATGTTCCCATCTTGGCCAGCATTGGGTCGATCAAAAAGCGCTTATCACCAAAAGTGACAATGCTGGTGGCACTGCGGATCTGCTGAAATTGCATAATGTTTTCCCCTAAACTCAAACCAAAATCAATGTTTTGGTATATGCTAAAACATCTACTTACTCGAGCTTCAAGTCTTTTTGGAGAAATAAAGTGAAAATTGGCGAATTATCTCAGCGCACGGGTTGCCCTATAGCCCGCATCCGCTTCTATGAGAAAAAAGGTCTAGTACCAAAACCAGATCGCACCATGGGCAATCAGCGCAACTATACGCAAGCAGCTGTGGAGCGCCTCAACTTCATTGCCACCTGTCGCACCAATGGGATGAAGTTAGAGTGCATCGCACGTTTAATTGAGTTTGAGCAAGACCCTTCCAAAGGTAATGATTGGCTTTTAGCACGGATCGACGAGTACATTGAGCAAGCCCAACGCCATCGTGAGCAGCTAGAAAAAGCTGAGCAATACCTGCTGCACTTGCGGGCAAACTTTCCAGCTGCCGTGCTCGAACAACATGACAAGGAAGAGTGAGCTTAGAACGGGGCACAGGACACGAAGCCTAGAGGTCTAGAAGCAGAGCGTCTGAACCCCAAGCTTTAAGCGCGAAAAGACCAAAGGGAAAATTACCGAGAAAACGGCATAAGGAAGGGATTTGTGGCCTTTTGGCCAAGGAATTTTCCTCTCCTTAGGCAAAATTTGGGCCAACCCATTAAAAATTGCGATAAAATGGGGAAAATGGCCCTGAGTTAATACGTTATTTGGTTTGCTTTGGTGCTTACCTCTTTGCAGTACGCTTAGGTTAAAAGAGACAAGCTCATCAAAAATACTTGCACAATGCCTCTCAGCTATTCGCTATGTTCCTAAGCACGCTTATTTCTCTGCCAACTCTGTGGTCATAGTCTGCTGGATTTATAGCTAAAAGCACTGCCTCTTGGCACCGGCCGAAAGTCAGTGTGAATAAAGCTCAGTCCTAAGTCCTATTGAGCTTAAGCTGGAGCTTAAGCCTAAGCTGCGCTTAAGCTTGAGCTTGAGCTCATGGGAAAAATCACAGAATTTGCGGAGTAAACAGCATGGGCGTTACTCTTCGCTCCATGATCATTGCCTCGGTCTTGATCATCGGTGCGGCCTTACTCTACAGCCTTTCGGGAACTACAGGACGTCTCAGTGATGATGAGATCTCCAGCCGCTTCCCGACTTTTACAGCCACCAATTTCCGAGGTGAGCTTTACAATGACCAAGGCCAAATCAGCTACAGCCTGTTTGCCGAAGATCTCAGCTTCTACAAGGTACGCAACGAGATCAACGCCACGGGGTTAGTTGGCTTTTGGTACGAACACGAGCGTGGTGATGTGAGCGAGCCTTTTCGCGGCTGGCAGATCATGGCAGATAAAGGAACCATGATCCTTGATAAAAGTGCTGATCTGATTGGCAATATTCGTATGGTGCCAAATTATGTCAGTGCCGAGATCAAAGAGATCACTACTCCTCAAGTTCACTACGATCTGACTTCCAATATCATTAGCTCCCCTGCGGAGATCACCCTTTACGGTGAGAACTTTATGAATCAAGGATCCAACTACGAGGTGGATCTAAATCAAAAGACCTTTGTGATTAAGGACAAGCCTCATGCGGTTTACTATCCATAATCTCCTCAAGGCCCCAGTGGGCACCTTAGTTCCAATGGTGATCGCTCTTAGTGCCATCCTGAGCTCACCTGCATATGCCTTGAAGAGTGACCGAGAGCAACCGATTAACGTGGAATCGGTTGAGCAAAGTGCAGACTTACAGGCCAACAAGCTGGTATTTTCTGGTGATGTAGTAGCAACCCAAGGCTCCATCAAGGTCAAGGCCGACAAGATTGAAATCACTCGTAATAACGATGGCACTTTAAAGTCCATCATTGCCTATGGCTCACCTACTACCTTTGAGCAACAGCAAGACAATGGTCGCTACATTCGCTCGCGCTCCAGCACTTTAAGCTATATCCCACAAGAGACCAAGATTGTGCTGCAAGGCCGTGCGGTGATCTGGCAAGGTGAATCCAAGATGTCAGGCGAGCGCATTGAGTACAACATCAACTCACAGAAGATGCGCGCTTACAACAACAATAGCCAAGGTGGTCGTGTTTCCAGCACTTTTGTGCCAGCCGACTTCAAAAAAGACCAAAACTAGCGCTCTGCATCAGGACGCCGCGCCAGTGGCGCAGCGCCTATGGCGGGCACAGTGCCGG
>DXEV01000023.1 GCA_019114785.1 Candidatus Anaerobiospirillum pullistercoris | reverse complement strand
AAAGGTGCATTTTAAGCCGCTGGTTAATTTATAACAGCTCCCAATAGAGATCGCGCTCAACTTCACAAAAGCCAAAAACAGGCTGATTATTGCGCCACAAACAGCCCCAAACACTTGCACCGAGTACCCTGCTATGCTAAATTAGCAACTGAAGCACTTGGGCTGCAGTGGCATGCGGAATCTACTGCAGCTTTAAGTTTTTATGGGCCTCTAAAAATCCCGCCTTGCCCACGTCTCTGCTTCACAAGTCTTCAGCTTTTTCTTCCCCTTCTCACCCACACCCAAACACCATCAGCAGCACCTCTGTGTCTGTGCCTATAGTTGTCTCGTCCGTCTGACACCAGCCAGCAAGCGTAAAGCCATAGCAACTCTCGACGCCACCAGCTCACAAACAAATAGGGGCTGCCGCGCACTGCATCTTCGCTCATAGCCCTCTTGGGCTCAAACTTGAGCTTTGCAGCAACGCCAACAGCCCCTATCTGGTATCTAAGCCTCATTTCACCGGCAAAGTGACAGCTTTTGGTCGAGGCTTCAGCAGCCGGTTTAGGCCTCAGCAGCTAGCTTGGCCAAGGCAGCACCAGTGAAGCGATAGCCAGTCCAGTCATCCATCACGATGCAGCCCATTTTCTTGTAGAAGTTAATGGCAGGGGTGTTCCAATCTAAGCAGGACAGATCCAAACGACCACACTTGCGCTCGGTAGCAATCTTAGCCAAGGTGCGCAGCAGGAACTTACCAAAACCCTGTGAGCGGTACTCAGGCAGCACAAAGAGATCCTCAAGATAGATGCCGCCTTTGCCCAAGAAAGTGGAGAAATTGTAGAAGAACAGAGCAAAACCTACTTCGTTACCGGTCTTGTCGATAGCAAAGATCACTTCGGCCGTATTACGATTAAACAGCCACTCCTCAAGCAACTCAGGGGTTGCTGTCACTTCATTGTCTAAATGCTCGTAGTGAGCCAGATCTTTGATGAACTTCAGGATCAAAGGGATATCGTTGCGTGCAGCAAAACGATAGGAGATTTCAGGATTGGTGCTCATACCGCTCCCTCCTTAGAAACAAGAAACCATATTGCTTTTGGGCTTTCCTATCTGGCAGAACTGCCTTACAAAACCAGCCTGACAACCATGCCTGACAGTAACAGTCAGACATCACGGTCTGGCAGTTATGGAAAGCCCTATCTGTCTGCATTCTGAAGGTGCTCTCACTTACCCCCTAATCTTAGCGCCTTTGGCCACCTTAGGCACCTGCAAATATGCACACTTGCCCAAATTTGCACTAGCACCAACAAGCACTTGCACTAGCGCAGCACTGTGACTGACTCCAAGGGCCAATTGCACCGAGCACTGGCGCTAAAACTCTAATGTCAGTGTCACTGGGCAGTGATCAGAGCCAAAAACCCCACTCTCGATGGTAGCGTCCTTAATATTTCCCTTAAGCTCTTCGGAAACAAAGAAGTAGTCGATTCTCCATCCTACGTTCTTCTCACGAGCACGCATCTTATAAGACCACCACGAATACTTCTCTTTTACATCACCGTGCACATGGCGGAATGTATCGATATAGCCAGCAGCCACAAAGCGATCTAAGAAATCACGCTCAATTGGCAAGAAGCCTGTATTGGAGGTGTTAGTCTTTGGGCGGGCTAAATCAATTTCTTTGTGCGCAATATTGAAATCACCGCACACCACGATCGGCTTGGTCTTGCGCAGCTCTTGGGCATAGTTAAAGAAGCAGTCAAAGAAGCCCATCTTATAAGGCACACGCTTAAACTGACCCTTAATAGGCTTACCGTTCTCGTCTAGGATCTCGCCACCGCCATTTGGAAAATAACCGTTAAAGAAGTGGAACTCAGGAAACTCCAAATGAACAATACGGCCTTCTCCTTGGAAAGCAGGATCTGGCAGCTCAATCTCTACACTTTGTGGCTCACGTTTCGAGAACACGGCAGTACCGGAGTAACCTTTTTTCACCACTGAGCTTGCAAAGTAGCTGTGGTAGCCACTTTTATTCACGATCGCATCAGGGATCTGCGAGACCTCTGCCTTAGTTTCCTGAAAGCCAATCACATCGTATTGGTCTTGAGCAAACCACTGCTGCCACTCAGGCTTAGCAGAGACCGCACGAATACCGTTCACATTCCACGAAGCTAACTTAATTTCCAAGACCCAAAATCCCCACAAACGCCCACAGCCTACCTGTCAGCGCAGCTGACATTCATGCCAGCACAGCTGTCATGATGGCTCACTCAGCCAACATGCCTACCAAAGCAGGCTCTAGCCGCCAAAAACACCGAATAGTAGCCAAAAAAGAGCACCGAACTCCCTCAACGCTTAAGAGACTTGCTCTGAATTGGCTCTAACCACTAAACTCTAAGTTTAGCTGAGCTCACTGCTCAAACCTAGCATTTTGCATATTTTGCGCAGCATCTGCTGTCAGCAGCAGGCTCACGCCTTACAAGCTGACGCTTCTGAGCCCCTGCTCATGAGCACTTGCTTATGAGCCCCATCCTGTAACCCCACGCTCGTGAGGTCAGGCTTGGTGGCTCAAGATCCATACCGCACTAAGCGTTACAACACGGAGACGGCTGTCCTGCTCCCAATTTCCCATTGGTGGCACAAGCCGTTTTGCAATGAAAACTCCCGCTCTCGACTTTTTAGTGAAAAACAAAGCTGACTTCAAACAATACAGCTACGAGTCTTCTTCAGACCATCACGACTTCGGTAAACATGCCGCTCTTGCTCTTGGTATGCCTGAAGCTAAAGTCTTTAAGACCATCATCCTGCACCACGATAAGACCTACGTGACCTGCATCGTGCCTGTCAGTGGCCGCATTTCCATGAAGGCAGCAGCTCGTGCTGTCAAACTAAAAGATCTCGAAACCGTAGATCCTGCTACTGCCCAGCGAGTAACTGGATATGTGGTGGGTGGCATCAGCCCTTTTGGACAAAAACGTCGTGGACTCACCATCTTGGACAGCTCTGCTTTGGAGCAGGAAGAGATCTTAGTCTCTGCAGGTCAACGTGGCATGTCTGTGGGCTTAAAGCCTCAAGATCTCGTCAACTTGCTTAACGCCACAGTCGCTGACGTCGTGGAAAAGTAGTTCATCCAAGCAATTCCACCTAGGCGATTCCAGCCAAACGACTACAGCACGCTGTTGGAAATATAACTATTGGCAGCAATGCCGCCATAGGCAAGAGCTTTGCATGCCTATGCCTGCACCGCTTTTGTTTCATTTTTGGAGCTTGCTATGAGCATTGCCGCTATTAACGATTTCTTTAAGTCCCTCGACACCAACGAGACCTTAGCCAAAGAGTTTGAGGCCTTACCAACCGACGCCGACTACAAGCAAAGCGTCATCGATCTGGCCAAGAAATACAACTTCGAGTTCACCTTAGATGAGCTGCAAACCGTGATCAACGCCGCCAAGCACATTAAGGAAACCGAAGGCAGCGAGAGCAAGTAGTCTCTCATTCCTCTAAGTCGCGCGCCGATCACCTCAACATACGGAGCAAGGAGAGCTCAGCGCAGCGCGTCTCAGCCTTTTCAGCAATTTCAGGGCTATCCTGCTGACTTAATCGAATGCCAGGCAGCCCTGAC
>DXEV01000022.1 GCA_019114785.1 Candidatus Anaerobiospirillum pullistercoris | reverse complement strand
GATTTTGCGCTCTTCATGCACGACAAGCTGTTTACCCATACTTTAGGTTGCTTGGCTAAAGAGTGGGCTGCCGGAGATCGTGAGCTTGAGTTTGATGCTATGGTGCAGCAATGTAGCCTCGACAGATTTCTTGACTCCTTCCCTTACGGCAAGCACATGATGGACTTCTTGCACGCTAAGAACATCCGTTTGCCTGCGGAAGTCGAGGAAACACTACAAGGCTACGTTTACACGCGTCCACAGCAATCAGACGACAAACCAACAAGTGGAGATTCCAAGCAGTAATCCATATGCCTCTGACATCCCAAAAAACATTCAGGGAAAGTCACCGAGTCCTAGAACAAAAAACGCCTTATTTATGCCGTCCTTATACGGTGTTGATGGGGGTTGATGACTTTATTTAGGATGGAGGTCACATGCTCTATGTCTAGGCATGAGGTTCCCGCTTAAAGCGTTGTGCTACAAACACAACGCAAATTTTTTAATTTTTTCTTGGGGGTTTGACGTCCACGAACTGTCTCCAAACAACAACGCCGAGCTTTGGGGCTCGGCGTTAAGTTGGAGGAGTATTTCCACTTTGCCTGAGATCTTGCCTGTACCCCCTTGGGCAGGGGCAAGCCAATATCTCTAGGCTAGCTTAAGGAGAAAAGGATTAGCGGATGTTCAGGATGCTGTCCATCACTGTGTTTTGGGTTTGCAGCGATTGGGCATTAGCCTGATAGTTACGCTGAGCGGTGATCAGCTCTACCAGCTCAGAGGTTAAGTCTACGTTAGAGAGCTCTAAGTTAGAGCCAACGATAGTACCAACAGAGCCAGTGTTTGCCTCGGAGGCGATAGCTGGGCCCGAATCAATGCTCTCAGACCATTGGGTGTCACCTTCCTTGGTGAGGCCTTGGGTATTGGTGAAGTCAGCCATAGCGATCTTAGCGATAGCCTGACGGCTGCCATTGGAGTACTCGCCGTAGATCACGCCGTTCTCATCGACGTTCACAGAAAGCAGGGTACCGGTGGAGTAGCCATCGTTAGTAGGGGCGAAGGTGACGCTAAACTTAGAAGAACCGAACTGGGTGGCGTTGAAGTCTAAGGCCAGATACTGAGCCTCGTTAGAGCCTAAGCCCATGATCGAATGCAGAGTGCCATCATAATCAGCGGTTCCATCTAAATCGCTATCAGGGTAGGTGGAATCGGTTAAACCTGCTAGTACAGTGGCACGCAGACTTACATTAGCTCCAGCTGTTACATTATTCTGTGCAAATGTCACAGGATTTGGTTCAGTACCACTGAGCATTTCACCATTGGAGTCAAAGTTGATGCTGAAACCAAAGTAGTTGGCACCTGCATTGTTACCTTCGACAGAAGAAATCAGGGTTGGGTTGCCACCATCAGATGGAGCCACATCTACAGGCTGACCATCGACAAAAGGAATTACTACCCATGTAGTTTCGTTGCTACCGGCACTACTTTCACCCATGTTGAGCATGTAATAGGTTAAAGTGTGGGCACGACCTAAAGAGTCGTGGATGGTCTGCGAAGTTGTATTAGTGTAGGTGCTAGAGTCGGCTGGATCGAAATTGGAGAAGTACTGATGAATACCTGAGAACTCGCGTCCATATTGTAGTTCATCGTCAGTAACTGCAGGGGTTACAGGTTGACCACCCCACATGATATTACCGCCTGTAGCTGTTACTGGAGTGACAGGATCACTGTCAGCTGGCAGGTTCACACCAATGCTAATGGAGTTGGACTCCTTTGGAGAACCAGTGTCAGATGGGATCTGAATTGGGTGAGTGGCGTTTAAGTCCAGCGAGCTTGAGGTGCCATCTGGATTGACGTCCCAACCTTGCAGGTAGTCATCAGTGGCGGTCACAATGTAACCTTCGTTGTTGGTGTGGAAAGCACCATTACGAGTGTAGGTGTGGGCGGTTGAGGTTAAATCACCAGATAACACAAAGAAGCCATTGCCTTGAATGGCCATGTCCAGACCATTACCAGTGTCGCCTGATAACGCACCTTGGGCAAATTGCTGCGAAACGACTGTGTTCTGCACGCCTAAACCAACGCTGGTCTTACCACTGGTATACAGGCTGCTGGCATACATGTCGGCAAACTCTGCACGTGACTTCTTAAAGCCATAGGTGTTGGCATTGGCAATGTTGTTGGATGAGACATCCAAATGCTTTTGCGAATTTTTGATACCGCTAACGGATACACCGAACATGATTGAAAATACTCCAAAGCTAAACTCTGAGCTTAGCCTAGACGTAACACAAGACCAAGCAGGCAAGTTCTATGAGCCACAAGGCTCTGTGTCTCAAAAAGCAAAGACTGTGCCAGCCGTAAAAAATCTCAGAACAGGGGGCTCTAAAAAATGCAAAAACCCCGCACCTGTTACAGTGCAGGGTTCGTTCCCGAATTGTTTGGGATGTGTTTCAGCTTTCTTAAGCCGTGGCCTGTGGCTGGGCATTAGCTCAGTAACTTGGTTCTAGCTTGTGTGGCAGCTGTGCTCTATGCCTTGGATGGCTCCGAGGTTGGAGCTGTTTTGTCTGCCGTTGCGGCCTCTGCTGTGGCTTGCTCGTCTTTTTCGCTAGCATTTTCACTTTGCGCTGCTACAGCAGTAGCGGTCTCAGTTTTTGCCTCCTGAGTTGCCGGTGCAGTTGCTTGCTCTGCGTTTGCAGCTTCAGCGTCAGCTGGTGCTGTTGCGGCCTGAGCGGTAGCTGCGTCGGTAGCGGTGGCTGCGTCGTTAGCAGCTGCTGCATTGTCAGCAGTGGCTGCGCTAGCAGCGGTTGCGGAAGCAGCGGTTACTGCTGCGGTTACTGCTGCGCTGTCCACGGTAATGGTGGCAGCTGTTTTGGCGGCTAATTCAGGGGAGAGCTTGGCGTCAGCTTGAATGAGCGCGGCGGCTGCAGCTGCGGCGGCTTCCTCGGGAGTGCGGATCTTGTGAGTGCGCACCAGTTCGCGGTGGCCGGATTTGAGCTCAGCTGGCAGTCTGACCATGAGTGAAGCCACAATGGCAACCACTAAGCAGACACCCATCATGATAAAGGTCAGCTCGTAGGAACCAAAAGCGTAAGCAAAGATGTATCCGCAAAGAGATCCCAAGCCAAAGCCTAAGTACAGCAGGCCATAGTTCTTGGCTAAGTTCTTAATGCCAAAGAAGTCACTGATGATCGAAGGGTAGATGGTCAGCGTACCACCAAAGGAGAATGCGATCAGAGCAATGGCGGCAAAGAACATCATTGGGGTGAGCGGCATCACGACAAACATCACCATTGCGATCAATGATAAGCACTGGTCAAAGGTGATCAGGCGAATACGAGGCAGCTTGTCAGAGAGCATGCCCATGATGAGACGGCCTAAAATATTGGCAATGGCCACCACACTCACTGCGGTTGCGGCTTCCATGGCGCTCATATTGAGGAGCACGGTACCTAAGTTAGAGGCCACACCGATCACGTAGAGACCGACCATGCAGTCCACAAAGAACATTACCGACAAGAGCCAATAAGGTAAGGTACGGATAGCACTGTGCAGGTCGTACTCACGCTTTGAGTTGTTAGCACTGACCACCGAGGCTTGTTGCATGGCATCGTAAATGAGGATACTGCCTAAAGTCACAACCACAGCGCAGATTACGCCCCATGTGAGCAGAGCACTCTCGAGGTTAAAGTTGGCGAGGATGTAAGAGTCGATGCTCTTAAAGAGCAGTGAGCCTAAGCCATAGGCACCAATGCACAGGGCAGAGATTAAGCCTTTGCTCTTAGGGAAGAACTTCACGCAGTTGGTCAGCACCAGCATGTAGCCTAAGCCGTCACCAAAACCTAACAGCAAACCAGCGCTTAAGTAGAGCACTATGAGGTTAGGGGCAAAAGCTGCCAGTAAGAGACCTGCGCCCACGCATACGGCACTTAAGGCCACTACGTTTTGCATGCCCAGTTTGAGTTTCAAGAAGCCGGAGCTGGAGCTACCAATGGCAATGAACAGCGTCATGATGCCAAAGGTGAAGGCAATAACGTTGAGATCAAGCTCATATTTGGCGGCCAATGGTGAGTTAAACAGTGACCACGAATAGACTGAGCCTAAAACAAGTAGCACTAGGAGAGAGCCTAGCAGGGTCTTGGCTTTGACCATTACTGAAAAAGTCCTCGAGCGTCCCTAGGGGTCAGGGAATAGAGTACGTGAGATTAGGAACAGGATGGAATTTAGGTCGCCGTGCCAGAGAACAGTAAGCAAAAAGAGTCATGCGGCACTATGGCTCGGTTTTGAGCATAGAGCTCTTCGGTATGGCGACGGCGTTAACTATACGCGCCTAAGTCTCTTTTGCTGTGACTAAGGATAGCAGTTGCGACTTTTTCTTATTTGCAGCGGCGTTTAGTTTGGGTATTGCTGAAAAGGCAGTGGCTGTTTAGCTATGACCTTGGCCATAGCCGTGGCTTTGGGGTGGGTGAGAGGTATGGCTAAATGTAAGGATAGGATTGGATTGGAGCGAGGAATGACCACCTTGGCCAAAACTGTATCTGACCAAGGTGTTGGGGAGGTTCTCGGCTTAACTAGACATTGATGCTCTTGATACGCGACTTGCGATCGGCACGACGCTTCTTTCGTCCATCCAATGCGTTCTTAGCTGCAATTAAGAAGGCTAGCACAAAGAAACCGCCTGGTGGCAGGATCGCAATCAGCAAGGTATAGTCGGTGCTAAACAGCTGCATCTCAAAGTCAGCTGCCCATGCTCCTAAGAGATCAGAGCCACCGACAAAGAAAGTACCGTTGCCTAAGATCTCACGTACTGAACCCAATACAAAGAGCACTAGGGTAAAGCCAATACCACAGGAAATGGCGTCTACTGCCGAGCGCAGTGGGTTATTTCTACCGGCAAAAGCTTCCGCACGGCCCATAATAATGCAGTTAGTGGCAATTAAGGCCAAATAAATGCCTAGCTGGCGGTAAAGCTCAGGGAAGTAAGCCTCCACCTCAAAGCGCACTACCGTCACTAAAGCGGCAATCAGTACCACATAGATTGGAATGCGCACCTCGGGCACGATCAGCTTACGAATGCAGGCAATCACGGTGGAGCTAATAGTCAGCACTACTACAGTGGCGATACCTAAACCCAGAGCATTTGCAGCTGAGGTGGTAACGGCCAGCAGTGGGCACATGCCTAAGAGCTGGCAGAGGCCTGGGTTATTCTTCCAAATACCCTGTAAGAAGATCTCAAACAGCGAGATCTTTTTAGCTTTTGTGCTAGCACTAGCTTCAAGCTCGGTCTCACTGTGTAATTGCCCCTCAACAACAGTTGCGGGAGAAGATTTCGTTGGCATAACTTGTCCTCATGAGGCTCAAAGTCTGTGGCCTTGGCAATTGAGCGGCAATTGCAGCAGCAAGTGCAGCGGCAATTGAGCAGATGGCCTTAACTTTGAGCGCGAGCTTGAGATTTAGCGACTGCAGTCTGGTAGGGTGGTCAGATCAGTGGTGGCCATAACCTCTAAAAAGTCACGGGTAGCCAGTACTAAGGCTCGTGAGGTCACGGTAGCACCAGTGATGTAATCAAAATCACCACCAAACTTTTTCACATCCCATTTAATGCTGTGCAGATTCTGTCCATCAAATTGGTCTAAGAAGTTACCACGACGGCGCTCTACCTTATCACCGATACCTGGGGTCTCACGTGACAGTTGCACGTCAATCTTGCTGATCTGTCCTTGTGGGTTAATACCGCCGATCAGGATCAGAGGATTGGAGTAGCCACGAGAAGTGGAATAGCTGGAGATAAAGCCGAGGATCTGGTCTTCTTCGTTGCGCACGATGTAAGCGCGCATATTGTGACCAATCAGGCGATGAGAGATCAGCTTGCACTCAAATTTGACTTTACGGCCTTGGCTTTCTTCACGCTCCATGATCTCAGGTAAGAGCGAGCGTACTAGTTGCTGCTCTTGTAGCGCACGATTGTGAGCAATGGCCTCATTGGTGTCGTGCTGTGCGAGTAGTACTCCGACCGTACAGAGAGCGGCAATAAAGGCAAGGATAAAGCCTGCAAATAAGGAGCGCCATAAGGCTTTATTGTTGTTAGCGCTGTTGCTGCCTGACTCTTTGTTTGCACTGGCATTGCTTGTACTTTTGGCTTTTGCCTGAGTAGCAGGGGCGGGCGCTGGGCTCTTGGTGCTGGCTGTGTCGGCTTTAGCTTCTTCGGTGGTGGAGGCTTCAGCCTTTTCAGCTTTTTTCTTGGCCGCAAGAGCTTTAGCCGCAGCGGCAGCACGGGCGATACGGGCTTCTTTTTCCTCGTCAGTCAGAGCAGAGTCAGATTTGTCCGCTGTCTTGTCGGCCTTTGCCTCAGAAGCGTCTTGTCCTTGGGCGGCTGCTTTCTTTTTTGCAGCTAAGGCTTTAGCAGCGGCGGAAGCACGAGCTAAACGGGCAGCCTTGTCATCAGCGGAAAGATCGGCCTTGTCCTTGTCCTGACTAGACTCTGTTTTGTCAGTTGTTGCTTTGTCTGCGGAGGCAGCGGCGGCTGCAGCCTTTTTCTTGGCCGAAAGGGCTTTAGCAGCAGCGGCAGCTCGGGCTAAGCGGGCAGCTTTATCGTCACCATTGTTTGTAGTGGTACCGGAGTCTTTGGCGCTGCCTTTGTCTGTGTCAACTTTGCTTTCAGCGCTAGCTGTATCAGATGCAACGTCAGTTGCAGCTGCAGCCTCGGCTTGGGCTTTCTTTTTGGCGGATAGAGCCTTGGCAGCGGCGGCTGCGCGCTTCAAGCGCTCTGCTTTGTCCTGCTCTTGCTCTTGAGTATTTGCCTGTTGTTGCTTGTCCATTAGTCGAGGCCTCCCTTGCGATAGCCAATACCAAATGGACGACGCTTAGTCAGTACATCCATTAGTGGGGCTAAGCAGTTGCCTAACATGACGGCAAATGCTACAGAGTCCGAATAACTACCGTGTACACGGATCAAGATGATTAACAGCGCAATGATGATCGAAAGCAGAATACGGCCTTTAAACGTGCCACAAGTGGTCACGGGATCCGTAATGATGTAGAAAGCGCCCAGCATGGTGCCACCTAAGAGCAAGTGCTCGACTGCAGAAATAGACATGCTTGGCTCAAGGTTATGCCACAGAGCTCCTACACCCACAATGGTGAGGAGGAAGAACAGAGGCACTTGGAAACGGATCACATGGGTAAAGATTAAGAACAAACCACCCACAAGGTAAGCTGCACCCAAATAAGTGTAAGCCATAAAGCTTGGGCTTAAGAAGTCAACTTTAGGCTGCATATCGACATCGCCTGCTTTACGGGCGGTTTTAATGCTCTCAAGGAAAGTAGCACCAGTAAGGGCATCAGCGGTTACATGTGGCTCTACAGGCTCAAGTAAAGGCAGATCCTCTGCTGGGGCGGCTGCATCAGAAGCAGTCTCGCCTGAGGAGGTCGTGTTACCTGTAGTAGTCGCAGCAGCTGCGGTCGCGGCAGCGGCAGCGGCGGCGCGTTGCTCTTGTAGCTGATTTTGCAGCTTGATAGTGTAATCTTGCTCTTGCTGAGCATTGAGCTCTTTGATTTCACTGATCAAGATGTTTGGATCTTCGCCTTTGAAGATCACCTCATACACACGGCTTGGTGTGGCCAGAGACAGAGCATTTGGTGTAGGCGTGATCCATGTGCTGTAAAAGATGCCTGGAGCCGAGATCACTAAGAAGATAAAACCCGACATGGCAGGGTTAAAAATGTTCATGCCCAAGCCGCCAAAGCACTCGCGCACGATCAGCATGGCAAATACGGTGGCAATGACCGTGAAATACCATGGCAATAATGGTGGCAAGGTAATGGCCAGCAAGAGAGCGGTGACTAAGCCTGACGGGTCTTGGCAAGCACGCTTGATGGAGCGGCCACGTAAGATAGCGGCCAAGACTTGGCAGAGAAGGGCCGTTACTCCGGCAAGGATGAATTGCACGATAGTTGCGGCACCAAAGAAATAGGTGATCACGGCCAAAGCTGGGATCAGCGAGAGCATAACGTAGAGCATGATTCTACGAGTGCTCATTGCGCAGTGCACGTGAGGTGCAGGCTCAATGCCCAGATTTTGTTTGGCACTTTGCACAGAAATCTGCATCTTGTTTTTCCGTGAGCTAAGGAAAGGAAACCTGAAAATTAGGAAGCACGATGTTCGTCAGCGGCATCGTCAGATGCTGGCGCAGCATCTGATGCTGGCGCATTGTCCACTGCAGCGGTATTGGTGAGCCGGAGAACAGCTGGCAATTCCATATGACGCTTTTTGTCCTCAAGAGGATCGGCCGTGAGGTAAGTCTTAGAGCGTGGCTTACTCTCAGGAATATACACACCCTCTTGTGGTGGATTTTCCACCAAGGAGAGATCACGCTCGCGCTCTGTTACTGACGGCCAGCGCAATAGTGGATCTGCATGCTTGACGACTGCACCTAAGCGCAGAGCATAAGGCAATTGCTCTTGCATCGTATTTCCGTCGCCGCTGGCAGCAGGGGAGGTGCTCTCAGCTGCGCTACTGTTTCTGTTGTTGCCAGTGTTGCTGGTGTTAGCGTTAGCCACAGAGCCGGAGACACTGCTAGGGCCGTAGCCCATGGACTCTTGCTCCTTGAGCATTGCGCTAGTACCACCTTGGGCCATCATGGCAGCGACCAACATGCCGTCCTTAGAGCCGTGCTGCATCATATCGTGAGCTTTATCTTGAGCTTGCTTGCTGGCAACACGTATGGACTTAATGGCGTTAGGGTTAGTGCTGGCGGTGTCCTGAGCTGTATTGCTGTTAGCGTTAGCTCCAGTAGCAGTAGCCACGTTAGCAGCATTTCCGGCGGCGGCACGGCGTGCAGCGGCACGCTCTCGCGCGGCAGCGACTGCAGCGGCGCGGCTGGCGGCCAGTTCCTCTGGACTTAAATCCTTTTCTTGGGCCTTTTGCTGCTTGGCACGCTCTAAGGCAGCGGCACGACGGATAGCGCGTTGTTCCTCTTCATGCTTTAAACGCTCTTGACGAGCAGCCATACGCTCTTGGGCGTGCTCATTACGGCGTTGCTGATCCTTAAGCAGACGCAAAATGCTCTTTTCCTTACGGAATTGACCACTGAGAGGAATACGTGATGGGCATACATAAGCACAACAACCGCACTCGGTGCAGTCCATCATGCCACAGGCCTGTGTCTTTTTGTGCTGTCCAGCACGAGAGAGCGCATAGAGTTGATATGGCACTAAACGCGAAGGGCAGACACGAGCACAACGTCCGCAGCGGATGCAGTTCATAGCTTCATCGACTTCAGGCAGCTCATTGTGCGATGGTACGTAGACGCAGGTGGCGCTCTTAGTGAGCGGCACGTCGATGGTTGGCAAGGTAAAGCCCATAAAAGGGCCACCTAAGATAATGCGCTGGCGGCGCTCTGGATTGAGCTTATAAGCATTGAGGACAAAGCGCACAGAAGTGCCCAAACGCACTAAAGCATTGCCTGTTTTGCCTAAGGTCTTACCATCAACGGTGATCACGCGCTTGATCAGCGGAATGCCATCGACTACGGCTTGTTTAATGGCAAAGACCGTCTCTACGTTATCTACCACAATGCCGCATTCTGAGGTGTGCTCGTTGTAAGGGATCTCGATACCGGTGCAGATCTTAATGAGATTACGCGCAGCTCCTGATGGGTAGAGAGTTGGGATCTCGCGCACCATGACATCGGAGGCCACAGCTTTTTTCATAGCCTCAATAGCCTTAGGCTTGTTGTTTTCAATGGCTACGATAATGGCTTTAGGCTTCAGAATTTGACGTACTACTTCAATACCGATGGCGATCTCGTCTGCTTTTTCTTGCATTAAACGATCGTCGCAGGTAGCCACAGGCTCGCATTCGGCACCATTGACGATAAAGATATTGCAGTCGCCATTGGATTCCTCCAAGGCCGCACCGATCTTCGCCGCAGTCTGGAATTGAGCTCCGCCTAAACCTTCGACCCCAAAGGCACGGATCCGCTGTAAGAGCTCCTCTGGAGATTTATCTTGCCAATCAGGCAGAGGTTGGGCCGGAACGTGCTCATCTTGGCCATCTGGTTTGATCGTAATGCAACGGCCTAAGAAGCCAGATGGATGCGGTAAGACCTGCATATTGATGGCAATGACATCGCCAGAGGTCGAGGCGTGTAATGGCACATTGCGCTTACCACCTGGAATAGTCAGAGGCTGGCCAGCTTTAACATGGTCGCCCACATTTACTAAGATCTGACCGTCAGTGCCAAGGTGGCGATCTAGCGGTAAGGTGATCAGCGAAGGGATCCCCAGCTCTTCGATCGGCGAATCGGAGGTGGACTTGCGCTCATCTGGCTTAATGCCACCAAAGAAACGCCAGACCTTACCAGAGAGGATCTTGTCTAGTTGTTTAGAAAAAGTCATAGGGTTCGAGCCTAGCCCATTCCCAACGCATGCTCAAGAGCAGGCGAAGGGGACAAAGAAAAAGCTTAATATCCAAGCTGCAAGTTAAGTACTGTGACTTGTCCTGTCAGTGTCGACGCGCATGTTGCGCATTTTATGGCAACGCAAAGCTGCATATTTTATCGCAGTGCAGAGCTGCGTGCTGTTACGCGCTCAAGCAGCTATTGCTGCTTATGCTACTTAGAGGCACCAGTGCCTTGAAAACGGATTGCCTGCAGATCCCAATTGAAGTGTGCCAAGGTTTGCTCTTGGCGGATCATCTCGATGCACTCCTCTGGGCAGGCTTTGACACAATCACCGCAACCAATGCACTCTTCTTCTAAGATCACATGTGGAGTGTGATGCGTGCCTTCAATAGCGTCCACTGGACAGTAGCGCTGGCACTTACTACAACCAGTGCACAGGGTTTTATGGATAAAAGCTACAGTACGTGGGGTGAAGATGGCATCTTCGTTGTCTTCGATATTGGCACTTACACCTAAGATTTCAGCTAAAGCCTCAGTGGTGCTTGCGCCACCTGGCGTGCACTTGTTGCAGGATGCTGTGCCTGCGGCTAAAGCCTCAGCGTAGGCACGACAGCCAGGGAAGCCACATTGGGCGCATTGGGCTCCTGGTAGTGCCTTTTCTAAACGCTCTACCAGATCATTGCCTTGATCTTGTTTGGCGCGTGCCAGATAGGAAAGCACTATACCGAGGACAAAGAGAGCCAAGGCACCGTAAATGACGAAATAGAGCTCGTGGCTAGATAACATCTTTTCTGTCCTTACACAACAGCAAAGAAAAACCTAAAGATCATGAGACCGTGCTGTCTGTAGCACAGACAGTTACAAGAGCATTTTCGGCCTCATTTTTCGCTTCACTCAATAGTTGAGAAATTGCCTCATTTGAGTCAAAGCCTAATTCTGATCAGGATTAGACCGAAGAGCCGGTGAAGCCTGCAAAGCCCATAAAGGCTAAGGACATGAGTCCTGCACTGATCAGCGCAATGGCAGTACCTTTAAAAGGCGTTGGTACATCGTTTAAGGCCAGACGCTCGCGCATAGCTGCAAACAAGGTAAGCACTAAGGTAAAGCCTGCACCTGCACCTAAGGCATATACAACAGAATTGATAATGGAGTGCTCTAAAGACATATTGAGCAGCACCAGACCTAAGACGATGCAATTGGTGGTGATTAAAGGCAGGTAGATACCCAGTGCTTGATACAAGCTATACGAGGTCTTTTTCAGCACGATTTCGACTAATTGCACTGTGACGGCGATAATGATGATATCGACGATCAGATCCAAAGAGATCAAGCCCAAAGGAATCAATACGTAGTGATTGGCAAGAGTACAGAGCAGAGCCGAAAGCACTAGGACAAAGGTGGTAGCACCACCCATTCCCACTGCTGCGGAGAGCTGGCTGGAGACACCGATAAAAGGGCATATGCCTAAGAAGCGCACTAACACAAAGTTATTGACGATAGAGGCGCTAAAAAACAAAACCAATGCGTCAATCATGGAAAAAGGTTTCCGCCAAAAGCAAAATCAAGCTCTAAGCTCCGTGTGCGTGTACTTTGCAGGGCAGAGAGGCACACTGAGCACAGTTAGACACCATTGATAAGTTGCGGCCGCCAACGACGTAAGACGGCGTTGCGCCAGCTGTTGAGGTGTCAGCTCGAGCTTTGCTGAGAAGTGGATGCTGTGAGAAATTAAGTTAGGAACCTTGCTGGGAAGCATTTAGCTAACAGCAGCAATGGTCGCAAAATAGCGATGTTTGATCGTTCCAAAATGGACTATTTTAAACCGCTGGCTAATTTATAGCACCCCCAAAGTGGAGCAAAATGCTCAAGTGGGCTAGGATTCCAGCATTGAGAGCAAGCTAACATGGTGGCAGAAAGGCTTAGACACCGTGTTCTTTAGAGGGTGGGGTATGTTGCTAGCAGCTCAGCTAATTGCACTTTGAGATGGTGAGGTGCCGATATGAACCAAATGCTGGTGTACTGCCATACAGGTAACAGTCGCCAAATAACGGTCTTAGCATAGAGGAAGGTGCATCAGAAAGGTACATTGGAGCGAGCGGGTTAATGTGTTGCAGCTTTTCCTGTATATCTATTGGTGAGCTAAGGGTTAAGGTGGGTAGTGGGTATGAGATATTGCTTAAGTTTCACCGTTCTTTGTGAGTTTTGTGCTATGAGGCACGTTTTTTCTTACCCTTTTTTCTCTCGCTCATGATACTTTAAAAAAGGTGTATGTTTTTTAGCAGAGTGGAGTTGCATCAGCTGCCTCTGACAGGTCAGGGAGAGCGAAACATGAGTGACAAGCCAACAAACGATGCGTTAGAGTTTGAGAAGATCTTAAATGCTCTTGATTGTGGCGTGGTGAAGATCATTTTCACTGATAAGGATCATCGTACCGTACAGTGGGCCAATGACGGCTTTTTTCGCTTAACTGGTAGTACGCGTGAAGATTATGCCGATGCTGAGCGCAGCGGCAATCCTCGTAATGTGCTGCATCCTGATGATTTTGAGTGGGTTTTTAAGGCATTTGCAGATCATGTGGAGACACGTGAGCCTTTAGACATTGTCTATCGTGTGTTTCACAAGGATGGTCATATTGTTTGGTTGCACGTGACCTCGTCGGTAATTGGCATAGAAGACGGTAATCCGGTGTTTATCAACGTCATGACCGATATTACCGAGCATAAGAATCTGCAACTGCGCTTGCAATGGGAACAAGAGCGCGATCGCATTATCTCCTCGCTATCTAACGAAATCATTTTTGAGTATCGCTGTGACGAAGATGTCATGCTGCACTTTGGACGTTATTACGAAGTGCTGGGCGATCGAGCGATGATTAAGCATTATCACCATTTTCTGCGTAATGAAGGCGTGATCCACCCTGATGATGTGCACGTGTTAGAGTCCTTGCTTGATCCTCAAGAGTTGGAGCGTCATAGCCTGACTGGGTATGCGGCTGACGCCAATGCTGAAGAAGCAGCTTTATTGCGCCTGAGAGCTAGTGATGAGGCTGATACAGGTGCTGCAACTGCAACTAAAGACAAAGATACAGCTAGCGTAGAGCCTAAAGCTGCAGTGGATTCAGAGCTGGTTTCGCGTGAAATCAAAGAGATCTGGCATCAATTCCATGACTCGATGCAGCACAACACTGAGAGTAATGTCCTACTCTTAGAAAAGATCCCACGTTTTAGATTGCGTTTGTTGTCCGGTGAGTATCAATGGTATTGGGCCGTTTGTACAACGGTTGTAGACTTCACGGGGCAAAAAGTAATTTTGGGTAAGATAGTCAACAGCCATGAGGCTATGACTACCATTGAGCGCTTAAAAGAGCGCTCCGAAACCGATAGCCTCACTTCGTTGCTTAATCGTGGAGCCGGAGAGCAGGCGGTGATCCAGTGCTTAAATGACAATTCGGTGAGCTGGATCCTTATGGTCATCGATATCGATGACTTTAAGCAGGTCAATGATACCTATGGCCATTCCCGTGGTGATGCTGCGATCAAATCTTTAGGTGATTGCCTGCGCAAGATCTGTCGTAGTACGGATGTGGTGGCTCGCCTTGGTGGCGATGAGTTCTTAGTGCTCTTACGTGGTTCCTTCTCGCCTGATTCTAGCCGTAAGATCGCTTACAGCTTCTGGAACCGTCTGCAGCAAAAGCTAAAAGAGCACACTGCGGCGCTGGGCTTTAGCTTTACTTTAAGTGCAGGTGTCGCTATCTCTTCGCAGCATGGTGTAGTCTACGCAGTCTTATTTGACTGCGCCGATGCTGCTCTATACACGTCTAAGCGAGCAGGGCGTAATCGTCTGACTGTTGCTCCATAGGCAGACCAAGAGACTAGACCAAGCACCGCAAGAGCAGTGGACTGCTCGAGGTCAGTTGGTTCTAAAGCTAGCCAGCTATGGGAAGCTGGCCAGCTCTTGCTGGCAGCAGCTGCTAGTAGCAGCAGCTGCTGCTACTAGCTTCTAGCGGCGGGCAAAAGGAATGTGGGTATGTGAGGTGATATTGGCATCGAGCTCGGCTGTCATATCATGCTCGTCGCTATCCGTAATAGTGCCACGGATAAAGTCACCCTCTTGGACGCGGATCTCTGGGGATGGATCATCAATGGTGATCACTCCATCGATGTCTGGAGCCTCATACTTACTACGAGCCACAATTGCGCCTTCTTCGGTGACAGAATCCACGATCATGTCATAGCTCTTGCCAATACGCTCTTTGAGCTTATCGGCTGAGATCTGAGCTTGTAGCTCCATAAGGATCTGCGCACGCTCTTGACGCACTTCCTCTGGCACCACCCCGTCATAGTCGTTAGCTAAAGCGCCTTCAACATCAGAGTAAGGGAAAGTTCCCACGCGATCTAAACGTGCTTTTTGGATAAAGTCGAGCAGCTCATCAAAGTCTTGCTCAGTCTCACCTGGGAAGCCAGTAATGAAGTTGGAGCGAATAGAGATATCTGGGCAGATCTCACGCCAGCTCATAATGCGCTCATAAGTGTGCTCGATATTGCCAGGGCGCTTCATCAGCTTAAGCACGCGTGGGCTAGCGTGTTGCAGTGGCACGTCTAAGTAAGGCAGGATAATGCCATCACGCATGTAAGGGATCAGCTCATCAACGATCTTGCTTGGATACACGTAATGCAGACGGATCCAAGGACGAGGCTGTAAGGTGGCAAAGGCATCGCAGAGCTTTAAGAGATCCGAGCCATCCTTGAGATCAGCACCATAGTCAGAGCTGTCTTGAGCGATCACCATGATCTCGCGGACATTACGTGCCACCAGATCCTTGGCTTCGGTCATGATGTTCTCAATAGAGCGCGAGCGCAGAGAACCACGTAAATTTGGAATGATGCAGAAAGCGCAGTGGTGGCGGCAGCCTTCAGCAATTTTGAGATAAGAGTAGTGCGGTGGCGTGAGTAAGACACCAGAGCTTGGTACGCTCTGACGGGACAGTGCAGGAGGCTCACCCACAAGGCGCTCTACGGTACGGAGCACCGTGGCACGTTTGCCTGGACCAATCACAGCAGCTACATCTGGGTATTCGGCTAAGACCTTTTCTTTTTCGGCACCTAAGCAACCCATTACGACCACTTGAGAGCATTCTTGCTTAGCCGCAAAGATCGCCTCAAAAGATTCTTGCACTGCAGGCTCAATGAAGCCACAGGTGTTGATCAGAACCACGTCGGCTTGATTGAAGTCGTTTTCCAAAATATAGCCCTTGGCAAGGAGAGCCGAGATCAGGCGTTGCGAGTCAACTAGGTTTTTTGGGCAGCCTAAAGACACTACACCAATACGTGGCACATGGTTGCTTTCTTTGAAGAGCGCACTCGGCATATACAGACAGTCTCCTCCGCCTCGATCTGATCTTGTTAGAGGCTCAATGTCCTCACTACCGCATAGGCAGGCTCGAGGGGGTAAAAGGGTGGGAAAACGAAAAAAGGCGGCAAAGCATAGCCTAGAAAGCTTGCAAAAAGCAAGAAAAGCGCGAGAAAAGCGCAAGGCCTTGTGACCGCAGCTTCAAGCATTATAACGGCTGCCTTGGTCTGAAAGTTAGCATGCCTTCGATTTTTAGCTGATGAGATCAGCTTGTTAGACCAAGCTGTGGCATTGAGGATCATCAGGCTACCACAATGTTTTCTTTTGCTCTGTGCAGCACGCTAAGGCTAAGCCCTGATTACATCAGGGTTTGCAAGGTGTGGGTATTAAAACTTCTTCTATGCTCGTGGGATAGAGAAAGAAAATTTTTTTCTAAATTTTTTTCCTGAATTTTATCAGCTTTGTAACTGTTTACATTGGCTGGTGACGCTCTAGTCGCGTGTGAATGAAACAAGCGTCACCAAAGCCACCTTTGTGCAGGGTTAATTTAGAAGTAAAGCAAATCACTGCTGTATTTGCCCAAGAGTTTTTATTTTGGGCCAGCGTGAAAAGCAAGCGTAAGCAGCGCTATCTGCGTTATCAGCTGCTCGTTTACTGGCTGTTACAGCAGATTGATTCGTTGTACTTTGTTTTACTTATTACTGGAGCAAACATGCTTAACCAGAAATCAAACCTGCACGATGTAGTGCCAACCTCAGACTCCACTGCTTTAGAACACGTGGCCAGTAATGTGGCTACTAACGTAGGCACCGTTATTACAGCGCCCGCCCCTGCCTTAGAGGCCCAGAATGCTGAAGAAGACTCTCTTCCTTTATTTCTGACGCAAGCGGCCGCCCAAGTTGCAGCCGCTCTTAACGTTGCTGGCACAACCGCTACCCAAGGCGTTTCTGCCACCCCAGCTGCCACCGCACTGTTCCCAGAGCACAATGCTACTGCTGATGCCATTACCGCCACCGCTAGTGCTAACGCTACCTCCACTTCTGTAGCCGCTACGAGTGATGCTGCCATTGCGGATAACGATGTAGCGACAGATGCCATTGTGGCCTCAGCTACAGAGGTTGCTATGTCTGATCCTGCCACTGCCTCTGATACCACCGCCGATACCACCACCTCATCGGATGCCGCTATTACCACTACTGCCACTGCCACTGCTACTGCCATTGCGGATAACGCTTCGGTGATAGATTCCAGTGTTGCCTCAACTGCTGAGGTTGTTATGTCTGATCCTGCCACCGCCTCTGATACCACCACCACCTCCTCGGATGCCGCTACTACCACTACTGCCATTGCTTCTACCACCACTGCTACCACGACCGCTACCTCCACTACCACCAAGAAAGGCAAGCGTAGCACTCGTGCTAAGAAGCCGCGTCAGCCAAAGAGAACGCATTTTCCTCCAGAGCCGGTTACAAACACCTCAGAGCAGATCCTGTCTCAGCCTAAGGCCCTGAAACAAAGTCAGCTGCTGCAGGTCTTGGCTTCTTCTGATGATGAAGCAATACAAAAGCTGTTGACGCCTCAACAGCTTGCGGCTTTTTCCAATGCCAATGCCAATTCCAGTACCGAGCGCTTAGAGCAGGTGGACAAGCTTTTAGGGGTGTTATTAAGACACAGAGGCGAAGACAAGATCTTTTTGGATACCCTGATGCAAGAGTCCGGTATGTCATGTGATGCTGTGACTGAGGTGATGCGTAAGCTGCGCTCGTTAGAGATAATCCGCATGTACTCCACCTATGTGCGCTTCTATGACTTAGAGAATGCAGATGTTTACCTCAACACGGTAGTGCGTACTAATGAGCAGCGTAAGAGCTACAGTGTTAAGTATCCGCAGGAGGATATCAAAAACGGCATCTTGTCAGTGGAAGCGGCCTTTGGTTTTTATTTGTTAAAGTCCAGAAAGGCCATTTCTTTTGCTGACTTCACTGAAGTGGTAGCAACAGCTTGCACGGATCTTGAGCCTGTCCAAGAGTTGCTGGTGCTGCTGTATCGCTGTGGCAAGGTTCAGCTGCAAGATAACGTGCTGTACTTTGTACCAAAAAAGCGTATTCCGCGTAAGGCTAAGAGCTCTCCAACGTCTCAAGGCAGCCCAGCAGGCAGTCCAGCAGGTGGGCAGGGCTTAGCACCAAATGGATCTGTTGCCACTAATGGTGCCACCACACCAGCACCAGCTGCTAGTGCCAGCGGTGCCACTGCTGAGAGCGCAGCTCCTACTGAGGGCAAAGCTTCTGTCGAGGCTATGACCACCAGCTCTGAGCCAGTAGATGAAGCTTCAGTGGCTGTTACTGTAGACGCCTCTGTAGATGATACAGCTGCTATACCGACCGAGGTTACTGCTGAGGCTACAGCTACGGTTTCAGAGTCCTCTCGCATTGAGCCGGTAGTGGCGGTCTCAGAGGTTGCTGACACATTCACATCTTTAGCATCCCAAGGGGCTGAGCAGATAGCGGCTGGTGTTACTGCATCTGCTGTATCAGCTGTAATTCCCAATGCTCCCAGTAGTGGGTCAGTAACAGCTCCGGTTATGGCCAAGACTACTGCCGCAGCAGATTCTTGTCATGAGCATTTGCGGCCTTCAGCTCTTGCGACTGCAATTGCCTCTATGGTGACTTCTTTTAGTGGCTGTAGTACCAAGCCTCAAGATGGGAGTTGCGTTCTATGAATGATATGCTGTTAGCGCAATTAGAGCGGCTGCAGGCTAAGGATGCTAAGAGAAGGCTGAATATGAAGCCGGTATTGTGGACTCAGTTACAGCAGGCTGAGCCAGACTCACATATCGTGTCTTTTGGTAATTCCTTTTATCTCTCGCATTTGCTTGAGCGCACTTCGCTGCGAGCTTGTTTGCAATCACTGCGCGAAAGCGGTGTTTCGGTGGATAGCGTGAAGTCCTTATTGGTCTTTGCCCTCACAGCTTCGCATGGCTGTTCTGATTTAGATGAATATAGGGGTGCTATTGGTGGTAGTGGTGATAGTGGTGATAGCGCGGTGTCGCCCGTATCGCCAGTATCATCAGTATCGCCTGTATCGGGCGTGTCGGCTGTGTCGGTAGAGCCGACCGTGTCGGCTGACACGTGTCTTCCTGAGAAGTGGTGGCGTAATGATGTTGCTTGTCACCTCTGGCCCGATGCCCATCTCAATGGAGGGGCAATACGCAAGCTTTTTGCTACTTTAGGTCAGCCTGAAGTGTTTGTGCCTTGTATGGATAGCTATCTTTACGACTTTGACGAATGGCATAGTAGTGAGCAGCAATTGGGACTGGAGATCTCTTTAGGTGATAAAACAGACAGGATCCGTGCTTTGGGCTTAATTGATCAGGCTACAGGCTTGCCGCTGTTCTTTCATCTTTATGGTCGAGCTACCGTCAATGCGCCTTTTTCCCAGACCCTAGCGGTTTTGGATCATTTTGGTCTACACCCGCATATGATTTGTGGCTCTCTTTGCGTGCAGACGTGCTTAATTAAGAATACGCGTTACGGCAAACTTTCCCAGTCTTCTGAAGGTAGTATGTGGCAATCTCCATATAGCACGGACTCGCCTGAGGAGCGTAAAGTGTGCACCTCGCGGATGAAACTGTTTGGGGAATACACCAATTGGCTGCTACAAAACTGTCCGGTGTTACGTGCAAGCG
>DXEV01000021.1 GCA_019114785.1 Candidatus Anaerobiospirillum pullistercoris | reverse complement strand
CCAAACTAAAAAGCTAGGCAAGAAGGTGATAAGGAGAGAAGTGGAAAGAAATGAGGATTGAGGAGGGAACACAGAATACGGCTCTGGGCTAACAAGAAAAACGCATAGCCCAAAAACGAAAAAAGGTGCCTAATGCACCTTTCCGCTTTGCTGCTTTCTTACTCTGGAGCGGGAAACGAGGTTCGAACTCGCGACCCTAACCATGGCAAGGTTATGCTCTACCAACTGAGCTATTCCCGCGTTCATCAGACAGGCGCTAATTATAATGAGATTTTTCAACTTTGCAACACTTTTTTAAAAAATCCTGTTTTACCCCACCCACCAAACCTGCACAAGGGCGCATAAAAATGCCGTCCGAGAGCAACAAAAAATTTTTTTGGATCAGCACTTTTCAGCCCTATCCCACCCTCTCAAGCCACACTGCCCCCCTCCTGAGGCAACTGTGACTACCGCCTTCTGAGCACTGAAGTGTGCACAAAAAGCGCATCACTCAGTTTTTCCTAAGGCCATACCTCTATAATGGCTGTACACAGCCCAGCCAACAGCATCGCTAAACTCAGCTTGGCTGACCGAAGCACGCCATCGTGTTTGGGTCTGACAGCTCAACCTATACTTCTAGGTTATATAGAGGCTGGCGGGCAAATCCGTTTTCTTCGTACAAATGCTGCATACAGCACGTACAGCATTTGTCACTGCTCTCAAAAGAGAAAAACCACAATGTTTGGCTTTTTACTTAAGGTCTTTGAATACCTTACCCCTCTGTCCACCTTAACTTACCTCTCATCTAAACTGACAGATGCCAAACTGGGAGGCTTTACCCAATGGCTGATCAAAAAGTTTGCTGATACCTACCATATCGACACCAGTGAGTGCGAACAAAGCGATCTCAAAGCCTACGAGACTTTTAATGACTTCTTTATCCGTAAACTCAAGCCAGAGGCTCGTCCTATCGCCAGCAGCGATCAGTGTATTGGTGTCTCTCCTGTAGATGGTACTGTGGGACAAGCTGAAGAGATCCGAGCTGGCCGCCTGATCCAAGCCAAAGGCATCGACTATTCCTTAAACGCTCTTCTCGGTGGACGTAAAGAAGACGTGTCCTTATTTGAAGGTGGTCGTTTTGCTTGCATCTACCTCTCACCAGCCAACTACCACCGTATTCATATGCCTCTTGATGGCAAGTTACTGCGCACTATCCATATTCCTGGCCGCCACTTCCCTGTAGGCAAAAGAAATGTCTCCTACATGCCAGATCTCTTTACCAAAAACGAGCGCTTGGTTTGTATCTTTGAGACTGCCCGTGGCCCACTGGCTGTTGTGATGGTAGGTGCAGCTTTAGTCGGCTCCATTGGTACCGTCTGGGATGGTACTGTGGTACGTCGTTCAGGGATCGAAGTTAAGGATTACAGTGCCAAAGACCTGTACTTCAATCGTGGCGATGAGATCGGTCACTTTAAATTTGGCTCCACCGTGATCACTCTTTTCCCTAAGAGCTTAGGCGATCTCGACGACAGCTTAGAGTCTGGACATGTAATTAAGATGGGCGAAAAGCTGATCGCCAATCCAAAGCTCGGCAACTAAGCTGTAAGCCGCTCGCTAACCAGCTTAAGTAACTGACCAGCTTAAGCAGCTGCCAAGTACAGGCAGCTGACCAAAGGGCAGCAGATAGCAAGCTGCTGCCTACTGCCGCCTACTACTACTGCCTAATAAAACAAAGCTTCTTGCCCCTATCTCCCAGCCCTCTTACTCAATCCCTTCACCGCCACATTTTTGTCCGCACAGGCATATCGCTCAGGCACACCACGCCCCCTAAAAATACCAAGTTAGCCATAGCTACCACACAAGACTTCATATTTTTTTGGTCACAGTTCGCATTTTTATGTAATCTCTGCCGCATTTATCTAGATTTCTAGGTAAACTATTAGGAGGATTGTGGCGATAGTGATCGTTGCTGTGTAAGGAAATCAAGGCTAGCGAAGTGCGGTTCTCTTAATCACAGAACTTGCAGTCATTGCTGAGGCTGATCAGATCTTAGTAATGCTCAGTGATGCCTTAATTTTTGCCACTTGATCATGTGTGCGTTGCGTCCTCGCAAAGAGTGGCTTTAGTGCTCAAGCATATCTAAATCTAGCTCTCATCAATTACTCACCCAAGCAAATGCAAAATCATTTCTTAGCAGGAGGCCCTGCAAGGTAGGCAATCCCCGCAAACAGGCCCAACCTACAAGCCTGCATCACAATACAGTTACTCCACTAAACCCCAGAGTGGACGGGACTTTCCCCTTCTCTCTGACCCAGATGTCTGTCTTTTCTTGTCTTGTAATCCGTCCCTGCTTCCTAATTGGCACGAACCTTGAGCTATAAGCTTAGATCTCTTAAAAAGATAAAAGATCTAATTGCCTCAAAGTCGGTATTTTGCCAGCTGCAAACGTGTTACTTACAAGACAGCAAAGCTCTGATTCCAAAACTGAGAAAACTTAGAGCCATACAACGCCTCTAAGCGTGATCAAACAAGAGATTTGGAGCCAGTTCAAAAGACCTTCGGAATAGAAGTGGACAAAAAGTGGGAGCATTGTCTAAGTAAAGCATTTGTGCCAGTGAGAGAGCCGTAGTTCTATGGTATATTAGAAAAGATTTTTGCTGTGTGCCGAGGGTAAGAAGATCTGTCTTCAATTTCTAAAACTCAAGGCGTAGGGAGAATTCTTCGTGGAAAAAATTCAAGCTGACGTTGCAATCGTCGGTGCTGGTGGCACTGGCTTACGTGCAGCCATCGCAGTTGCACAAGCTGATCCTAAGCTTCGCGTTGCACTGATTTCTAAGGTTTACCCAATGCGTAGCCACACTGTGGCAGCTGAGGGCGGTGCTGCTGGTGTGGTTCGTGACGACGACTCTTATCAAAAGCACTTTGAGGATACTGTAGCAGGCGGCGATTGGCTGTGCGAGCAGGATGTGGTTGAATACTTCGTGCGTCACACCACTGCTGAGCTCTTCCAGTTAGAGCACTGGGGCTGCCCTTGGAGCCGTAAGCCAGATGGCGATGTGAACGTGCGTCGTTTCGGTGGTATGAAAGTGCCTCGCACTTGGTTCGCTGCCGATAAGTCTGGTTTCCACATGCTCCACACCCTGTTCCAGACTTCCGTCCAATTCCCATCCATCCAACGCTTTGATGAGCACTTCGTCTTAGACCTCTTAGTCGAAGATGGCGTGTGCCGTGGTGTCGTTTGCTACGACTTACAAAACGGTGTCTTCCGTCAGATCAATGCTAAGTCTGTGATCTTAGCTACCGGTGGTGCAGGCCGTGCCTACATCTTCAATACCGATGGTGGCATTGTTACCGGTGACGGTATCTCCCTCGCTTATCGCCATGGCGTGCCTATTCGTGACATGGAATTCGTCCAGTACCACCCAACCGGCCTGTTAGGCTGCGGTATCTTAATGACCGAAGGTTGCCGTGGTGAAGGTGGCGTGCTCTACAACAAGGATGGCTACCGTTACTTACAAGACTACGGTTTAGGCCCTGAGACTCCAGTTGGTCAGCCAAAGAACAAGTACATGGAGTTAGGCCCACGTGACCGTCTGTCTCAAGCTTTCTGGCAAGAGTCCCGTAAGGGCCGCACCATTAAGTATCCATTAGGCGAGGCCGTGCACCTTGACTTAACTCACTTAGGTGAGAAGTACTTACATGAGCGTCTGCCTCTGATCTGCGAACTGGCTCAGACCTACTCTGGTGTGGATCCAGTCAAGCAGCCAGTGCCAGTGCGTCCAGTGGTTCACTACACCATGGGTGGTGTTGAGACCAATGGTAAGACCGAGACCCGTATGCCAGGCTTATATGCCGCCGGTGAGTGTGCATCTGTCGGTATCCACGGTGCTAACCGCTTAGGTTCCAACTCCTTAGTTGAGACCATCGTGTTCGGTAAGTTAGCCGGTGACGTTGCTGCTGAGCGTGCTCACAGCATGGGCGACTACGATTCTGCTGAGCTGGATCGTCAGGCCGAGGCTGCTGAGAAGCGTGCCTTAGACTTATTCGACGTTCAGGGCAATGAGTCGCAGTACAAGATCCGTACTGAGATGGGCGAGAGCATGGAAAAGGGTGTCGGTATTTACCGTGAAGCCACCACCATGCAAGAGACCATCGACGTCCTGAAGGATCTGCGTCAGCGCATCAAGAACGTTCCTATCAATGATCGCGGCCGTGTGTTCAACACCGAGTGGATGAACTTAATCGAGCTCAACTACACCTTAGACTGCGCCGAGACCATGGTTCACTCCGCCTTCAATCGTAAGGAATCTCGTGGTTCTCACCAGCGTCTGGATGCTGTCGAGCGTGACGATCAGAAGTTCCTGAAGCACACTCTCGCCATCTACAACAAGGAAACTGGCCTGCCAGACATTTCCTACAGCGACGTCAAGATCACCACCTTCCAGCCTGCTAAGCGTGTTTACGGTGCTGAGGCCGAGGCTGCAGAAGCAGCAAAGGCTGCCAAGGCTGCTGAGGCTGCCCCAGAGGAGGCTAAGAAATAATGGATCAGCAAAAGACTATGAAAATCACCGTCGTCCGTTACCGCCCAGAGCAGGACGACAAGCCTTGGGAGCAGACCTTTGATGTTCCTTACATCCACGAGACTTCGGTCTTAGAGGCTCTGTTCTACATCAAGGATCACTTCGAGCCAACCCTTTCGTTCCGTTGGTCTTGCCGTATGGCCGTGTGCGGTTCTTGCGGCATGATGGTTAATGGCGTGCCACACCTCGCCTGCAAGACCTTCTTACGTGACTACGAAGGCAAGGACATGCGCATTGCTCCACTCGATAACTTCCCAATCGAGCGTGACTTAGTGGTCGACATTTCCGACATGATCGAGAAGATCGAGCGCATCAAGCCTTACATCATTCCAGCTGAGAAGGACAAGAATATGCCTTTAACCAAGGCCTATCGTCAGACTCCTCAGCAGATGGAGGCCTATCGTCAGTTTGCTCAGTGCATCAACTGCGGCTGCTGCTACGCTGCTTGCCCTCAGTACAAGCTGAAGAAGGAATTCATCGGTCCTGCTGCTTTAACCTTACTGTACCGCTACAACATCGACAATCGCGATGGCGGTAAGGCTTTACGCTTACCATACCTCAACGCTGAGGAAGGCGTGTGGAGCTGCACTTTCGTGGGTTACTGCTCCGAGGTTTGCCCTAAGCACGTGGATCCAAGCTCCGCTATTCAGCTGGGCAAGAAGATGAGTGCTACCGATTACGTCATCCACATGTTCAAGCCGGAGTAATCAACGATGAGTGAAGTGAAGAATTTCCGTAAGCCTTACAACCCTCCGGTTGAGGCCACTTGGTGGACGAAGAACCCATTCTACTTCCGCTACATTATGCGTGAGGGCACCTGCCTGTGCGCTTTATTTGTGGCTTTAGAGATGCTGCTGGGTATCTTCTTATTCTTAATGTGCGATCTGGACAGTGAAATCGCCACCTCGCAGAGCGCTGCTCCATACCTGTGGTACGTGCAGTCGTTCTTAGGCAACCCACTGATCATGTTGCTGAACTTAGCCTCTTTAGGTGCAGTGTTATTCCACGCTGTCACTTGGTTTGCTCTGATGCCTAAGGCAGTGCGTGTGTTCATGAATAAGAACACCACCGATCTGATCCCAGAGTCGTTCACCATGATCACTCTCTATGCCATCATGGCTGGTGCCACTGTGGTGATTCTGATTGCTGCTTTCGCCACCATGTAAGAGAGGAGTACGAAACATGCAAAACAAGCCAGTCCGCTCCGACGAGCCAATCTTCTGGTTATTATTCGGTACCGGCGGTATGACTGTCGCTATCGTTTTACCAGCTGTCATCATTCTGATGTTAGCCGCTGGTTTAAGCAGCCCAGACTTAAACTCTGGCTTACTCAATTTTGAGCAAGTTAAGGGTATGTTAGGCAACTGGTTCGTGTCGTTGATCATCTTTGGCGTGATTGCCACTGTGTTCTTCCACGCTTTCCACCGTATTTTCCACACCTTACATGACCTGAAGCTCCACTACACTAAGCTGTTCTGGTTTGCTCTCTACGGTGGTGCAGCTGCTTTAACCTTCATCACCTTTGGTGTGCAATTCGCTGTTTACTGCAAGCTGTGGTAATCAAGCGAGGCTAAAAGGGCTAAGAAAAGCCAGCAAATAGCTGGTCAGTACTCTAGCTCTTATAGCTAAAGCAAAGCTCAGCAGACTCTCTTTTGGGGGAGGCTGCTGATGAGAAAAGCTGGCTTCGGTCAGCTTTTCTTATTTTGGGCTATAGCAGCGCCAGCTGAGCTGTCTCTGCTGTGTCAGCTGAGCTGACCCTGCTGCGCAGGCCAGTGCCAGCTGTGCTGGGCATGTGCCCCCTAAGGCACGCTAACCAAGCCGAATACCGCCCTGCCCCTTTTAACTAACTCTTAATCTACCCCTACCCTGCCTCAATTCCCTACCCTCAGCAGCACGCCCTTATTTAAGCCAAATTCGTGCTTAGTGCTAAAGCACGGCACGCACAAACACACGAAACAATTTCTGCGCAATTTTTTCTCTAGCAAATATGCTCTTAACCGCATTTTTACCTGCATTCTGCTATAATTTGCGGGCAAAAAATTAGAAATGTCTGTCTTTATGTGTCACGAGGTAAAGTAAGTGCTCAAGAAAACTAAGATGGTTTGCACCATTGGTCCTAAATCAGAAAAGCGTGAGGTCATGGAGTCCCTCTTAAACGCTGGCATGAATGTCATGCGCTTAAACTTTTCCCATGGTGACTTTGAAGAACACGGCGGCCGTATCACCAACCTTGAAGCCATTATGAAAGATACCGGTAAGATCTTCGCTGTCTTACTGGATACCCGTGGCCCAGAAATCCGTACTTGCACCCTCGAAAATGGCCAAGATATCCAATTAGTGACTGGCCAAAAGATCACCATTACCACTGATAGCTCGGTTGTGGGCAATCGCGAGCGTATCTCTGTAACCTACCCTGATTTAGCCCGTGACTTAAACCGTGGCGACATCGTGTTATTAGATGATGGCTTAATCGCTTTAAAGGTACTGGATACCACCGACACTGAGATCTTCTGTGAGGTCTTAAACAACGGTAGCTTAGGTGAGAAGAAGGGCGTCAACCTCCCTAACACTCACATCTCCATGCCATTCTTATCTGAGCACGATAAGAACGATATCCTGTTTGGTATCCAGCGCAATGTAGACTTTATCGCTGCTTCCTTTACTCGCAACCGTCACGACGTGCAGGACATCCGCGACTTCTTAGACGCTAACGGCGGTAAGGATATCAAGATCATCGCTAAGATTGAGAACCAAGAGGGCTTAGACAACTTCGAGGACATCTTAGCTTTAGCTGACGGCATCATGGTGGCTCGTGGTGACTTAGGCGTGGAAATCCCTGCTCAGGAAGTGATCTTCCACCAGAAGCACATCATTAAGCGCTGCAATGAGGTGGGCAAGCCAGTTATTACTGCCACCCAGATGTTGGATTCCATGATCAAGAACCCACGTCCAACCCGTGCTGAGGCCGGTGACGTGGCTAACGCTATCTTAGACGGCTCTGATGCTGTGATGCTGTCTGGTGAGTCTGCCAAGGGTAAGTACCCATTAGAGGCTGTCTCCACCATGGCTACCATCTGCCGTCGTACCGATCGTGAGATCAAGGCTAACACTACTGAGCCAACCTTACGTCAGAACCCAACCGTTACTTCAGCTGTCTGCTTAGCAGCAGTTGAGGCTTGCGAGGCCTTAGACATTCCTCTGATTGTGGTGGCAACTGAGCACGGCAATTCTCCAATGGCCCTGCGCAAGTACTTCCCACGCGCTCACATCTTAGCTCTGACTCCAAACATCAAGACTGCCCGTCAGTTATGCTTAGTGCGCGGTGTGATCCCACAATTAGTAGAGCGCATCACCTCTACTGACCAGTTCTTCCAATTAGGTAAGAAGCTGGCCTTAGAGACTGGCCTTGCAAAGGCTGGCGATAAGATCTGCTTAGTGTCTGGTGCTTTAGTGCCATCTGGTACCACCAACACCTTCTCTATTCACTCTATCTAAAACATAGCGTGCAGTCAGCACTTACAGTCAGCACTGACAGTGCTGGCTCCTTGGCAGCATAGCCGAGCTGACTGTATCGGCAGCACAGCTGTGCTGGCTGCCTTGCGCAAAACCACATAATAAAGGTGGCGCGCGGCACTTTCTTGCGCTATGCTATAGGTTAACTACAGCGCTTTGGCTCGCTGTAGTCCCAAAACAATAAGAAAAAAAGAAAAAAGGCCTACTTCTCGAAAGAAGCGGGCCTTTTCTTTTATGGAAACTAAAAGGAGAGCAAGCTCTTAGTCGTTATAGGCGAAACCTTTACGGTTACGCTCTTTTTGAGCTGCATCGATTTCTGCGAAGTGCTTAGTAATAGCAGCGTTTTGCTCTTCGCGAACATCCTCAGGGATCTGATCCCATGCCTCCTTAATAGGAGTAATCAGCTTAATCACCTCATCCAGAGGTTCAGTGGTATTGTTGATATTGGCATCGTTAAGGCGGTCTTTCATGTACTCATAGAGACCGATAATACGATTACCTAACTCCTCGTTATAGCTGACATCGACGGCACCTTGCAGGCCATTTAAGATACCAATGGCCTTAGTGATGTAATTTGCCTTTAAAGCAAGGTCGTTCGATTGCATGTAACCCTTGGCCTGATTCACACGCTCAATGAAGCCTTCAAAGAGCATCTGCGTAATGCGATAAGGGCTTGCTACGAGAAGCTCTGCTTCGAGCTTTGTACGATTGTAAGCTTTAAGGTTACGTCCGTACATCAAAATCTCCTTTATGAAAAAAGCAAGGATAGTGTGCTATCTCAATGACAAGATACTCACACCTGAGCCTCATTGGCCTAAAGAGCTATTTGGTGCCAACAAACTTATACTTTGCAGTGAAATGGTATGGATGCCAGAACCTAGCAATATTAGCTCGCATATGCCTCGAGCATTACTGCTCGACTTGCTCCAAATGTGAGAGATTTTGCTTATCTTAGACTCGCCATTAGAGCAAAAAAATCGTGTCACTTGATTAAAGATACACGCTCCCTGCCAAGGGCTCTGCCCAGACATGATGGGCAAGTTATGTCATAGTCCAAATATAGCACAGCCTAGGCGTGCTAGCTACATCCCTAAGGAAAGGCACAAACTGCGATCAGAACCAATCCCACAGGGCCTAATGGCCACTCAATAACTCTAGAAAGAATCTATTTACCCTGCACCTTTCGAGCCATCTTTACAAGAAACGCATGATTTCCCACTTCTCATGCTTCTCTTGAGCAGGAATCTGAAGAAAGCAAAGGCACCCACTGCTTCAGAATTACGCCCTATATATCCAATCAGAAGCAGTGCGTGCCCTGCAAAATCCAGTGATATGCCAACGAGCTGTACGAAATACGCGCAGCGTATGTAGCTCCAAACTACACCAAGTCGTCAAAAACAGCGCCACGCAAATTCTCGTTGGTATCTCCGGTGACTAAGCCTTTAGCCTTGAGCTGAGGATCCGTCACCATATCATTTTGCTCAATACGTTGCTCATACTGACGGATAGCAGCTGAGACACGCAGGAACTCCTCAGAAGGGATCTGACGAATCACTTCATTGGATTGAGCGTCCACCACGTTAATCACGTCGGTATCATCAAAATCGTTGGACGTATCAAAACGTAACGACAGCTGCTTTAAGTTGAGCTCTGCAATCTCCTCTTTAGCACGAGCTAAAGCCTCTTGGCGCTTCTCTTCGGCTTCGGCACTACGCTCTGCCTCATTACGTGCTTTGAGCTCTTCAAGGAGCTTGCTTTCATCATCCTCACTGAAGACATTAAGCACGACATCGAGCAAAGATTGAGGCTCCCAGCGCTTGGTAGCTTGAGCCGCATCTTGAGAGAACGGATCGCTAGTACGACTTACAGCAGCAGGGTTAGAGGATGTTGCAGCAGAGGTAACAGAAGAGACATTAGTGGTTCCCTGTGAGAAATTTTGTACCGTAGACACAGGGGTAACCTCTGTTGCACGTGGAGCGTTGACTTTGGCTGCGTTCTTATCAACAACTAAATCTCTATCATTTTTAATGGCACTAATGATATCCATAGCAACATCCGCGCACAGGAACCCCTGATCGCTCAGGGAAGGAATGCGCTCCTCCGAAAACTGAACCCAACAGCCATCCAGAGCCATCACCCAGCCACTAAAACATCTAAGCCTACGGAATCACCAGTGAGACGTTATAAACAGACAATATACCGCAAGCCATAGGCCTAAGGCCTATAGACCTCAGCCCATAGCCGGTTCCTATATAACATTACCCGTAACTAAGGTGAGAATCCAAGGTTAGATCAGGCAAAAAACAAAAGACAGCTGCATTGATCAAAAGCGTCTTAGCACCAGTTCCTAACAAGGGGCCAAGACCAAAATCGTGCCCTATTCCCTACTAAAGACTGAAGCAAGGACAGCGCACATACACAACCATGCTGCAAGAATACAGCTCACCTGAGTGCTAGACTCAGGAGCCTCAATCTTTCAGCCACCACAGCTGGCTCGAAAAGATCCCAAATGAGCTCACGGAGGAAGGACAAGAGCTGATCCAGACACAAGAAGAAAGCGCAAAGAAATCAGCAGCAAAGAGGAAACAAAGCTAAAGCTGATCTAAGTCCTTAGACATTGTGATTGCGCGACTAAGTAATTCAAAAGGCCAGTGCACCTAGCGCAAAGAGCGAATTACTATCTCCCTACAAGGGACAGTAGCGCATCGTAGTCTATCCTCAACCCAGACTTACCCACAAAAACAGATAAGTATCTCCCCTGAGTGTTCTGCTCACTGTATGGGCTCGAAACTAAAGCCAGCATACAAAAATACAAAAGGAACAAAGTTCCTAAGATCTATAACGGTCAAAACAAGGACTTTCTTAATGAAATCAGGGGGAAAGAGGCGAGAGATACGGCTTTTAATGTGGCTAAGGCCGCAAATTAAGCCCAGCTTTTAGCTCTGTATCTATAAGAAAAGGATCACGCTTAGCGAGCTAAGAAACGCGATATAGACGGGAGATTGTGGAGCTTTTTTCGTTATTGGTGCGCGAACAACAACCAGCAACGAACCAATCGATCTGAAAAAATACACAGGGACGAAGCGAAGTTCGTCCCCTAAGGCACAAGGCCACAGATAGGGAGGACAGCCGTTAATGAAGCTGCGCTGTGGCCTATAGCATGCCCTTCGCTAAACGCTCAAGACTAAGAGATATAGTCGAAGAGAGTGGAGGAGTGCACTAAGTTATAGGACTGCTGAGCCACCGACAGAGCATTCTGCGAGAGCACCAGATCCGATACCGCCTCAAAAGCATCGATCTCAGTCACGTTAGCCTTAGCCTCGGACTTGATCAGGCTTAAGTTCTCATCAGACTTGATGATAGCGTCGATGTTAGCGCCACGGGCACCGACATAGCCACGGTACTGATCCACGCGATCCATAGCAATGCTCACGGTCTCTTGGAGGCGAGCAATGTTACGAGTGAGCTGAGCAGCGCTCATCACATTACCGTTAGAGTCAGTAGCAGTGCCGTAATCATCAGATGGCACGAGAAGATCATTGATGATACCGGTGAGCTGATTGAGGATGTTGTCCTGCTCAGGCTTAGAGAGGGAGAACTCAATCACACCGCTACCATCAGCAGACTGATAGTCATTTGGCACGGTAAATTCCATGCCTTGGACAGTGATCTTGCCGTCCTTAATTTCACCAGAATCGATTTCACCACCAATTTGATTGCCGTCAGCATCAACCTCAATTAAGGAGAAGGATGAACCATTAACTCTGATCTGGAAGTTATTGGTAGCGTTATCGCTGTAATCGTAGTAATCGTTATAGAAGGACGAGAACTGATCGTAGTCATCAATGGCAGAAGTAAAGCCATCAAGAGCCACTACAGCAGGCATTGGTGGTTGAGCCGACACATTATTTTGGAACCCCACGTTGCCTGTAATGAAATCATCTGGCAAATGGCTATTCTCAAAGATGTTTAAGCCACTGTCGGTGGTCTGTACCTTAATGGTTGGTGACACCATTACGAACTTGTTAGAGCCATCTGCTTGGCAAACGTACTTACCATCAGAGGTTAAGGTGTAGGTTGGAGTCGAGCTGTTGGCTCCAGAGAAGATGTAATCACCGTCACCGTTCTTGGTGTTCATCAGGTCAAAGATCTGAGCCTGAGTCTGCTTGATGTCCTCGGCTAAAGCAGCACGAGAGCCATCGTCTAAAGTACCATTAATGGATTGGATCAGACGAGTGCGGATGCTCGATAAGCTGTCCCAGATCTGGCCTAAAGCGGTTTCTTCCTGCGAGAGGGTATCTGCCACGATATTGGCATTAGTGGCATATTGCTCGTAGGCAGCAATATCAGAGCTGTACTTGATGCTAGCAGCCATGCCAGATGGGTTCTCACCAGCGGTCTGGAAGAGCTTACCAGTGTTATAGCGCTGCGAGGCTTGGTCGACGCGGCTGTTAGCAGTTTGCAGGTAGTTCAGATGATTCTGATACTGCATTGAGGTTGAAATACGCATTTCTAAACTCCTTTGCTCCCCACAACCACTACATCAGGGCACTGATCAGCGAGTTGAAGACCGTCTGTGAGGCGCTGATGATACGCGCACAAGCGCTATAAGATTGCTGATAACGGATCAGATTAGCTGCTTCTTCATCCAAGCTCACACCGGCCATGGAAGAGAACAGGTTTTGGCTTTGCTCAAGTTTAGCCTTAGAAGCCTCTAAGTCAGTGTTAGCGGACATAACAGCCGAGCCCAAGGCACTAGTTAAATCGGCATAACCTTCGGTAAAGGACACGCGATGGTTTTCGGAGCTGTAAACCATATCCTCTTGTTGCAGCTGAGCTAACAAGTTGCCGTTAGAGTTATCGTTTTCACCATCAAGGTTCAGCTCAATGGCAAAAGAAGAGCCGTTGACCACCGAGCCATTGGTGAAGTTCACATCGTAGCCAGGATAGCCATCGGCTAATGGTTGACCATTAGGGCCATTAACAATCCAATTGGTATTAGCAAAGATCTCGCGGCCATTGCATGAAGCAGGTGCAGAACCTAACTCTGTCATGGTACCAGTAGGGTTGCCATCATCATCTAAATCTGGCACACCATCACCATCGTTATCTGCGACGTGATAGACCACATAACGACCATTAGAGCCATCTGCATCTTCAACATAGCGCACATAATTAGGGGCATTATTACCAAAAGCAGGCTTACCATTGGCATCAATATAAATGCCAAATTGATTGCTATCAGGATCGGCTGGATCACTGGAAGAGCCGTAAACACCCACAAGGGTGGCCTCAGCAGTACCGGCGTGACCTAAAGGCTTAACTTTTACAGCAGAGGCAAAAGCAAAGTCCTCTGGCTTGGAGATATTGAGCTTGATGTCATAGGCAGCGTGCAGAGTTGGCTGAGCACCAAACACTAAGGTATCGCCACTATTACCAGCAGCAATCATCTCACGTTGCGAGTGATCAAACTTTAAGGTAATACCATGCCCTGCTAAATTAATCTCTAAATGGGTACCGTCTGTATGGGTTGCTGAAGTAACAGGAGGGTTATCTGCTACCTCTTGGATCACAACCCCAGGCATATTGTCGAGATCTAACTTGGTCTTCTTACCTTCACCATCGACTGTGTAGATCTCAAGCTCATTCTGATCATTAAAGGTGACTTGATAATCGACATTACGGATGTCGGAGCCCTCACCTTTATTGAACTCAACAGTTAAGCCGTAATTATTGTTATTGCAGGTGCCAGTAATATCTGGGATGGTAATAAGATCTTGACCGGCCTTACCATCTAAGGTCACACCGCCCTTGTTCTGCTCGTTCATTGCATCAGCAAAGGCTAAAGCATGCTGACCTAAATCACGCATGGCCTGACGCATCTCATCGGCTGCAGATAAGTAACCACCTAACTTGCCGCCCCAGCTGTTGAAATCAATGTGCAGCTCGGTCTTGGCTGGAACTTGGAAAACTAAGCTCACCTCACGGGCGGAGTTATCCAGCACGTTCTTTTCCGATTGCAGCACGGCATAGGTGTCGCCGCTTGCTAACAGCTGACCATTGCCTAAATACAAGGTATAGCTGCCATCGCTCTCAGTGGTTACGTTGATATCAAGGTAATCAGCAAGCTCACCCACTAAGCGATCACGCTCATCTAAAAGCTGCAGGCCTGCATCAGTCTGTAAAGCTTTATCCGAAAGGTTACGCACCTTTTGGTTGATTTTATAGAAACCTTCCACCAGATCATTGATGGTGGTAATGGCATCGTCAGCCTTAGAGTTAATGTCGTTCAGCTCATTCTGGATGTTGTAGTTGAGGGTATGGTAACGATCAACTAAGGTCTCGAATTGGGTCAGAAGCTCTTGACGGCTGGCAATGGATGGCGTGTTCTGCACGGAAGTGTGCATGGAAGAGAAGAGGCTATCAAGAGCAGAGGAAATCGAGGTGTCTTCGTTCGACAGGAGGTTGTCTACCGTGCTTAAACCAGTGGAATAGGCATCATAGAAGCCCACGCTACCTTGATCACGGAAGAGCTCACGCTGCACGTATTGATCGTACAGACGGCGAGTTACAGTAGAACCAATACCCCATTCAATGGCGCTGGTGTAGACCTGAGTCTCCTGACGCACATAGCCAGTGGTATTAACATTGGTAATGTTATTGGAAGTGGTTCCCAATAACTTTTGCTGAGTAAGTACGCCGTACTTACCCGTTTGTAACAAATCGAGCATCTTCTAACTTCCTGAGACAACGGGCTTTACGGCACGCCACGACGCCACAAACACAAGTCTTAATGCCACAGGCAACCTACCGCCCTAGCGCTATTCGCGCTCTAACGTCGCTAACGCTTAGCGCTCTAGCGCCACACGCGCTGCTGCTTACGTAGCTGCTTGAGCAGCTTTGGCTGCTTAGCCAGCTCTGACCGCTTGGCCTGCTTGGGCTACGTTTAACCACATTTTAAGCGTTAAAACTGTAGTCACAATAGGGAACACATTAAGACTGAGCCTCATGGCATCAAAAGTGGTACAAAGCCTGATTTTATAAGGCTTTGCGAGCACATTATCCTGCCCTAAAAAGGCTACATTGCACCCCGTTTGATGCTATTTGTATGCCATGAAAGCAATCTGGCGCGCAATGTTCTTTAGCTTCGATGCGTAGTGAGGATCGGTGGCGTATCCAGCCTTTTGGATCTCCTCAAAGTAACGATCCGGATCAAAGCTCTTATCAGCCGCTGCTGAGTAACGCTCGTTACCAGTGATCAGCGACACGTAATCCTGCATGCTCTCAAGCACAGATGGATAGGCACGGAAACGAGAATTACGCGAAACCATACGGCCATTTTCAAACTCAGGCGAATCCAGATCTTGAGTTGGGCCACTCCACGAGGATCCAGCCTTAATACCGTAGTAGTTGTTACCAGCAGGAACATGTTTGCCCCAACCAGTTTCCAAAGCGGCCTGTGCTACCAGCACCAGAGGGTTCATGCTCTTGCCTTCGGTTGCCTTAACGGCATAAGGCATCATCTTCTCCACAAAGTCCTCAGGGGAGGCAAAATCACGCATAGTGGAAGGATCAGGCAAGGAAGCATACAGCTTGTTGAGCTGCGCCACTGTAGCTGCGCCCTTGTGATTGCGAGCTACATAGAGATCGGATGGCTTGAAGCCAGCTGGCAAACGATCGTTTGGATCGAGAGCCATAAAAGCAGAACCAGCGGTGACACCGGCTCCAGCATTAGCACCAGTGGCTCCATCCACAGCTGCATCAGGATCACGGCCATCAAGATGGGCCATAAGGCGTTTGCCTGCATCACCAAGCGAACCTGCAAACTGCTTGGTGATCATGTAAGTAATGGAGTTCTTATTGATCATGCCAGGGGCACCACTATTACCCTGCACCATAGCACCTACACGTTGCTGGGCCAGCATGTCATCAAAGAATCCGGAATAGCGGCTATGCAATGGCGAATCAGGGTTAATGGAATCATTAGACTCACGCATTCCATCTACCCAATACTGCATTAAGAGAGACTCAAACTGCTGCGCAGCCACAAACAGGGCTTGAGCCTGTTGTTTCTCATCACCGGCTCCCAGCTGCCGCAGCTTATTCAAGCCACGGGTATCAGAGAGTAAACCCAAATCAGCTTGCGCTTTATCCAGACTAGGAGTACTTGCCATTGCCAAAAATCCTAAAGCCAGAGCTTAAGTTCCGAGCACTACACTGCACTGCAAACCAGCATCATTTTGCAGTTACCCTGCAAATGACTGCATGCCAAAGACATACGTTTGCCTATAGTGCTCTCTACTACTGCCTACCCCAAAGGATCTCCTCTGAAGAGGCAGCCCCTACGGTTAACCTAAAGACCGCTATTCTCAGCGTGGACAATCCTGACTTATTTGCTCTGATAACCGGATAAGGCTCATGCCACAGCCCAAATAGCCATAGTGACCGTAGTGGCCATTGGCGGCAAATACAGGATCAAAACCATGCTGATCGTCGTTTTTGAGCAAGTCCTATGCCACGCCCTTCCCTAAAAACAGGTTATTCACGCGATTTTGCGCTTTGTAGCGCTAGGAAGGTGACAACTATTAACTGTCC
>DXEV01000020.1 GCA_019114785.1 Candidatus Anaerobiospirillum pullistercoris | reverse complement strand
TAGATGTGAGGTATTGGGGCGGGCGCTGGTCACAAACAAAAGTAACAAAAATAGCTCAAAAATGAAGAAAAATGGGCAAAAGCTCAGCAAAAATGCCACAAAATTGGGTAAAAATGCTGATTTTTTCGTTTTGTTTGAGTTTGCCGGTGTCTGACATTCGACTGGCAGTTGTTTTGGTGCTTTTGCGGCCGCTAAAAACAATACAGCCTGCGGTACTCTCGGCACAGCAGGCTGCATGGGCTCTAAATTGTAATGGTAAAGAGTGAAGAGAAAGAGTGGCTTAGTACTACCACTTCTTCTTATCGCCAAAGATCTCGTCGAGCTCGGCATCGGTCTCTGACTTCTCGTTGACCTTTTCGATCTCCTCTTGAGTCTTCTCACGGACGGACTTTTCGAGGTCGTGTAGCATCTGGGTCAGAACGTCTGATTTATCCATCAGCCAGTTGTCCTTGATACCAGAGCGACGGATCACCTCTAGACCTTTGGTGATCATGGTACGGCAGCTACCAACTTGCTTTAAGCGGCGCATCTCCGTGACGTTTTGGATCAAGTTGGAGATGTTGATCTTCAGGACTAAGAGCTTTAAGCGACGGTCTTCCTTTTGGCATTGGTTCACATCAACAGGGGTGCCTGCACGGAGCTCAGACTGGATGATCTTACGTAAACGACGAATGGTACGCAGCTGCATGACGGCTACATTATCACTCTCTGGATTACGGAAGGCGAGATCTTCCTTGTAGTGGTTTTGGATCTCATCGATCAGGCGTTGTTGTTCGGCAATACGCTCCTCAATGCCCTTGGCATTTGGATCGCCTTTGAGGCGCTTTAAGGCGTTAAGAATGCGATTACGCAGAATCAGAACAATGGTCTTAGAGTAAGGCAGCTGGTACTGATTGATCAGTAGCTCCTCGGTCTCAGACACAATGTTACGGCAGCGGGTGTAGAGAATGCGCAAATCTTCATCGCGGCGTGCCATGTAATCACTGTACATGTTGTAGATGATTAGCATAAACGTCGCAAGCACGATGATGATGACAGCTATCGTCACTAACATAAGAAAAGAGCCCTTATTTCTACTAGTTTGTGCTTAAGCGATTGGAACCTGCAGAGCGCGACTGCGCTCATCCCTCAGCCTTATGAGGCTGGATAGGAGAACAGCTTATAGTCTGTGATTCGGTGTCAGGGTAAGCCTTCATCCCGCAAAATCTCTAAGCTGTCTTTGCTCATGGTTGTTTGTTTCTAGTAATTCTCTCCTTACGGACACTGACTAGAGATGCTGTCTTTATTTGGCACGCATTATTTTCCCGCAAGCATCAGCATTGGCAGACCGTAAAAACAGTCTGTGACTACTGTGCTTGTGCCCAGCCTAACATCCAAAGTGATCACAAACCTAAGAGGCCTAAAAGGTCTACACGAGACCTAAAAGTCAGAGTGCGCTACATTAAGGCTTGTTAGAACTCCATTGTGGCATCGCTACAGCAAAGTTTGCTTGGCTAAGCAACTAAGCTATGGCCACAGAATAACGATCCAATGTTCGCACCAGATCTGCATCTGGACATCAAATTGGCCGCTGGTGAGTTGGTAACATTCCTCTTGTGTAAAGCGCAGCTGACTTTGCCATAGTTGTAAACGTGGCAGTCAGAGTATGGTCTAGACTTAGCTCTAACTTAGACCTTTACGGCTATTATGCCGCAAACTTTGGGCAAAACCAAAAGACTTAGGAAGGATCCTTTTTGCTTGTAAGACTGGCCCTAAAACTTTTGCTGTAAAGTGCAATAGCTATGCCAAAGGCCTTGAAATCAGCCATTTTTGCCCTAGGAGAATGTGGAGTTTTATGTGGTAATTGTGGATTAAATTGTGTTTTTGGATAGATGTAAAACTTGTGGGCTTTTTCACATAGTTCTCTTGGGCAATGACGTGTTGTGCTATAGATGGAAAAGCCCCAATCTCCTAGAGCTTGCAGGGGATGACAGAGGTGCGCATAAAGGTGATGCGTGCCCCAAAATAGGTAGCAGGGAAATGTTGGGGCTCACCAACAAAATGATGTCTCGCCTTACTTAGCTTTACTGACTTTACTGAGAGGAAGCATGCTACTGATGAGGGGCTGCTCGAAAGACATGAAAATAGGGCAGTGTATGTAACCAAAATGCAGCAAAAGCATAGCAGCTGGAGCATGCTTGACATGGTTGGCAGGACAGGTTGTGGTCGGGTGGCAGGGAAAAGGCAGATTATATTTACGATGGTATGTCCTGTAGGTAGAGTAGGGGTTATGACAGGGTGAATAGGTGGGGTGGTGGTGGGATGGGATTAAGACAGGCAAAAGGGATATAGCTTGTGGGGAGTGAGCGAGATCGGGAAGAACTGCCAGTTAACTTTTAGCAGATCGCATGTTGTGGCTTAGTGCAAGGGAAAATTATTTGTCTGGCTTAAAAATGAGAATCTTGGCAGATTTTAGGAGTAAAGTTACCACCATCCGTGCTTAAGTCTTCTGTCCTTAACCAAAATCTAAAGTGATCAGCGCTATAATGAGGGCTGCCTTCCTATAAATTTGTAGCTAGGGATCTGTCTAGCCTGACGGTGCGCTTTGTCTTTATGTGGGAATGTGGGGCATCATCAGGATTGATGTGGTACTAGCAGAAAGCGGAGAAGAACTGCCAATGGGAACGACTCTGATTAAGACTCAAGACTTCATTGACTCGATCTACGAGGCCTTACAATTCATTTCTTACTACCATCCTCGTGACTTCTTAGCTGCAATGAAGCACGCCTATGAGATTGAGCAAAATCCTTCTGCTAAGGCTGCTATTGCTCAGATCTTAAAGAACTCTAAGATGTGTGCCATCGGTCACCGTCCTTTATGCCAAGATACCGGTGCCGTGACCTGCTTCGTTAAGATCGGTATGGATGTGCGCTTTGAAGGCGACATGACCGTCCAAGAGATGGTCGACGAGGGTACCCGTCGTGCTTATTGCGACCCAGACAACCCATTACGTAAGTCGGTCTTAACTGATCCTATCGGCAAGCGTGTGAACACCAAGGATAACACCCCTACCGTGGTGCACATTGAGATGGTTCACGGCAATAAGGTTGAAGTTGCTATTGCTGCCAAGGGTGGTGGTTCTGAGAACAAGACCCACATGAAGATGTTAAACCCATCTGACTCCATCGTGGATTGGGTTTTACACGAGATCCCATTAATGGGTGCTGGCTGGTGCCCACCAGGTATCTTAGGTGTGGGTGTCGGTGGTACTCCAGAGAAGTCTGCCATCTTAGCTAAAGAGGCTTTAAATGACCCAATCGACATTCAGGACTTAATCAAGCGTGGCCCTAAGAATGCCGACGAAGAGTTACGTTTAGAGCTCTACGACAAGATCAACAAGCTGGGTATCGGTGCTCAAGGCTTAGGTGGTTTAACCACTGTGCTTGACGTTAAGGTCAAGAGCTATCCTTGCCACGCTGTGTCCAAGGCTACCACTATCATCCCTAACTGCGCTGCTACCCGTCACATCGATTTCGAGTTAGACGGTACTGGCCCAGCTAAGTTTACCCCACCATCATTAGATGACTACCCAGAGATCGAGTTAGGCGGTAGCGATAACGTCAAGCGCGTCAACTTAGACACCTTAACCAAGGAAGAGATCGCTTCTTGGAGAATGGGTGACACCTTACTCTTAAGCGGTACCATCCTCACCGGTCGTGATGCTGCTCACAAGCGTATTTGCGACATGATTGCTAAGGGTGAGCCTCTGCCAGATGGTGTGGACTTCAAGGGTAAGTTCATCTACTACGTCGGCCCAGTTCCAGCTGTACGTGATGAGGTCGTTGGCCCTGCTGGCCCAACCACTTCTACTCGTATGGATAAGTTCGTGGAGACCATGCTCTCTGAGACTGGCCTCTTCGGTATGATCGGTAAGTCCGAGCGTGGCCCAGCTGCTGTAGAGTCCATTAAGAAGCACAAGGCTGCTTACTTAATGGCTGTGGGTGGTGCTGCTTACTTAGTGTCTAAGGCCATTAAGGCTGCTCGTGTCTTAGCTTTTGAGGACTTAGGCATGGAAGCTATCTACGAGTTCAAGGTGCAGGATATGCCTGTGACCGTGGCTGTGGACAGCTTAGGTAACAACATCCACGCTGAAGGCCCTAAGGTTTGGAAAGAGAAGATCCAAGAGATCGGATTCAAGTACATCGACTAATAGGGGCTAACCTTGCTGGAGCTCTGTGGCCTGTAATCAAGACCTCATTGGTATAAGGCTCAGAGCCTTAAGAGCAAGCAAGGCGAGTTGTAAAGCTCGACAGCCAAAGAAAAAGCAAAGAAGAGGAACTAGCCAGAGATGGTTAGCTCCTCTTTTTCTTTGGTTGGATGCGCCCAATCTGGTTGGCAGTGCCAACTCTGGGGCGGGCGCTTGTTATCAGGTCAGCCGTAAGAAAGTTGGTGTGACCTAATGGGGTGTCTTAGGACACAGGATGCACGTTAGCTCAGGTGTCACTGCGTGAACCTTATTGGCTCTGGTGTTGTTTGCTCCTAAGCTTCGTCTGGGCTGTCGTTAGAAACTGCGATGAGTTCAGATTGGGCGCTAATGCTTGAGTGAGTCTTGTACCAATCTTTGAGCAGTTGGTGTAGCTTTTCGTACCACATAACTCTTTTGACGCTGTTATCGCTGTTAACGACGGTGATGGCGTTGTTGTACTGCTGCTCTGCTTCAGGTGCATTGTTGTTCACAATATCTGTGATACCTATGAGGCGAAGGCAATCTTGATACTCATCCTCGAGGTGCAGTTTGTTGGCAAAGTCTGCGAGGCATAGCTCTTTAGGGGTTTTGCCACTTTGAATATCCTTAGGGTCAAAGTCAGCTGCATTTGGGGCACGAGTGACGATTATTATCGGCTTTTGCCCATTGGATAGCTTCAAGAACTTGCGCAGCATGGAATTAATGTGAGAGTCGTCTTTGCTGCAATTGAACCCGACTAAGACTACAGCATCGCTTTCTTGCCAGCTGTGGAATAGTGAGGCATACATGTCGTTCATCTCAACCACGGTCATAGCCTTGGTGCCGCTTTGGGTGAACATGAGTGGCACGACAAAGTGCTCAAGGTATTTCAGTTCTTTCAGTTGCTCCAGTTGCTCAGTTTTTGTCCAGTTCTCGTTATCTTGGGGTGCTTCACGCATATCATTGAGATATGGGTCGTAGATGAACGAAGTAGAGCCGTTGAGGTAAGCCAGCTTGCGCTCATTAGGATGCTCTAAGTAGTAAGTCGCGCTCTGTAGTTGTTTTTGCTCCTCTTGAGAGAACAGGCGCTTCCGAATGAGCGTCGTGTAGTTGGTGGTGGCGCTGGTTCCTAAGGTAAAAAGCCCTTTGCTTACAGCTTGCTGTACTTGCTCGTAATAGCCATGGGCACCAGTGCACTTGTTGGCTTGCTCTAAGATGTAGCCATGGACTGCAAAAATGAAACATGAGAGCTGGGAGAACTTAGCCCAGTTGGCTTTTGGATCATAGAGATAGCGCCATAGGCCATCGATCAGTCCCTTGTATGAGAGGAATTGGGATGCTACCGTGAAGAAGAGCTCTTGAGCCATAAGGGTTAACGCTGGCAAAGCTGGCTCTATTTGTTGTAATGAAGGAAAATCATCATCGGTTTTCTTGGATTTTGAGTGCTCCTCAGCCTGCGAAGGTTTGCCTTGTGGGAGCGGATTACCCTTTTTGAGTGATTCTTTAGCCTCCTCAAACGACTTCTTCCATGGTGCAGCTTCGCCGGATAGCTCCTCAAATAAGAGCTTGAGAAAGCTTGAGCCGACCATGTCAAAGTTAATCCCTCGGATTAAGCTGATCGTACCAAATATAGGAAGGATCTGTTGTTTAAGACCTAAAGCCAACTCTCCTTTGCGCGTTTGCTCTTGGGCGCTGGCAGCGGCAATGATTTCTAAGATGCCCTGTAATGATTCTGAGGTGACCTCCTTACAAAAAATGTGCTTAGCGGTCACATTGGTATCTTTTTCGCTGCTCTTTTTGTCACTGTCTTCTGTCTGAGGGAGTCGGTTGGAGAGTATGAGATAGCAGAGAGCAATCACGGTAAACAGAGGCATTTCCCACACATTGTCGAGAGCAGCATAATCATTACTTTCACCTTCGAACTTTAAGCAGGCAAGAAGTGTTTTGCCTGAGTACTCTGGGGATTCGGTTGCATCTGACTTTTCCGTCGCCTTCTCTGCAAGGATTTCGTTTTGTTTTTGCTTTGGGAGCTCGTTAAAGAAGTTTTTGCTCTTGATTTGCGTCACCAAGGTGTCAAGCTGATCTTTAGCCCACTCGACAGGATTATTGCTGTATTTGTTAGTGTCGTTAGTGACGGGTGATGGGAGTCCTAAGATCTGACTCAGAGCATGCAGGAGCAAGCGAAGATCATACTGATCGTTGAGTAATTGTTTTAAGACCCATTCCTCTTTAGAGCCAAACTCTTTAAAGAACTTCGAGATATCCTCGTAGTGCTCTTGGATCAACTCACGGATGAGCGTTCCGGCAGAATTGGAAGATAAGGAGTAGATCCTTGGTGGCTTATTACCATAATCGGGGAGGAAGTCTTTGTACTGTTGCTGTGCGTTTGTGCGTTTTACGATGTTTTTAGGATCTAATTGTTGCAAAATGTGATCCCTGAGTTCGGTAAAAATCTCTCTTCCTTGTTCTTGTCGCCGAAATATTTCAACAGCAAAGCGCGCACCTAAAGGCATGCCGTAGTAGGCCTCAGCACCAGCGCCGAATAGGAAGCATACCTTTGGAGGCTTCTCTGCTGTTGTGGCCGTAGTGCTTGCCTCTTTAAGAGCGTTGGCTATTGGGGTCTTGGAGAGAGGCTTGGCTGTCGAGCCGTTAAGCTCTGCGGCAGGGGAGGTTACGGTTTCAGATGGTGCTCCAATCTCTGCTGGAGCTGAAGGAGTATCGATCATGTAATGATCCTTAGTAGCAATGAGCGCTAGCAGTTAGAAAACTGATGTTTTCGCTGTTGTTGGCTCAGGTAGGATGATAAGTTATCACGCATGAGATAGGTGCACTGGTTGCGGTGCACATAGCAGATTTGTGACATGTAATGACTCGGTATAAAGGCTCTCCGAGAGTAGTACTACCATGCTCTTGGTCAGGGGTGACTTTGGGGCATTGGTTAGTCTACTCTCTTTGAGGGCCTTGATGATGGCTGTAAAACAGCTCTTAGCGATACTTAGAATGCCTTTGGCTTTAGATCAGCCGACAGGCGGCTCTTACGAAAGGATAAGAGGCTGGCAACTCGGTGCCCATTTCTGGCCACCAGTTGATTACCTTAACATCAGGTGCTGGCTGCATGTTTGCAATCTGTACAATGTAGTCACAGTGCAGAGGGCGTGAACTAGCGATACTGATTTCTGCCTGATGGATACGGTTTGCTACCCAAGTAGCATCACTTGGATCGCGCCATTTAGCAGCTGGAATAATCTCTGAGGCGACTTGTCCTTTCCAGCATTGGTTTTCATTATCCTTGTCAGGGAAGTACAGCGTTTCGCCCTTCTGCAATTGCAGGAAATTGATAGTGCTGATTGCATTTAGCATCACAGAGTGATCGTAATCATGGAAGAGTTTACGAGCAAGTGTCTCTGCGTCATCCTTCAGACTATCAGGGGTGAGAAAACCGTTTTGCTCCAAGAGCTCGGAGCTTTTTAGCTGGTCAATCACGTCATCATGGGTAAGCAGAGCGAGATAGCCGTTATGACCATTACCTTGCAGCAAGATTTCTCCTAAGTACTGGTAGACAGGAGCTTTAAGTTTAGAAAACATAAAATGCCTCTTGTTAGGGTAAATAAGGCTTTGTAAGCCTTAGACTGAAGATACCGCCCCCTTGCTCCAAAAAACAAAAGGGGCGGGCGCTGACTAGCGATAGTCAGCTAAATTAAGTAGTAACTCCAAGCAATGCTCGTTGCGTTCTGGTATAGAACACGAAGCGGGCGTTGTCTTGGACGCCGAACTCGTCAACGTTGCTCGAACCGGTGTAGTTAACACCTAAGCCTAAGCTGAAGTTACCGGTCTTAGCAGCCACACCTAAGGTTGCGCCGTAGGTGAAGTTGTCGATCACCTCAGAGGACACGTTGGTGCTGAGGTTCTCCACGCCAGCCCAGTGTGCGGTACCATCGGTCTTGTCGTCACCGAAGTTGCCGGTTAAGGTCAGGTCTAAGGAAGGCTTGACCGTCCAAGCATCACCAGTGAACTCCTTAGCGAAGGTCACACAGGGATGAAGAAGATGTTCATGCTGTCGGCATCGTAATCGGCAATGATGTCCTCACCATCAACAGTGCAGTCATCGAGGTCGATACGGCTGAAGCGTAAGCCCACATAAGGAGGTGACTAAGACTCTGCTGGTATCCACTTGGCATTGACCGGTCACAGCAATGCGATGCAAAGCAGTTAGCACCAGCCATGGCTAATTGCCACCATGTGAGGTAGCTATGGTCAGGGCTGATACTAAGCCTTAGCTCGAGCATTAAGATTGCTTAGAGCAGCTTGATGTCCTTGATGAGAAAGCTTGGCACCTTATAAGGGACAAGGATGATTGCGCTTCGATCCTCTGTCTGACTACTATCTAACTCAAATAGCCTCTCTTGTTCTCGTAGGAATTGAGATAAAGACAGGAACTCGGCATCAAAGTCAATTTTCAGCAGAGATTCTGTTGTTTCGTTCCCACTAGGTTGTTGCTTTGATGGATCATCACCGTCATAGTAGAGAAAACTGGTGCCTTTTAAAAGAGCCGCAATTGGGTCAATGGTCAGCAGAACAGCTTGCTCTTTCTGTTGTTCGAGCGCTGTTAAAACAGAGGTATTTGGGCAAAAGCTTAGGTGCACATATTTTGCGCGTGTTTCTCTGTCTGATCTAGGAGTAACGTAATAATAAGCATGAGTACCTGTGTGGTCTTGCTCAACACGCGATATTAAGCCGCCATGCTCAAAGATCGATTGCACATTTTGGCTAGAGGTGATGTGGTAAAGATCTGTAATCGGTACAGTAGACAAAATGTAAGAGAAGGTATGCCAGTCTTCTTTGAGGTCATTCTCTTCGTTAAGCAGTCCCATTTTGATATATGAGCTAACTCTCTCTTGGAAAAGGCGAGCGTGTTCGAGGTTGTCTGTCATGAAAAAATCCTTATTGGTTAAATGTTAAAAGCATCACAGCTTCGCCGGAGCTTAGCTGTGACGCTGGTGATGTGCAGTCTCTTTCTCTGAGAGTAGGACTGCACATCTCATTTATCTAGCAAAAGCTAGTTAGAGTAAGGCTAGGAGCAATGCTCTTAGAACACGAAGCGGGCGTTGGCGTTAACACCAAACTCGTCAACGTTGCTCGAGCCGGTGTAGTTAACACCTAAGCCTAAGCTGAAGTTGCCGGTCTTAGCAGCTACACCTAAAGTTGCACCGTAGGTGAAGTTGTCGACCACCTCAGAAGAGACGTTGGTGCTGAGGTTCTCAACGCCAGCCCAGTGCACGGTACCGTCGGTCTCGTCGTCACCGAAGTTGCCGGTTAAGGTCAGGTCTAAGGAAGGCTTGACCGTCCAAGCATCACCAGTGAACTCCTT
>DXEV01000019.1 GCA_019114785.1 Candidatus Anaerobiospirillum pullistercoris | reverse complement strand
GCCAAAGAGCGGTGGTGGCTACCTCTTAAACAAGGTGTCTTTTGATCTCCACCAAGGAGAGATCTTAGGTCTCTACGGACTGCTGGGTGCAGGTCGTACCGAAGTCTTTGAGTGCATTATGGGTATGCGTCCTGAGCACACCGGCACCATCAAGCTGCACGGCAAAGAGCTCAAGATCACCACCTTAGATGCCCAGATCAAAAAGGGTTTTGCTTGGTTGCCTGAAGACCGTCAACGTGACGGCTTAGTGCAAACCATGGACATCGACAAAAACATCGCCCTGACCAACATCTCGGCTTATACCTCGCCATCAGGTCTCATCAACAATTCCAAAGAAGATGCGGCCGTGGCCCACATGATCAAGGACGTGCACATCAAGGTCGCCGACAAGAAGCTACCAATTCTCTCACTGTCTGGCGGTAATCAACAAAAGTGCGTCTTTGCCAAGGGTGCGCTCACTGAACCAGAAATCATGCTGCTCGATGAGCCATCACGTGGTATCGACATCGGTGCTAAGACGGAAATCTTCCAGCTGATCTACCAATACGCCGAGCGTGGTGTGTCCTTAATTGTGGTGTCCTCAGAGCTGGAGGAAATCATCGCTATTGCTGACCGCATCATCGTGCTTTCCAGTGGCCTTAAGGCTGCGGAATTTGTCGGTGATGAGATCACGCAAAACAATCTCGTCAAAGCCTCTTACTACGGCCATCAAAAGCTCAAAGAAGAGGAAGCTTTAGCCGCCGAGAACAAGAACTAAGCTTTGCCGTGCCAAGCTTTACCAGCTTGCTCTGCGCTTCTTTTGTCCAGATTTTTGACCCCAAACATTTTTTGCAGCGCCCGCCCCTAATTGATTAGTAACTTGCTGCTACTCTCACAAGTAAAAGCAATGGGCCAAGCTGCCATGGAGCTTCCCATGAATAAGAATGACGTCATTATGACCCTGCTCAAAGGCCGTACCTTGATTGTGCTGGCCTTGCTGGTGATCTTCTTCTCCTTTGCCGCTGATTCGTTCTTTACCAGCCAGTCCTTACTGCTGGTAGCCAAGCACGTGGCCTTATACGGCATCTTAGGTATCGGTATGACCTACGTGCTCGTTACAGGTGGCATTGACCTGTCTGTGGGCTCGGTTGTGGGCCTTGCCGGTATGGTCTCTGGCTATCTCATTAATCACGGCTTAACTGTCTTTGGTTACACCTTCTACTTCTCGGTACCAACCATTGCTCTGATTGCCATCCTGATTGGTGTGCTGGTCGGTGTATTAAACGGTTTAATCGTGACTAAGTTTGCTGTGGCTCCTTTCATTGCCACCTTAGGCATGATGTACATCGCCCGTGGCGCAGCCAACCTCGTGTCCAACGGTGCTACCTTCCCTAACCTCGTGGGTAAAGAAGCCTTAGGCAACACCGGCTTTGAGATCTTTGGTCGTGACATTATGGGCTTCCCAGTAGCCGTAATCATCTTAATTGTCATTGCTGCTATCTCTGCTGTGATTTTAAGAAAGACTCCATTTGGCTGGCACATCCTCGCTATCGGTGGTAACGAGCGCGCCGCTAAGCTCTCTGGTGTACGCGTCGATTCCGACAAGATGCTGGTCTACATGTTCTCCGGTGCTTGCGCCGCAGTGGTCGGTATCATCGCTACCTCACAATTAGTGGCCTCCCACCCAATGACCGGTAACACTTGGGAAATGAACGCCATCGCCGCTGCTGTGTTAGGTGGTACCTCATTAGCCGGTGGTATCGGCACCATCGTTGGTACTGTTATCGGTGCCTTCATTATCGGTGTGATTTCCGACGGCATGGTGATGTGCGGTGTGTCTGAGTTCTGGCAGATGGTGATTAAGGGCCTCGTGATTGTCTTAGCAGTTATCGTGGATCAATACCAACGTAACTTACAGGCTCGTATGGCACTGCAAGCCCGTAACGAAAGCAAGAAGGCAGCTGCCTAAATCCCCAATCATCTAGTTAACAGTTTCTTCTCCAAGTAACTTCCACCTGCTGCCTTTTCCTCAAGGCAGCAGGCTGGTGGAGGAATCACATGTTTTTTAAAGATAAAGGCACTGCTGTCTATGCCCCATTAAGCGGCCATGTAGTCACCATTGGTGATGTAGACGAGCCAATTTTCGCCGGTAAGGTCGTGGGTGACGGTGTGGCCATCATTCCATCAGATGGCGAAGTGCTAGCTCCTATTGCAGGCACCATCTCTTTTATCGGTGAGCAAAAACACACCTACGGCATCAAAGGCTTTGACGGCGTGGAGATCTTAATCCACTTAGGAATCGACACCGTCAAGCTCGAAGGCACTGGATTCATCCCTTACGTCACTGTGGGTCAACGCGTTGATGTAGGCGATCGTATTTGCCAAATGGATCTGGAGCTGCTGCGCTCCCGCCAATTTGACCTGACCTCTCCAGTGGTCATTACGTCAGGCTCCATGGACAAGATCAAACGTCTGACCTTACGTACCGGACAGGCTTTAGCCGCCCAAACCGTCTGCATGAGATACACCCCAGCCTAGGCACCGCCTAAGGCTGTTTGCCCAAGCATGGCAAGGCACAGCTGAGTCTTGAGGACTCAGCATCGTTACATCGTTATCAGTTTCTTTTGCTTTCTTGCGCCGCTGCGTCGTTAACGCTCGCGCCAATCACGCTCGTGCTAATCACGCTTGCGTTAATCACCCTCAGGGTGCAGAAAGTTTCTTGTAAGTGGTAAGCCATCAGACAGAGCACCGTCTCTTTCCTGTCTCATATATAGGCTTAGGTAAAGGAGCTCTGGTCGTCAGGCTTAAGGACTTATTATGAGCGCACACATTAAGCTAGGTTTCGTCCCAACTAGACGTAGCGTTTTCTCGGCCCCTGATGCCCTGAAATATCGCGATCTGACTGCTCAGCGTCTCACTGAGCTTGGCATTGACTTTGTGGACATCAAGGACATCAATCCTGAAGGTCTGCTCTTTGCTGACGAAGACGTCGCTAAGATCGCTGCCAAATTCCGTAAGGAGAAGGTTGACGGCATCATCCTCGCCCACTGCAACTTCGGTACAGAATACGTCTGCGCCCGTTTAGCCCGTGAACTGGGTCTGCCAGTATTACTCTGGGGCCCATTAGACGAGCGTCCACTGCCAAATGGCCGCCGCTTACGTGATACCCAATGCGGTCTGTTTGCTACTGGTAAGGTCTTACGCCGCTTCGACGTGAAGTTCTCCTATCTCACCAACTGCCGCTTAAGCGATCCTGTGTTTGAGCGCGGTATCCGTGACTTCATGGCTGTCTGTAACGTCGTGCGCACCTTTAAGCACATCCGCATTTTACAGATGGGCCCACGTCCATTCGATTTCTGGACAACCATGTGTAACGAGGGTGAGCTCTTAGAGAAGTTCAATATCCAGCTCTCCCCTGTGCCTCTCCCAGAGTTAATTGCTGAAGTAAAGCGCATCCGTGACCACGGTGAAGCTAAAGAAGAGCTCGATCTGCTCCATGACAAGACCGTCATCAAGATCTCTGAGCCAAAGGTTGAGACCGTAGCTGCTTTAGCTCGCGCCATGAAGAACCTGATCGACAAATATGGCTGCCAAGCTGGTGCTATTCAGTGCTGGACTGCTCTGCAAGGCGAGCTCGGCATTATGCCATGCGCTGCTAACGCCATCCTCAACGATATGGGCATCCCTGTCGTCTGCGAGACCGATATCCACGGTGCTATCACTGCTCTGCTCACTGAAGCCGCTGTGATGAATCGTAGCTGCAGCTTCTTTGCTGACTGGACAGTGCGTCACCCTGACAATCCAAACGGCGAGCTCTTACAGCACTGCGGCCCATGGCCAATTTCGATCGCTAAGGAAAAGCCAGAGCTGACCTGCCCAATCGCCTTTAAGGACGAAGGCTCGCTGTCCGCTGAAGCCAAGCACGGCGACAAGCTCACCATTACCCGTTTTGACGGCGATCACGGTGAGTACTCCCTGTTACTGGGTAATGCTAAGTCGGTCGATGGCCCACACATCCTCGGCACCTACATGTGGATTGAGGTCGAAAACATTAAGCGCCTTGAGGAAAAGATCGTCACCGGCCCATACATCCACCACTGCGTGGGCGTGTACGAAGACGTGGTTCCTGTCCTCTATGAGGCCTGCAAGTACATTGGCATTAAGCCAGACTTCTACGACCCAATCGAAGAGCAGGTCAAAGCCTACTTACGTGGTGAATAGCTGTCTGTAAAGCCGCATCCTTAAGCTCAAACCAACCACTAACTAGAGCAAACTCGCGGAAGTGCACCCCCTGAGTTTGCTCTACATGACAAGGCATGCGGCCTTAGGCTCACCCAGCATTATTACCTGACCGTGTCAGTTACACGGTAGTTACACCTTTAATTGACCTTATGAGCAAGCTGATGCGCGCTCAGGGGCAGCTCTACGCTTTTTAGGCCATTTTTGTCCAATTTCTAGGATTTTAGAGTCATTTTTCATTCTTTTTGACCAATTTTTGGACAGAAATTTAGATTTTTACGACCCAGCGCATTTACACCAGTCAGTCGTCCCAAAACATTGCACTGACCCCACAAATGACGCACCGACGCCATAAAAAGCTCTAGTAGAGCCAAAAGGTGATGGAGAACGATTATGCAAAACCTCAAGCAAATTGCTTACAAGTTACGCCAAGACGTCGTGGACATCATCATCAGTGGCAAGGGCGGCCACATCGGCGGTGATATGTCTGTTATGGAGGTACTGGTTGCTCTGTACTTCAATGAGATGAACGTCACCCCTGAAAATTTCGGTACTGCCTCCCACGATCACTTTGTGATGAGTAAAGGCCACTCAGTTGAGTCCTTATACGCCGTGCTGGCAGAAAAGGGCTTCTTCCCTCGCGAGCAAGTGCTCAAAGAGTTCTCGCACTTCGGTTCGTTATTCATCGGCCACCCAAATAACAAGCTGCCTGGCATTGAGATGAACTCCGGTGCCTTAGGCCACGGTCTGCCAGTGGCTGTCGGTATGGCCATTGCCGAGAAGATGAACAAGTCCTCCAATCGCGTCTATGTGGTCATGGGCGACGGTGAGCAAGCCGAAGGCTCCGTGTGGGAAGGCGCTATGTCTGGTGCTAACTACCACCTCGACAACCTCTGCGCTGTAGTCGATCGCAACCGTCTGCAGATCTCGGGCTCTACCGAAGATGTGATGGCCTTAGACGACTTAGCCGCTAAGTGGGCCAGCTTTGGTTGGCATGTGATCTCTGTTGAAGATGGCAATGACATCGATCAATTGATCGCTGCTTTTGATGAGGCTAAGGCCACCAAGGGCAAGCCAACGGTCTTAATTGCCAACACCATTAAGGGCAAGGGCTCGTCTGTGATGGAGAACAAGGCCAATTGGCACCACAAGGTACCAAACGCCGAGGAATACCAACAGATCATGGCCGACCTCAAGGCTCAAGAAGCTGCTGCTGCTAAGTAAAGAAAGGGGGATCAATTATGGCTAATGTTGCTAACAAGCAGATGATCTGCAACGTACTCTTAGAGGCCGCTAAGACCGACAAGGACATCGTGGTACTGTGCTCTGACTCCCGTGGCAGTGCTTCTGCTACTCCTTTTGCTCAAGCCTATCCTGAGCAATTCGTGGAAGTGGGTATTGCTGAGCAAGATCTGGTGGGTATCGCCGCTGGTATGGCTCGCTGTGGCAAGCGCACCTTCCCTATGTCGCCAGCTTGCTTCCTCACCACCCGCTCTTACGAACAATGCAAGGTCGATGTGGCTTATTCCCACACCAATGTGAAGCTGATCGGTATCTCCGGTGGTGTTTCTTACGGTGCCTTAGGCATGTCCCACCACAGCGCCCAAGACATTGCTGCGATGAGCTCGGTGCCAGGCATGCGTGTCTATCTGCCTTCTGATTGCCACCAAACCAAGAAATTGATGGAGCACCTCGTTAAGGATAACGAGCCTGCTTACATCCGTGTGGGCCGTAATGCTGTGCCAGAGGTCTACTCTGAGGACGACTGCCCATTTGTCATGGACAAGGCCACTGTGATCTGCAAGGGTACCGATGTAGCCTTTATTGCCTGCGGCGAAATGGTTCTGCCAGCTAAGCTGGCCGCCGAGAAGTTAAAGGCTGAGCACGGCATTTCCGCCACCGTCGTGGACATGTATTGCGTGAAGCCTTTAGATGAAGCAGCCATTATTGAAGCTGCCCAAAACGCTAAGGTCGTGATCTCGGTTGAAGAGCACTCCCCATTTGGTGGCTTAGGCTCCATGGTGGCCCAAGTGGTTGGTGCCAACTGCCCACGCAAGTGCTTAACCCTGTCGCTGCCTGACAGCCCAGTGATCACCGGTACTTCCCAAGAGGTCTTTGATCACTACGGTCTCAACTGCGACGGTCTGACCCAAACCGCTCTTAAGGCTTTAGGCAAATAACGCCCTAGACCCTGCTTCCTTGAGCCACGGGCCATAGCCATAGCTATGGCCATGGCCCCATGGCCTGCATGCACAGCATGCTGTGCATGCTGCGCAGGCTGGCCTCAGGGAAAGCAGGATCTTAATGCCCGTCTCTGCAAGGGAGGTTTGTTTATGACGTCGTCTAATCCTTTGGTGCTGGGTATTGACCAAAGCACCCAAGGCACTAAGGCCCTGCTGTTAGACGAGCAAGGCCATTTAATTGCTAAGTGCTCTCGCCCTCACCAACAGATCATCAATGAAAAGGGCTATGTCGAGCACGATCTCAACGAGATCTACACCAATGTTTGCGGCGTAGTAGCCGATTTAATCGCTCAAGATCCAAGCTATGCTCAGCGTATCACCTGCGTGGGCTTATCCGTACAGCGTGAAACCGTAGGTGCTTGGCGCAAATCCACCCTAGAACCACTCTACCATGCCATTGTCTGGCAATGTGGTCGTGGTGCCGCCTTTGTGGCCCAGCCAGAAATCAAGGATGCTGCGCCTTACATCCGTGAAACCACTGGCCTTGAGCTCAGTGAGTTCTTTAGTGCCGCTAAGCTCGCATGGCTCTTTGACAATGTTCCAGAGATCCGTGCCGCCGCTGAGGCAGACGATCTCTGTGTAGGTAATATCGACACTTTCTTAGTGCACAAGCTCACTCACGGTAAGACTTTTGCCACTGAGCCTTCAAACGCTTCACGTACCCAGCTCATGGACATCCGCAAATTAGCATGGGATGCCAAGCTGTGTGAGCTTTTCCACGTTGACACTAAAGCCTTAGCCCCAATCTGGGACTCTGACAGCGATTTTGGCAGCACCGATTTTGAAGGTGTATTGCCACAGCCAATCACTATTCATGCGGCCATTGGCGATAGCCAAGGTGCCCTCTTTGGTCAAGGCTGCCTCAAGAGCGGTCAAACCAAGACCACCTACGGCACCGGTTCTTCCATCATGATGAATGCTGGTACCGAAGTTGTGCCATGTGAACACGGTATCGTCAATTCGGTGGGTTGGAGACGTGGTGGTAACACCACCTATGTGCTGGAAGGCAATATTAACTACTCAGCAGGTGTGATCTCCTACCTCAAGGACGACTTAGGACTGATCTCAAGCCCTGCAGAAACCGAAGAGCTCGCTTTAGCGGCTAATCCTCAAGACCAGTGCTACTTTGTCCCTGCCCTATCCGGCTTGGGTGCACCGCACTTTAATTCAGATGCCCGTGGCACTATTGTGGGCATGAGCCGTCTCACCACCAAAAAAGAACTAGTGCGTGCTGCTCTCGACTCCATTGCCTATCAAGTTAATGATGTAGTCGAGCTGATCCGTAAATCCTCACGTGCCGCTACTGGTATTGACGTCAGCATTCTCAGCGTCGATGGTGGAGCCACCATGAACCGCTATCTGATGCAATTCCAGTCGGATCTGCTGCAATTACCACTAAAAGTTCCAGCTGACGCTGAGCTCTCAGGCATGGGCGCTGCCATTATGGCCGGTATTGCCCAAGGCGTGTACCAAGAAGAGATCTTAGGCACCGAGCGCGTCAAAGCCCGCTATGAGCCAAAGATGAACGATGCCACACGCTGCAATAAGATTGAGCACTGGCACCATGCAGTCGCTACTGCCATTGCTCACGGCAACAAATAGAAACTAAAAACTCTAATACTCCAAGAACTTGGAACTCAAAGCCTCAGCCATCCCCTTGGCTGGGGCTTTTTTGCCTGTGGCGGCTAGGCCGCCCCACGGCCTAAGCGGCCTTAAGGCCGCCTCGCGGCCTAGGCGGCCATACGGCCGCTGGTCGCGGCACGACCGCGCTAGCGGCGCGGCGCTGCACAGCAGCGCAGCACGGCTGCGCGTTGCGCAGCAACAAAAAGCCCTGCGCTAGGCTCTCTAGGGCAGGGCTCTTGGTAGGCGCGACTAGTCGTTTTGTCGGGCCATGTTTAGCTGTTCTGTACAAGCCTAAGGCTTGTGCGATCTTAGATCTTCTCGCGAATACGAGCAGCCTTACCAGTGCGGTTGCGTAAGTAGTACAGTTTAGCACGACGCACATCACCGCGACGGGTAACGGTCACGGAGGCGATTAATGGAGAGTGGGTTTGGAACACACGCTCAACACCCTCACCAGAGGAAACCTTACGCACGGTGAAGGAAGAATTTAAGCCGCGATTGCGCTTAGCAATAACATTACCCTCGAAGGCCTGTAAACGGGACTTGTCGCCCTCGATCACACGAACCTCAACACGCACAGTGTCACCTGGGTTGAACTGTGGGATGTCCTGACGGAGTTGCTCTTTCTCAAGCTGGTCAATAATTGGATGGCTAGCCATTTTTTACCTACCCTAAAAATAAATCTGTGCTTTTGTCTCAAGCTACAAGCTGCATGGCACTTTGGCTTTCTTGCTGTGCCTTGCTCACACTTCATCGTGCGTGGCACTTAAGAAAGATGTCCGCTTTTTATAGTGGACTATTATTCTAATTCTTCCCCAGCAGCCTTGCGCTCGAGATATTCCGCTAAGAGCTCATGCTCCTCGCGATTTAGTAACCGTGACTGCAATAAATCAGGTCGACGCTCATAAGTGCGCGCCAATGCCTGTTGCAATCGCCAACGCCGGATCTTTTCGTGATTGCCACTCATTAAGACCTCTGGTACTCCCACCCCATCTATGACTTCAGGACGGGTGTACTGAGGAAAGTGCAATAAACCATCGGCAAAAGAATCCTCATAGGCATTACGCATATTTCCTAGAACACCAGGAACCATACGTGATACCGCATCGATGACGCACATGGCAGGGATTTCACCACCCGAGAGCACGTAGTCACCGATTGAAACCTCCAGATCGACTTCTTTCTGAAGGATACGCTCATCTATGCCCTCATAGCGTCCTGCTATAAGGATCAGCGAACCCATGTTATGGAACCGTGTGACCAGTGAGTGGCTAAGACGATCTCCTTGTGGAGACATATAGACGACTTTCGTTCCCTGAGGCGCTTTGCTTCGTGCCGCTGTGATGGCATCACGCAGCGGTTGCACTTTCATCAGCATACCAGGACCACCACCGTAAGGCCGATCATCTACGGTCTTATATTTGTCAGTGGCAAAGTCCCGTGGATTCCAGACGTTCACCTCAATCAAGCCATGCTTAACCGCGCGAGCGGTAACGCCTGATTCGGTAATCGCCTTAAACATCTCAGGGAAGAGCGATATAACACCAAACCACATAAAAAGATCCTCAGCAAGCTATATTCTTACTTGCACTGCTTAACAAGACGCAGCTTCAGCTGCGCTTGCATCAAGGCTGCTTTGCAGCTTGTGCTGCTTTTGCAGCTTTTGCTGCGCTTGCAGCTACGGCCCTGCGGCCGCTGCCTTGAGCTAGTGCACATCTTTAAAGTGATGGTTTAGTAATCTTCGCCCCACTCTACCCAAATTGTCTTCGCATCGAGATCTACTTGCGTCACAATTGGGCCTTTAACATAAGGAATGAGCCGCTGTTGTGGTTCACCCTTAGTTTGGTCAGAGGGAGATACCTCCATAATGGGAGCAGCTCCATGATCCACAACCCTCGTCACAATGCCGAGGTTAACACCTTCAAGACCAATCACTGTACAACCGATCAGATCAGTCAAATACAGCTCATCGTCCGAAAGTGCGGGCAAGCTTGAGCGCTTGATCCCGATATCCATGCCAGTAAGAAGAGCTGCCTCTTCTTTGACATCGACCGACTCCAGCTTCACGATATACGTGTCACCGTGCGGTTTCCAAGCTTCTACCTGAACCTCACGCCAATCTTCCCCACGCCGACGAATGAACCATGGCGAGTAGTCAAAAAGGTTTTCAGGTTGCTCGGTAAAGGACTGTACCCTAAGGTAGCCTTTAAGACCATAAGTAGAACCTAGTCTACCCATGGGACGTGGAACATCATCAACCATAAGCTAAGCTAGTTAGCAAGTAGCCGTGATTTAAGCCTGAGCGGCTTCACCGGCAGCGGCTTGCTCAGCAGCAGCGGCGGCCTCAGCCTCGGCCTTAGCCTTACGAGCGGCAACAGCCTTCTCGTACTTAGCAGTCTTGTAAGCGGCAACAGCCTCTGGGCCCATCTCCTGATCCTTGATCAGACGAGCAACACGATCAGATGGCTGAGCACCAACACTCTTCCAGTAATTGACGCGCTCGAGGTTTAAGTTTAAGCGAACTTCTTGACCTTTGGCGATTGGGTTAAAGAAGCCAACCTTCTCAATGAAACGGCCAGTAGCAGCAAAACGAGAGTCAGCAACTACCACGTGATAGAAAGGACGCTTCTTAGCGCCAGCGCGACGTAAACGAATGACTACCATTTCGTAATTTACCCATTAAACAAAAACTGCAGGATTCCCCAACGAAACAAAACGCGGGAATAAGCAGCAAGAGCCCATCCAAACAACGGCCAGACACAGCTATAGCAACAGCTAAAGTCGGCTATGGAAAGGCGTTCAAACCAGTAGTAAGAGCCTCACGGCTCTTCAAGCTCACCTTAAGTTCTAAACAAAGGCAAGCAAAAAAACCCTTTAAGCCTCGTCATAGGCCTGGGATAACGATCGAAAAGAGACACCACCCTTTCCTTGCACTTTGAGTCAGGGTTAGGTCATAAAGACCAAGCTCAAAGCAAGCGGCCTACGACCGAGCAAACAAAGAAACTTGCTCACTCAGGCCCTCAACGCGAGCTTGCATGCACAAGCTCCCGCCGTCAGACGTGGGTAGTTGACGCCGAGAGGTGCGTTTGGTGTAGCACTACACACACAACGCGCATCAGCCACGTTATACACAGACCGACAATTTTACAGTTTTTCCCTAAAAAAGCAAGATCGAGCGCTCATTTTTCGGCCTTCTTGTCTAGGCAAGTGGGCAAAGATTGTGCTAAAGTTTTACGGATCTCTTTGCTGGTTCTGACACAGTGCCAGCCGCCACCTTCCATCAATCCGCACCAATCCCCAGCTGGCCAAGCCAGCAGCCTCGATGCCCGCCGCATGCGCAGAGCGGTGCACACAGCATGGCCGCGTGGTGTACGCAGCATGCGCAACGTTGTGTACGCAGCGCCCGCCCCTTCTCTATTCTTCTTTAGCCCAAGCCGTTCCCCTACTCCCCACGCCCTACGCCCTCTTAGTCGCTCCTGTTTTTGGCGCGCCAAAAACGCCAAAGGCAAGCTCCTCCACATCTTCTGTGAAAAAGCCTGCCTTTGTGGGCTAGGGGTCAAGCTGGCTTTAAGCCAGCGCAGGATAGAGCCTACGCGCTGGCGCAAGCCTGCGCTCAGCCTTAGCGGCGGAAGCCGCCCATGCCACCTGGAAGCATATTGCGCATGCCTTGCAGACCACGCATGGCGTTCATCATGGTTCTCATGCCACCCTTCTTGCCAATGCGCTTCATCATCTTCTGCATTTGATCAAATTGGTTTAAGAGACGATTGACCTCTTGCACCTGGACACCAGCACCAGCGGCAATACGCTTTTTACGTGAGCCCTTAATGATCTCTGGGTTATGGCGCTCTTTTGGAGTCATGGAGCAGATAATGGCTTCGATATGAGCGAAGCTCTTATCATTGATCTTGTCTTTAGCTTGAGCCATTAAAGCGGCACCGCCAGGGAGCTTATCCAACATGCCGGAAAGGCCACCCATCTTGCGCATTTCGATCAACTGCTCACGGAAGTCATCTAAGGTAAAGCCTTCACCTTTCTTGATCTTCTTAGCTAAGCGCTCAGCCTTTTCGGCATCGGTCTTACGCTGCACCTCCTCAACTAAGGACAGGATATCGCCCATGCCAAGGATACGGGAGGCAATACGATCTGGGTGGAAAGGCTCTAAAGGCACCACCTTTTCACCTAAACCGATGAACTTAATTGGCTTACCAGTGATCTCACGTACCGACAGAGCAGCACCACCACGGGCATCACCATCGGCCTTAGTTAAGATCACACCGGTTAAAGGCAGAGCCTCGGCAAAGGCCTTAGCGGTATTGGCAGCGTCCTGACCAGTCATGGCGTCCACCACAAACATGGTCTCAGTAGGATCGCAGATCTGATGCAGCTCTTTGACCTCGTTCATCATGTCTTCATCGACAGCTAAACGACCGGCTGTATCCACGATCAGGACTTCAATAAAGCGCTTCTTAGCCTCAGCCATGGCCTCTTGAGCAATCTGCTGTGGCTTCTTGCTTGGATCTGATGGATAGACCTCAACATCGATCTCTTTACCTAAGGTCTGTAACTGCTCAATAGCAGCTGGACGGTAGGTATCCACCGACACTAAGAGCACGCTCTTCTTTAAGCGCTCTTTGATAAATAAGGCCAGCTTAGCTGCAGAAGTAGTCTTACCAGCACCTTGCAGACCGGCAAGTAAGATCACTGCTGGAGGTTGGTGGGCCACATTCAGGGCGGCGTTTTGCGCACCCATGGTCTCCACCAATTGATCGTAGACGATCTTGATGAACTCTTGGGCAGGGGTTAAGCTCTGGCTAACCTCTTGGCCTAAGGCTTTTTCCTTAACCTTGGCCGTAAAATCCTTCACGACACTTAAGGCCACATCAGCTTCTAATAAAGCCGTGCGCACTTCACGTAAAGTGTCTTTGACATTGTCCTCGGTAATGCGTCCCTGACCCGACAGATTCTTTAAAGTTCGGTTCAGTCTTTCGCTTAAATTATCAAACATGGCGTGTATCTAAAACCCTTTGAAGTCACCGAGCAGCAGTCTATCTCCCTTCACCGCCCAATGCCGACCACCTCATACCTCTAACCAAGCTCAGCAAAAGCAAGCTAGCAGGCATAAGACATTTAACCGAATTGGCTCAAACAGGCCAAAGCTCAGCTCAATGCCCCATTATACTCAAGGCTTTGGGCAAAAACCAAAAAACGCATTGCCGTTTAGCGGCGCTAGCTTGAGCAAAACCCCAAGGCTCTGAAAACAAAAAATCCCAGAGGCACGGGGCTTTCTGGGACTTTCTGGCGCTAGCACAGACGCTAGCGCGCTGCTCATCCGGCACCTGCTGGTGCAAAGGCAAATAGCAGGATTACATATCGTAATAGCCGTCGGCCATAGCACGAGCCACGATATTGGCAGGCATCATCTTGCGCATTTCACCCTGCAAAAACTCGCTCTTGGCACGCTCGTACTCGCTAAAGAAGATGGAGTGGTACAGCCAGCTATAGGCCTCCTCATAATAAGAAGGAGCACCTAAACCACGCACTAACATGTCTGCCCATTGCAAACGTGCGGTGCGCGAGCCTAAAGCGGCAGCAGCTCGCATCAGCGTAATGGCCTTATTCTTATCTTGTGGCAATAAATACCCACGCTCATAGTATTGAGCGCTACGGATCATAGCTGGGGCATAAGCGTGATTCACGGCACGCTGTAAGTAATCAATACCCAGCTCCACGTCTTGCTGCACACAAATGCCGTTGATCAGCATTTCGGCCCAAGTAAATTCAAAGGCAGGCATACCCACAATACGGGCACGATCTTCGATATCAGGAGTGAACTGGCACTTATCGCGATCACGAATTACCTGCACATAGACGCCGGTCTCAATATAGGTGTTGAGCTCATCTACGGTGTAGACATTGACCGAAGTATTGTCGTCTTTGTACTTCTCTAAAGTACTCTCAATAGCCTTACGCGCCACCAGAGCCTGAGCATCCGTCACGCGGTCGTAGGTGGAAGACACCGAGGCGAAGGCACAGCTTGAACAGCCAAGCATCAGGGCTACCACAGCAGCTATCCATGGCTTTCTCATCAAAAAACCCTCACGAATTAGCGCTCTGCCCTTTTGGGGGCGGCGGGGCTAAAGGCATTGATTTAGGGCACCAGCCCGTAAAACCACTACCTAAACAAACAAAATACAGAGAACTGTTGACCTGCTTCTTTTCTAGCTAGCTTAAGCTAGCTGAGGCTAGCTCAGCTGAGCCAAGCCAAGCCAAGCCAAGCCAAGCTTGGCAGGCAGATCTTGTCCTAGCTAGGTTGATATGCAACCTCAATGCCGCCGAAAAAATAAAAGGGTTAGGCCCCATATGGAGACTAACCCCTTTTGCTTGCGCGCTAGCTTACACACCAAGCTGAAACACAGCTTGGTTCTTTTTGCCAAAAGACATGAGAGCTAGTGCGAGCGTTGCAACAGCAAGATTACTTGTTCTCAGCAATCCACTTCTGGCCGAACTCAACACCCTTCTTGATGTTGCCAGCTAAGACAGACTGTAACTCGTCTAAGCACTTCTGCTCGTAAGCGGAGAGAGTACCGAAGTCGATCACACGCTTCCAGCCCTCAGTACCGAACTCGATACGTTGAGCAAAGAACTGACCGTACTTGGAGCCACCCTCAACATAGCCGTACTCGGTCACGCCTGGCTCGCCTAATAAGCCACGGACAACCTTCAGGGCAAAACGAGCACCAGCGGCAGCCATCGACAGGGTAGCAGAACCAGCACCAGCCTTGGCCTCAACCACTTCAGTACCAGCGTTTTGGATGCGCTTGGTTAAAGCGTCAATACGCTCCTCAGAGATCACCTCAGAGCCCACAACCTTAGAGAGTAAAGGTAAGATGGTGGTGCCGGAGTGACCGCCGATCACTGGAACCTGAGTGTAAGCCTTGGATAAGCCTAACTCTTCGCCTAAGAAAGTCTCAGAACGCAGCACGTCTAAGGCAGAAACACCGAATAAGCGGTGAGCGTCATAAACACCCTCAGCCTTCAGCACTTCAGCAGCGATAGGCACAGTGGAGTTCACTGGGTTGGTGATGATGCAGATGCAAGCCTTAGGGCAAACCTTAGCACAGTGCTTGACTAAGTTAGCGATAATGCCAGCGTTCACATTGAACAAATCATCGCGGGTCATGCCTGGCTTACGAGCGACACCGGCTGGGATGACAACCACATTGGCACCATCTAAAGCCTTGTCTAAGCCGTCATCACCGGTGAAGCCATCGACACACACATCGGTAGGGATGTGGCTTAAGTCCTTAGCAACACCTGGGGTGAATGGGGCTACGTCATAAAGAGAGAGGCAGGAACCGGCAGGTAATTGAGTCTTTAAAATTAAAGATAATGGCTGGCCAATACCACCTGCTGCACCTAAAACGGCAACCTTCATACAAAAAATCCTCATGCTGTGACGTCCACCACACAAAAGCTTGCATGGCAGTTTCTGAGTGAGAGTGATATTACTATCGTCTCTCATCTGCTATGTTACAACAAAAAGCAGCACGGCGCTGCATCTTAATAGCACTCAGACGATCCGGACTCGTCGCGCCCTTTAGCGTAGCCACATGTTCAAGGAACAAGCCCTCATCACACGGACTAACATCTAGAAACCTTTGTTAATTTATCAGGAGCCATCAGCTCCGTGCCAAATCAACGTAAACTCTTGGGATTATAACACATGGTGTGCAATGCACATTTTGCGCAAAATCACACTCAGAGCGGTTTTTCTCAAAACAAGGCTGATAAAAGCGTGCCTTTTGAGCGCGCGCACAAAAAAGCCCCAAGCATCCATCCAAAAGGAAGGGAGCTTGAGGCTCTTGAGCGCAGCGACACCGCAGCGCAGGCGGCTTTGATATAGCCGCCTTAATCTATTCGTCTAGGCGACGGTCTTGTTCCTAAACTACTGCAAAGTTTAAGAGGTGATAGAGCTGCTCCTCGTGACCGGTCAGGCATTTGGTGAGCTCAAAGTACTCCTCAGGGGTTGGGATATAGCCTAAACGAGCACACACGGCACAAAGCTCGGCACTGCCTAAATACACCTGCGAGCCCTTACCTAAACGGTTAGGGAAGTTACGGGTGGAGGTGGAGATCACCACGGCATTGTCAGCCACACGGGCCTGATTACCCATGCACAGCGAGCAGCCTGGCATTTCCATACGGGCACCGGCCTTGGCAAAGATCGAATACAGGCCTTCAGCGCGCAGCTGAGCTTGATCCATACGGGTTGGAGGAGCCATCCAGAAACGGCATGGGCTCTCAGCACTGAGGCCATTTAAAATGGCTGCCACAGCACGATAGTGACCGATATTGGTCATGCACGAGCCCACAAAAATCTCATCGAGCTTAGTACCTTGGCACTCGCTTAATGGATAAGCGGCATCAGGGTCATTAGGCACACATAAAATTGGCTCGGTGATCTCATCTATATTGATCTCTAAGACGGCGGCATATTCGCAGTCTGGATCAGCCTGAATGCGTACTGGGTTAGCAATAAACTCGTCCATGGCAGCGGCACGACGCTGCAGAGCATCCTTATCTGCATAGCCGTCAGCGGCCATCTGCTTTAACAGCGCACTGTTGCTCTTTAAGTAAGCCACCACACTCTCATTGCTCAGATCGATAGCACAAGCAGCGGCAGAGCGCTCAGCGGAGGCATCAGCCAGCTCGAAAGCATGCTCAGCGCTTAAGTTTTCTAAGCCTTCGATCTCCAGAATACGGCCCGAGAAGACGTTGATCTTGCCCTTCTTATCCAGAGTTAACAGACCTTGCTTGCGAGCAAAGTAAGGAATAGCGTGCACTAAGTCACGTAAGGTGATACCTGGACGACGGGTACCAGTAAACTTCACCAGCACCGACTCTGGCATGTCTAAAGGCATCATACCGGTAGCAGCGGCAAAGGCCACTAAGCCCGAACCTGCTGGGAAAGAAATACCCAAAGGCATACGGGTATGGCTGTCACCACCTGTACCTACAGTATTTGGCAGGCACATACGGTTGAGCCACGAGTGGATCACGCCATCACCTGGCTTTAAGGCTACACCGCCACGCTCAATCATAAAGGCAGGCATGGTGTGGTGATTCTGCACATCAATTGGACGTGGATAAGCGCAGGTATGGCAGAAGGACTGCATTACCAGAGGTGCAGTAAACTTCAGGCAAGCTAAGTCTTTGAGCTCATCACGAGTCATAGGGCCAGTAGTATCCTGCGAACCCACAGTTGTTACCTTAACCTCTACGTACTCACCTGGACGCACACCTTCACGGCCACAGGCTAATCCCACAATCTTTTGGGCACGGGTAAAGCCTTTCTTGGCTGGCTCTGCCTTGGCAGCAGCACTAGCTGGAGCAGCGGCAAAGACAGCAGGCAAGGCCTGACCTAAGAAATCACAGGCACGCTGAGTTAAAGCACGGCCGATGATCAGAGGAATACGGCCACCGGCGCGCACCTCATCGCACAGGCTTGGACGCAGCGTAAATGTAGCCAGCTCTTGCTCGCCGTCGTGTACGGTGATCTTACCCGTGGCAAAGTGCACATCAACCACATCGCCCATATTGAGCTTGGAGACGTCGAGCTCTACTGGTAAAGCACCTGAATCCTCTAAGGTGTTATAGAAAATTGGGGCGATCTTGCCACCTAAGACTAAACCACCAGCCTTCTTGTTAGGTACACCGTCTAGATCCTCACCAAAGTGATAGAGCACGGAATTGGTAGCCGACTTACGGGAAGAGCCAGTACCAACCACATCACCCACAAAGACCACAGGTAAACCTTTAGCCTTTAAGCTTTGGATCAAGGAAATTGGGCCGGTCACACCATCCTCGTCAGGAGTTAAGCCCTCACGAGCGTTCTTAAACATGGCCAGAGCATGCAGAGGAATGTCTGGACGCGACCAAGCATCAGCTGCTGGGGACAGGTCATCAGTAGTGATCTCACCTGTGACCTTAAAGACAGTGTAGCTTTGGCACTCAGGTAAGGCAGGACGGGCAGTAAACCAAGTAGCTTGAGCCCAACGACCAATCAAATCCTTGGCAGCGGCATTACCCTCATTAGCTAAGGCGGCGACTTGGTCAAAAGCATCGTAAATGAGTAAGGTGTGCTCTAAAGCAGTAACAGCGGCAGCACTCAGCTCAGGATGACGTAACAAAGCGATCAGCGGGGCTACGTTATAACCACCCTTCATCTTGCCCAGCATTTCCACTGCTTGCTCTGGGCTGACTAATGGGCACTCTTGCTCACCATTAGCCACAGCACTTAAAAACTCGGCTTTAACCTTAGCAGCCTCGTCCACCCCAGGAGGCACACGCTGATCTAAGAGGTTAAAGAGCACAGTCTCACTGCCTTGTGGTGGATCGAGCATCAGCTCTACCAGCTCCTTGACCTCATCGGCACTTAAAGGCAGCGGCTCAATGTGTTGACGTCCCCGCTCGCCTGCTTTTACAAAATAATCTGACAGATACTCTTGGGCCATTACTACCTCTAAACAACCACAGATCGGACGATTGCGTCCCAACCAACCAACTCTTTTAGACTGGATCTCAGTCACAGATCCCTAAAGATACTTAGTCTAGCCGACAAATAAGAGCTTGCTCGGCTATTGCCCTATCTTAGTGCACTTGCTACATAGACTCTATGAGCTCAGCTCATTTGCACCAATTTGTTACACAAGGCGCAAACCAATTTCCTGATAGCTAAAGAAAGGGCCTGGATCTGTTTTACGGCCTGGGGCTACTTCAGAATGAGAAGCCACCCGCTCGCCAATATCAGGATAAGCCTCTTGGAGCACTGGTAAGAGCTCACGCAACACTTGGTACTGCTCATCGGTATAAGGCTGATCATCCGTGCCTTCAAGCTCAATGCCGATACCAAAATCATTGCACTCTTTTTGCCCCTGATAGGAGCTGCGTCCAGCATGCCAGGCGCGATCTAAAAACGAGACATACTGCGTGATCACGCCATGGCGATTGATAAAAAGATGGGTAGAGAGCTCCTGCTTATAGATCCCCTCAAAATAAGGATCCACCTTAGGGTCAAGGCTCAGCGTAAAGAGCTGATCTACGTAAGGGCCACCAAACTTCCCAGGTGGTAGCGAAATACCATGCAGCACGACCAAAGAGATCTCATGCTGAGGACGTTGATTAAAGTTTTTGGTTGGCACCTGACGCAGCTGGGGGTCGCTGGCACAGTCACGTTGTAGCCAACCAGCCACAATGCGCATTCAAGGATCCTTACCAGCTAATTCGTCATCGAGCTCTCGACGCTCCTGTACCACGCTCCCTAAAGTAAAAGCATGCGTGCAGGCGTGCTGCTGACAGCTAGCAAGCATGCTAGCAGGCGTGCAGCTAACAGGAGTGCAGCTCCAGAGAATTTAGCTGGGTCTAAAAACGCGAAAACCGCGACGGGGTGCCCTGACGCGGTTTCGGATACAGTGGCAGCGAAGCCGCCACGCTGTTGAACAAAAATTGATGTTAGCTCAGAACTAACTTATGACCACCCATTGGGTTGTACTCATGCTCATCAAGGAAGTTGATGGCATTCTGCTGCTCGGTACGGCCCTCAATAGCAATCAGCTCGTAATTGGAGGCATCAGCTAAGACAGCACGTAAGAGCATGTTGTTGAGCTTGTGGCCAGTCTTATAGGCCTTAAAGCTACCTAAAATGCTGTGACCATTCATGTAGAGATCGCCAACAGCATCAAGCATCTTATGCTTCACAAACTCATTTGGATAACGTAAGCCTTCTGGGTTGATCACACGGTAGTCATCTAAGACCACAGCATTCTCAAGAGAGCCACCTAAAGCCAGATTATGTGCGTGCATGTACTCAACATCGCGCATAAAGCAGAAGGTACGAGCACGAGCCAGCTCTTTGACAAAGCTCTTACCCGAGAAGTCCAGATGGAAGTGTTGCAGCTCACGATCCATTGCTGGATGGTTGAAATCGATAGTCAGATCAAGGCTAAAGCCATCAGATGGGGTGATCTCAGCCCACTTGTCACCATCCTCGACACGCACTTTTTTGACTACGTGCATGAACTTCTTAGGAGTTGGCAACTCTTGGATACCGGTGCTTTCCAGTAAGTAGATAAAAGGCTGAGCACTACCATCCATCACTGGCAGCTCTGGGGCGTTGACATCAATGAATAAGTTGTCGATACCCATAGCGCTTAAAGCAGCAGTCAGGTGCTCGACAGTGGAAATACGTACACCATCTAAATTCACCAGAGCCGTGCATAACTGGGTATCACGCACCGCCTCCGGTTCACACTTGATGGACACGTGAGGATTTAAATCGGTACGTGTGTAAATGATACCTGTGTCAGCAGGTGCTGGCCGAAAGGTTACTGTTACCTTAGAGCCCGAGTGCAGGCCAATTCCAGTAGCAGAAACCGTTTCTTTTATTGTTCTCTGTAAAATCACGGAAAAATCTCCTACAGAACCCGCAAAAAAATAAGCTTCTTTAATGCCCCTAATTTTATTACAAAGCCTGAAAAAAATCAGAAAAATGCGAAAAAGATCGCAAAAATGATCAATACCTGTCAGACAAGATCCCAAGCGATTTCCCTAAAGCCATTCTCTGCACTTGGATCCCAGTTAGCCATAAACAACTAACTTACCGGTATCACGCCAACATCACTCTTGCCTCCACACCCTTTCTACTTTTCCCGTCTAGCACACAATCGGATGTCTATTGGCTACTACGCATCTAGAGCGCAAAAGCTCTTTCTAGAATTAATAAGGCCAAGGTAGCATGCCACCTTGGCCTTAGATGTAAGTTTTGTATTGAATTGATGCTACTAAGGATACAGGAGCCCTACTAGCTTGAAGCTAAGAGCCTACCCACTCTGCTTTTGCCTACCTTGGCAATCGCAACGATGCGCTCTTAGCGGCTGCGTCCCCTGCTCTTAAGGTCTAAACCTTTTTGCGGAAAATGGCTGGAACTTCGGTCATCTCCGTCCAATCATCATTGTTGGCTTCGCCTGTGACCTGCACTTCACGTGGGTCGTAGCTCTGGTTGACGGCCTTTTGTGCCATAGCAGGATTCATAGCACCCATTGGTTGTTGCTGCGTCTGCTGCTGGGCCATACGCATTCTTGGGTCGATCTGCTGACCTTGGGCCACAGCTTGACGTGGAAGAGGCTGGGCACCACGTGGAGCCTGTGCTCCGCCATAGTTCTGAGCCTGCTTAAAAAAACCGTTATCAGCTGGGGCATTACGACGCATCGACGCATTAGTACGCGCCATTGCGGCTGGGCTTTCTACTGCGTTTGGATCATTGACGGAAATACCCGACACTAAGATCGTCACCACGATCTGATCCTCAGCCAGCTGATCATCAAAGACGATACCGTACTTGCAATCTGCCTCTTCGTCGGCGTAGTTTTGGATCTCTTCGTTGAGCTGAGCCCACTTGCCGATTGGGAAGTTCTGGTTCACACGAGCATTCACCAACAGACCAGTTGCACTTCTGATGTCGACCTGATCAATCAGAGGTGAGTGAATAGCACGCTGGACGGCGTCTTCCACGAAGTTTGCACCTTGACCCACACCATTACCAATGATGGCATGACCACGACCACGCATAATGGTCTCAACGTCACTAAAGTCGAGGTTGATGTAGCCAGGAGCAGTAATAGAATCAGTGATGCCCTTAACAGCATTTAAGAGCACATCATTAGCCTCGTTAAAGGCATTGATAATCGAGATATTGGCACCGAGATTTTTTAAGAGCTTCTCGTTATCGATCACAATCAGGGAGTCAACGTGCTTGGAAAGCTCAGTGATACCTGCCTCAGCATTGATCATGTGACGACGACCTTCAAAACGGAAAGGCTTGGTCACCACAGCAATGGTTAAGGCACCAGTCTCTTGAGCAATGTCAGCAATGATTGGGGCTGCACCAGTACCAGTACCACCACCCATACCAGCGGTGATAAAGATCATGCGCGAGCCTTGCAGCAGCTTCTTAATGTCCTCACGGCTCTCTTCGGCTGCCTTACGACCCTTGTTTGGATCGCAACCGGCACCTAAACCGTCAGTCAGCTTCACGCCGATCTGCACCTTAAGAGGAGCAGTAGACTTATTCAGGGCTTGTGAGTCGGTATTCACGGCAATAAACTCGACACCACCTAAGCTCTGATTGATCATGTGCTGCAGCGTATTACCGCCGCCGCCACCAACGCCTAAAACTCTGATGACGCATGCTTTTGCAGAGTGAATGCCAGCATCACTGTTGGTAGGAGCAGATCCCACCTCAACAGAAAAATGATCGCTCATAAAACTCCCTTTCGAGGAAATAGTGCATCAATACAAAAAACTTACAGTCTTGGGTATTATACCCTTTTGCCCCGCAAAAAAGCAGGCGGGGACAAAAACCCATGCCAGTTTTAAGCCGTTAAGCAATTTTCTCTTTTCACGTAAAGCCTCAGCTGTGGCCGACAGAAGCAGAAATACTCAAAAGTAAAGCCAAATCCACCGCACTTCCATCTTATTGCAGGTCATACGCAGCTGATTTTCTCTCAGCCTCTACCCACAATTTAAGACGCGAACACATGTCTCATCATGAGCTCACAGGCATAGCCAATCTTGTCCGACAAGCACCCTAAATGTGTAAATTTTGACGTCTGCAGAGCACGCTGCGCTAGATGTGCAAGACGCTGACGCTGGTGGCTAAGCCACCGGAGCAGCTTGCGGCTGCTCCTCATAGGCTGTTGGCATCAGCCTAGGGGCTGCTAGTGGTGGCTGACCGTAGGTGCAGCTGGGGTGCCCCCATGGGCTGCCCATGGGCAGCCCATGGGCAGCATGGCTGACCACAGGGCAGCGGGTCTGCCCATACAGCAGAGTAGCTGCTAGAAAAACTCGCGATTGAGCCAGTCCTTGATCCAAGCCAATACCTTGGTGATAGAGCGGTTACTGCTCTTAAAATCTGCCATGGCCTTACGCGCACGAGCTCGATTCTGCTCAATCTCCGCTGCAAGGCGCAACATGCCTATGGCTGTAGCATACTCTGGGCTCTTTAAATCTGTCGTGACATTCTCGGCCACATCAAAACCACGTGGTACCCCTACCCTCACCTTGACATGACGCTTGCCAATATTTTCAAAGAAGCTACGCCCTAAAGGCTCAATGCCTATAGTATTGGCAACACCTCCGGTGAACACCACGCCGCCACCTAAAGACAGATCGATCGACTCTTGCTTGATGAAGTTATCCACCTGGTTGTTAAAAATACCAAAGATATCCCACAAAGAAGAGCAAATATTACGCGCCAGATCTTCACCTTTGATGTACAGCTTTTCATCCGAATCACTGCGTGCTTTGATCGCAAACACTGTTTCAGGATTTTCCAATAGATCCGGATGCGCCACACCACGCGTGATCTTGATAAACTCTGCAGGTCTCATGTGTAGACCGCAATTGGTAGAGATGTCACGAGTAATACGTACTCCACAGTCCTCGCGGCCAAAGCTGTAAATCAACTTGCCACGATTGTAGAGAGCCACATCAATCGAGCCACCACCCAGATCAACTAAGCAAACGCCAATATCTTTGTCTTCTTGCGAGAGCACGGCATCAGCAGCCGCCATACCGCTGTACAGCACCTCATCAATCTTGATACTTGGTGAGACGCGCTCAAAGGCAGTACGCAAATTGTTTTCTTGGCTTTCGTTACAAGCAACCAAATGCACATGAGCCGTTAAGCTCAGCGAGCTCATGCCCAGAGGGTTTGACACCTCGCGCGAGCCATCGGTCTCGTAATATTGAGGGATCGCATGAATGATGTGGTGCTCTTTAGCAAATTGATAGGAGCTGGCGACACTGAGAGCATTGATACGATCTACCTCAGTGACCTTGCGGGTACTGATAGGACTTGTACCATCGTTATTGGCAGAGGCGATCTGGCTACCTGCAATATTGATCACACAGTGCTCAAAAGGCAGATCCATAGTATCTTTGTAATCTTGGATCATCTTCGACAAACAATTGCTCAGCTTGTCGATATCGCTCACCGCACCATTGGTCACACCAGAGGAGGGGCATTCTTGGAAATACAAGACGTGCACCTCGCCGCTATTGTCTTCTACCGTTCCGGCAATCAAACGGATCTTAGAGCTCCCTATATCCACCGCCAGTAAAGGCTCGAGCTCTTCTTCTGGTCTAGAATGCACTTCAGATCCCCCTGAAAGAGAAATCGCACTCCCTATACAGGACTCAAGTCTCTGTATAGGCTCTGCATAGGCCCTATCACAGGCCCTACGGCCATGGCCCCTACCTTTTGTTATCTTAACGCTACAAAGCTGCAAGCGCTAAGGAGCAGCGGTTGTAGCAGCGCCCGCCCCTGCATCTGTCTCGGTCTCAGCCTCTGGAGTACGCTCGCCTACGGCAAAGCCGTTATCGTAACGCATGTCCACATAAGCCACATCACTGAGCTTTAAGTGAGTACTACCAAAAGCCAAAATAAATCGCTTTAAACGAATTAACGGCAAATCAGGTGAACTTTCGCGCCCTAAAATCACCCATACGTCACCATTTAAACGCACTCTGTATCCACGGACTGCATCCAGCTGCACCTCCTCAATCATATAATTGGTGTTCTGCGTCAATTGTATGAATTGAAAAGCATGCTCAAAGAGCTCGGGAGCTAGATCGTCATGCGGTGCACTTAAAGTCACTAAAGGCTCATGGAAGTCTTTGAGATCAGGATAAAACACACTGCGCGTCTGCGCATCATAAAGACCACTTTGCTTCCAACGGGCTGACACAAAGTGCTCTACAATCTCGACCTCAATGAGATCCGGAAAGTGCTTATGCACCGAAACCTTAGCCACCCACGGCAATTGCAATAAGGCGTTATGCAGGGGAACAAGATCGAGGGTGACAATATTTTTACCCCCCACCATCTTGCCCACCTCATCAGCGATGTCACGAGCATCAATCTGCTTTAGCTGTCCATTCACGCTGACACGCGAGACCCAAAAGCGATCTGGATCCGTGACAAAGCCTAAAAACAGGCTATAGCACACATAGAGCACGCCACAAAAGCACAGAAAGCCACCTAAGGACAGCAAAAAGCTGCCTCGACTTCTGAGCCTTGGTTTGCGATGTTTTTTCTCCAAAATTGCTCTCCGCATGCTATGAAAGAACATATTAGCTGTACCGTAGCAGCCACCACGTTGACGCCACGGCCACGGCGTGGCTAGCGCCAGCTAGCGACGGCTGGCTAGCAGCTGTTGCAGCTGCTGTTGGCAGCTGCTGGTAGCTGCTAGCAGCAGCGCTGCTAGCTGTGGTCTTGGCTGGCAGTGCGCTCAGCTGAGTTTAAGGCTGGAGCCGAATCGGCCACCTTCGGCCACCGACTGCACAACATACCGGCTACCTGTACCACATTACCAGCACCTTGTGTCAGAACAATATCCTTATCCTGACAAATACGATCGAGCAGTGCAGGAACCTCGTCTACTGTCTCCACAAAATGCGGCTCGAGCTTACCTTGGGCACGGATCGAATGGCACAGATGACGTCCATCCACTCCCACAATCTTATCCTCGCCTGCGGCATACACCTCCACAAGGATCAGCACATCAACCTGCTGCAGGACTTTAACAAAGTCCTCGTAAAGATCGCGAGTACGGGTATAACGGTGTGGCTGGAAGATCATGACCAGACGACGTTGTGGCCAGCCCTCACGTACCGCCTTAATGGTAGCCATAACCTCGGATGGGTGATGACCATAATCATCTACGATACTGACAACACCATTTGGTGCTTGGTAGCGGCCATAGCGCTGGAAGCGACGTCCCACACCAGCAAAATGCTCTAAAGCACTGAGGATGTACTGCACCTCAATGCCTTCTTCTAAAGCCACAGCGATGGCAGCTGTAGCATTTTTAGCCATATGCAGACCTGGCAGCGGTAACTTCACCTGCAGATCTTCTTGCTTATTGCCTTGGGCATCAGGGCGATTACGCTTCACGGTAAAGAAAGAACCAGCAGCCATCTGCATATAATTGCACACCTGCAGATCTGCTTTCTCACTCGTACCATAAGTGATCACTGAGCGACCAATACGTGGAATGATCTTCTCAATAGTTGGGTCGTCAATGCAAACCACTGCCACGCCATAAAAAGGCAAATTATGCAGGAACTGCACAAAGGTGTCAGTAAGTTCCTCAAAATTATTGTGATAGGTTTCGAGGTGATCGGCCTCAATATTGGTCACCACCGTCAGCATAGGCTGCAAGTGGAGGAAGGAGGCATCCGATTCATCGGCCTCAGCAATCAAGAAGCGACTGGTACCCAAACGGGCATTGGTGCCAGCACTATTTAGCAAGCCGCCAATCACAAAGGTTGGATCTAAGGCAGCCTCAGCAAAGATTGAGGAGATCAGCGAGGTAGTGGTGGTCTTACCATGAGTACCGGCCACGGCAATACCGTGGCGATAGCGCATCAACTCGCCTAACATTTCGGCACGACGCACTACCGGAATACGCTGCGCTAAGGCTGCATCAACCTCAAGATTACCCTTGTGGATAGCTGAGGACACGACAACGACGCTAGCACCGGCTACATTTTCAGCCTTATGACCAATAAAGACCTCAATACCTAAGCTCCGCAAGCGTTGCACGACCTTGCTTTCAGCAATATCAGATCCCGAGACAACATAGCCCTCGTTGCGTAAGACTTCGGCAATACCGCACATACCGGCACCACCGATACCCACGAAGTGGATACGACGCACCTTGTGCATATGAGGCACTTGCGTGTAATTAAAACTTTGATTCATCGAAAAAAATCCTAGGGCTTAGGGGGTTAGCCGCGCAGCCCGCGCTGCGCTGTGCAGCGCTGGCGCTGCGCAACGCCTGCGCTGGCGCGGACACAGCGCAGCGGCGTTGCCGCGAATGCGACGCGGGCGCGGCACAGAGCGCTGGTGGCGCTGGGGCTAACGCTTGCGAGCAGCCTCCTCAATGAGGTCGCTGACACGGGTAGTAGCATTCAACTGAGCTTGAGCAGCACAAGCTTGAGACATGCTCTGTAACACCTCTACTGGGCGTAAGCTAGCTACTATTTCGTGGATCTTCTCAGGAGTGATCTCACTTTGTGGCAGCAACACTCCGGCCTTAGTATCAACTAAGGACATGGCATTCTTAGTTTGGTGATCATCCACGGCTGTAGGCAGAGGCACCAAGATCGCAGGCAATTTAGCTGCCCCCAGCTCGGAAACAGTAGAAGCACCGGCACGACAAATAATGAGATCCGCGTGGCGATAGGCACTAGCCATATCCGTAATAAAGTCGCTGGTGGTCACAGGGAAAGCAGCACCGGCATAGCGCTCTTGGGTCTTGTCCGCATTACCCTTACCGCACTGATGCACCACCTCAATCTCATCAGCCCCAAAGAGCTTTAAGCCCTCTGGTACCTTTTCATTCAAGGCTTGAGCGCCAAGCGAGCCACCAATAATGAGAATACGAGTACGGCCATCCTCATGCGCAAAATTACGCTCCTCAGAGTAGAGCTCAAGGATCTCTTTACGGATTGGATTACCTACGCTCTCCACCTTTGGGCCTACAAAAGCCTGGCCTACACCTAAGAGGATCTTAGAGGCAAAGCGTGCAAGGAGACGATTAGTCATACCAGCAGCAGCATTTTGCTCATGTAAAAGCAGTGGCACACGACACAGGTAGGCAGCAACACCGCCTGGTCCGGAGGCATAACCACCAAAGCCGATCACTACATCTGGCTTAAAGCTCTTAATGACCTTACGGGCCTGCAAAATAGCATGGGCTACCATAAAAGGGGCTGTCAGCAAGGACTTAAGGCCATTGCGACGCACGCCTTTGACATCAATATAGTGGATCGGGATCTCCTCTTGAGGGATCAAACGCTCCTCAATGCGGCCGCGTGTGCCCAGCCATTCCACCTCATGCCCACGCTGTTGTAATTCTTTAACAATGGCTAAAGCCGGAAAGACGTGACCACCGGTACCACCGGCCATCACTAAAACCTTTAGCTGTGCACTCATGCCCTAATCCTGAAAACTTGGCACCAATAACGTCGCATAATGCGGCGCTAGGTCGTGCGGCGCTGCGTCGCAGCGCTGCGCCTCGCGCAGCTTAGCTGCGCTGAGCGCAGCACGCGGACACGTGCAAAAGCACGTGGTCTCGACGGCGCTAATCGTAGCGCAGATCGCCTAATTTGCGATGCCGCCACTCAAAATCAATACGCAATAAAATACCGATCGCCCACGAACACATCACGAGCGACGAACCACCGTAAGAAATAAGCGGCAGCGTCAAACCTTTTGGTGGTAAACCACCGGTGGCAGCGCCAATATTGATAAAAGTCTGGAGACAAAAGAACATGCCCAGACCAAAGGCTACATAGCCTTGGAATTGCGAGCGCTGTCTTAAGATCTTAAACGATAAAAATAAGGCCTTAAAAACGAGGATAAACTCCAGCAAGATCACCACGCATAAGCCAATAAAACCGCATTCCTCTCCCACGATGGCCATCACGAAATCAGTATGCGCCTCTGGCAAATAGCCCAGCTTTTGAATGGAATTGCCTATACCCTCGCCCCATAATCCTCCACGGCCAAAAGCCATGAGCGACTGTGTCAGCTGGTAGCCTTCACCAAAAGGATCCTGCCATGGATCCAAAAAGGAGAGCACACGGGCCATACG
>DXEV01000018.1 GCA_019114785.1 Candidatus Anaerobiospirillum pullistercoris | reverse complement strand
ACATCAGTGTCGGAGCTTCGTTCTACTGGAACCTATATCAATTCACTGCCACTACAGCCGCAACTTTTGGACTCTCCAGCACGATGATCCAAGTCAGTGATGCCCAAGTGGAGCAAGGTCAACTACCTCATTTGCTGAAACTGCAAGCTGAGACTAGCGAGCAAGGTAACAACACCAACAAAGCCCTACAGTTAGATGGACTGATCATCATGGGGCCAATTGAGCATAACTACTTACAGCTGCTCACTACATTGCATATTCCTTGTACCTTGTTGGATTACTACGATGAGGATATGAACCTCTCGGCTGTGCTCTCGCACAACTACATCAACTCCTACCAGATCACCCGCTATGTCATCAAAAAAGGCCACACCAAAATAGGCTTTGTTGGCAATCAAGTGGGTTTTGAGAATATTGCCGATCGCTTCTATGGCTTTCAGCGAGCTCTACTACTGAGCCAGCTTGAGCTCAATCCAGATTGGGAGATCGATGATCGTGACCCAAACAATGGCAAGATCTACGAAGACATACCTCTTCCACCAAGCTTTACACCAAACCAAGCTGGTGGTGCAGATGGCTGTGCATCTAAGCTCTCACGAGTGCCAGAGAATATGCCTACTGCCTTTGTCTGCAATTGCGACTATACAGCCGATGCCTTACGGCATACCTTAGAGCACCGTGGTTTTCAGGTGCCAGAGGAGATCTCTATTGTCGGCTACGATAATTTCCTGACCGGATCTAGCTTTGCCCACGAGCTCACCACCTTAGACGTTAACCTCAAGCTTATGGCGCAATTTGCAGTCAGCAATATGATCCAATTGCTCAATGGACAGCAGCCAACCAACCACATTCGTCGTCTTGAAGGACAGATCGTAGAGCGCAGCAGTGTCCGCGCTATGGGCAGCTAGCCGCACCTAAACACAAAAGGCCCACCCTTTTCCTGCTGAAGAAAAGAGTGAGCCTTATGGGACTCAAACACAGTCTCAAGCCCAGAGACTAAGATGCTAAGCCGCTAGGCTGAGCTAAGCCCTTAGCGATCAAGATCAATGAGGCGGTACTGCTTAGAACCTAAGCCCAGTTCCGCAGCATGATCTAAGATCACCGTACCTTTACGACTTTCCATACGCTCGATTAAGGCGGCACCATCTGGGGCTGCATAGACCATATCCACACAAGCTTGATCCAGAGCCACAGGATCTAACGAAGCCAACACGCCAATGTCTTTCATCTGTGGAGCGGCAGGATGGCCGTCGCAATCGCAATCCACAGACAAATTGTTCATTACGGAAACATAGATCATGCGCTGGCCTTTGCCCATGTAATCCGAGACAGCTGATGCAGCCTCTGCCATGGACTCAATGAACATGACATGCTCTGGTGTATCGTTACGGCCAAAGGCACCATTGTCGAGAGTGAAGATCGTGCCTAAAGTGTCACTTCTGCCTGCAGTATGGATTCTGTTCTTGCCCACAGAAGAGGCAACACCGATAGAGATGTTCTTTAGGGCACCGCCAAAACCGCCCATAGCATGGCCCTTAAAGTGGGTCAGCACCAGCATGTAATCGTAACGTGCTAAGTGATCGCCCACCAGATCTGACTTTAGATGCTTACCGCCAGTCACAGGGATCTCCATTTGCCCGTCTTCGTCCATGAGGTCGAATGGGGCAATCGCGGTGAAGCCGTGAGCCTTAATGGTCTTCCAGTGATCGGCCGTGTGCATGCGTGAGCCCTCATAGGCCGTATTGCACTCCACAATGGTGGCATTCACCATAGAGACCAGATCCTTAATTAGAGCTGGATTGAGATAGTGGGTATTACCAGCCTCACCAGAGGATAACTTGGCAGCTACCTTACCTTCAGCTTTACGACCTAAGGCCTCATAGGCAGCGATCAGTCCCTTTGGAGTGATCTCACGCGTGAAATACACCGCTGGAGCCGAATCCGTATCCACGCGGTGCTTTAAGGTGGACAGATCAATGGCAGCACCGCCGCCAGCAGTACCGATAGCACCAAACATTTGCTTTAGCTCAGGCGCGCGAACAACCTGATGGCAAGAACACATTAGCATAGACAAACCTCCTACTTTCTACCTGAAGAAGCTCTGCTCTTGTTGCAGCAACACGAGCACAGATTGCTAAGGGCACATTAATGCAAGCATTTCTGCAAAACAATGGCTCAGGCTCACAAATAGCAAAACGCGCAAAAGAAAGATAATCCACGACAAAAATCGCCCCAACTTAGCTAAGCCCTCAGCGCTACACGCACTAATTTAGGGATAGCCTCATGCATAATCACGCCGATTTTTATCCATTTTTCGCTCTTTTTTGCCCGATTTTATGCAACGTCAGATCCTCTATTGATCCTATTTTTTCGGCCTTTTAATCTAAGTTCACACTCTTGTCGGTGAGTGCGATTGTCCCTTTCCTTTCCGCTACACCTATAGGGTGCTTTCTCCTTAAGATAGGCGCGCCCTGCTACCTCGTAATCCCTGCAGCATGAACAGGAAAAAAGTAGTGTTCGGCTCACTATCTCAGGAGCCCACATTAAAGGGGAGCTTTTTCTGATGAAACTTAAGTTATTGGCCGCATCCTGCCTGTCAGCTTGCCTCGCTTTTGGTGCTAGCGCCTCTATGGCAGCAGACATTGACTTCTCTACCTTAAAGCACCGTGTAGAAGATACCTCTGCCCCAGTTGTGTACTTCACCTCTGACATTAGCCCAGCCGGTTTAGAAAAGGCATTTGAGGCCTTAGGTCGTACTCCATCTGGCAAAGTTGCTGTCAAGTTATCCACCGGTGAAGCTGGCAACAACCACTACCTGCAACCATCCTTAATTAAGGATTTAGTGCAGAAGTTTGATGCCAACATCGTCGAGTGCAATACCGCTTATGGTGGTTCCCGTGCCTCTACCGCTGTGCACCGTCAAACCATTAAGGATCACGGCTTTGACCAGATCGCTACCGTCGACATCATGGACGAAGATGGCGGTATGGAGATCCCTGTGCCTAATGGCAAGCACTTAAAGTCTGACTTAGTCGGCAAAAACCTCGCTAACTACGACTTCATGATGGTGCTTTCCCACTTCAAGGGTCACGCTATGGGTGGTTTCGGTGGCGCTTTAAAGAACATCTCTATCGGTGTTGCTTCTTCTCACGGCAAGAACCGCATCCACACCGCTGGTATTTCTGACGAACCAGGTAATTTTGCTACTGTGGCTGACGGTGCTTTCTTCCGCAATGACACCAAAGAGCACGTCATGTTCATCGAGTCCATGGCTGATGCTGCCTCTGCTGTGATCAACTACATGGGCAAGGGCGAGAAGATGCTCTATATCTCCGTGATGAACAACCTCTCGGTTGATTGCGACTGCGATGGTGATCCTGATAAGCCAGACATGCACGATGTGGGTATCTTAGCCTCCTTAGACCCAGTGGCCTTAGATCAGGCTTGTGTTGACATCGTCTATGCAGCTCCAGATGGCAAGTCCTTAGTCGAGCGTATGGAAAGCCGTCAGGGCCCACACATTCTTGATGCTGCCCAAGACTTAGGCATTGGTCAAAAGAACTACCAATTCAAGTCCTTAGACCTCTAAACCTTTAGTTGCCAATACCTGCCTCCAAAGGTAATGGGCAATAAGCCCATAGATCCTATGCAGGACTTAGAGTGCCTGCTAATGCTAACTAGCTAATGCTAAGTAGGCACTCTTCGTTCGTGACTGTTATTAGTGCGTTCTTAACAACTCAGAAACAAGAGGCTTGGCTATGAGAAACAAATTAATCGCCGCGCTCGGCGTTTGTTCACTGGCTATGAGCTTTGGTTTAGGTAGCGGTAGTGCTGGTGCAGAAGAGACTAATGCTGCCAGCCGAATCGATTTTTCTCAGCTACAACACCGTGTTACAGCAGCTGACAGCAAGGCTCCTGTAGTGTACTTCACCTCCGACATTAGCCCAGATGGCTTAATGAAAGCTTATGAGGCCTTAGGTCGCACTCCTAGCGGTAAGGTTGCAGTCAAGCTCTCCACCGGTGAAGCAGGCAATAACCACTATCTCCAACCAGCCTTAATCAAGGATTTAGTACAGCGTGTTAACGGCACCATTGTCGAGTGCAATACCGCTTATGGTGGCTCTCGTGCCTCAACCGCTGCCCACTTACGTACCGCAAAAGATCACGGTTTTACCGCCATTGCTGATGTAGACATTATGGATGCTGATGGCGAGATGGAGATCCCAATCCCTCACGGCAAACATCTGCAAAGTGATCTCGTGGGACAAAACCTCAAGAATTACGACTTCATGGTGGTACTTAACCACTTCAAAGGCCACGCCATAGGTGGCTTTGGTGGAGCCCTAAAGAACATCTCCATTGGCGTAGCTTCAAGCAAAGGTAAGAGCCGCATCCATGGTGCTGCCTCCTATAGCACGCACAATATGTCGCGCCACGACACCTTTATCGAAGCCATGGCTGATGCTGCCTATGGTGTCTCCGAATACTTCGATCATGGCCAAAAGATGCTCTATGTCTCGGTCATGAACAACCTCTCAGTTGACTGCGACTGCGATAGCCATCCAGCGGAGCCTGATATGCACGATATCGGCATTTTAGCCTCGCTTGATCCTGTGGCCTTAGATCAGGCCTGTGTCGATCTGATCTACGCCGCTCCAGATGGTAAATCAGTCGTCCAACGTATTGAGAGCCGTAATGGTACCTTAATTTTGGATGCAGCTGAGGCTTTAGGCTTAGGCCAAAAGCAATACCAACTGCAGATCCTAGTGTTAATGTTCAAAAGTTCGTAGCAGACTTACAGATCAGTGGTTTGTTGCCAGAGTATTTCTGAGAAGCGTGCTCGTCCCAGAAAAGTGGCTACGAACTTTTGCAATCTAACACTAGATCAACAATCAAAGTTATAGAGCTTGGCACTACGGCCCTCGACCTCGGGGCCTGTACCACACAGCATGGGCATCGCATCATGCTCTAAAAACCAATAAGCACAGCAGCTTGGCTTGTGTTTAGTTCAGTTAAGTTTAGTTCTTCCTTAATCGTCTAACGCCGCATTTCTGCTTACAACTATCTTTTTCTGAGGAATAGCGGCGTTAGCTCCTTTTCTCGGCTGCAAGCTAAAACAACAACCCAGCCGGTAACAGTGTGCATACTGTCACAGCTACAGCCACTGTTATTTAGGTTTTAGCACTTCTTCATAGCAATGAGTTTTTTACCAGATCCCTATTCCTTAGGGGGCCTCTGGAAGGCCTCAATAGGGCCCTTGGGAGGCCTCAAAGGGCCTCTGGAAAGCCTTAGGTGGCCTTCCTGAGGCCTTAGGGGTCTGATGTTTTCAGGGAAAACACGATGTTAGATTGGATCCAACGTGAGTTCATCTATCTCTATTACTACATGGAGCTACAAGCCTACCAGCTGCTGCCTTTTTACGTCTTTGGCACGCTCTTAGGCTCCCTGATCTCGGTTTTTGCTAAAGACCGCATCCATCGTGTGCTCACCAGCAGCCATTGGTCAGCTTTTGGCCTCCTCGGCTTTGTCGTTGCTGCTTTGCTAGGCTTTGCCTCTCCTATTTGCATGTATGGCACCCTGCCACTGGTTGCTGCGCTCTACCAAAAAGGCATTCGCCAAGATTATTTGGCCTGCTTTATGGTCGCCTCGGTGCTCTTAAATCCACAGCTCATTGCCTACTCTATGGCTTTAGGGCCTACCGTCTTTACCTTACGCCTTGTTACCTGTTTCCTCATGGCTCTATGCGCCGGTATCCTCATTAAAATCTTCTACCGTGAGCGCGAGTTCTTTAATTTCCAGAGCTTTGGTGGCGGCCATAACCACGATACCGATCCTAACCTGCTCTTACGCTACCTCAAGAATGTCGGTCGTAACCTCAAAGCTACCTTCCCTTACTTCTTAGGCGGTATGTTGCTGGCAGCCCTGTTCTCCATCCACATTCCGCAAGATGACTTTGCCGATCTCTTTGGCAAAAATAATGGCTTAGGCGTTTTGTACTCTGCTACTTTAGGTGTACCTCTCTATCTGTGCGGAGGTGGTACTGTGCCTATTCTGATTTCATGGCTTGCTGCCGGTATGTCCAAGGGTGCGGCTGTGGCCTTTATGCTTTCTGGCCCTGCGACCAAAATTAATAACTTAGCAGCACTGAAAGCAGTCTTAGGCCTCAAGCACTTTGTGCTTTACATCGCTTTTGTGCTGCTCTTTGCTATCGGTGCCGGATTAATCACCAATGGTGCAGCTGTCTTGTTTAACTTCTAAAGTGTCCAAGGGGAAAGTCTATGGCTCTTAGTGAGGAAATTAACGCCTATTGGAATACACGCGCCAGTGGCTATGGAGCAGATATCGCCCAAGAAATCCAAGATGACCATAAGGGTACCTTATGCATGTTGGAAAACTTGATCTGCCAGCATTTTGACCTCGAGCTCCCAGCAGAAAATACAGACACTTCTCATCTGCTGCAAGGCTTACATGCCTTAGATCTCGGCTGTGGCCCTGCTCTGCTTACTATCTTCTTAGCCAAATTAGGCTGCACTGTCACCGCCATTGATCAGAGCGCAGAGATGCTGGTACAGGCACAACAGCTCTGTGAGCAATTTCTCACTCCCCAAGCACAACAACGCGTGCATTTACAGCAAGGCGATGCAATCAATCCTGAAGTAGCTGATGAGAGCTTTGACATCATCGTCTCGCGCGATGTCTTTTGGAACCTACCAGATCCTGCTACTGCCTATCACCATGCCTTAAAGGCGCTCAAACCACATGGCCTAATGGTGGTATTTGATGGCAATTACTACTATGGCTATGAGGATTCCACCTATTACAAGGACTATCGCCTCAATCATCAGCACTTAGAGGGTGTGGACGTAACTATCATCGAGCGCTTAGCCCAAGACTTACCTTTGTCGCATCAGCTGCGCCCTTATTACGACTTTACCTTGCTCAATCAGATCTGTGAGCAAGATGAGACTCTAAAGCAGCGCATTACTGCTAGCTCCTTTATCAAAGCCACAATCCCCACTTCGGAAGATATTTTCTGGATACTCTTCCTAGACTATCCTGACTTGGGAGAATGCCCTGCTATAAAGGTCAAGCCTGCAGATCGACAACCATTTCCTCCTAATCAGCTGATTGAAACTTTTGTCTTCGTAGTACAGAAAGCTTAATAGAGGCACATGTATGGAACCTACCCTCAGTACTACTTGCCATAGCACGAATGACAGCCGCTGCCATGGGGCTAGCCATAGCCATGGCTATTGCCGCTGCCATGGCTATAGTCATGGTCTTAGTACTGCACGCGCTACGGTTCCTACTCAAAGCCAAGGACAAGTACTCCCTAAAGCACGGTCTCACCGCCTTGCGCGCACACTAAGTCTAGCCTTTGTGCTGCAAGCAATAAGAAACATGCTCTTACGTTTGGGGGCGGGCGCTGTATTTCTACTGCTGCTCAGTGCCATTAGTTTTGCCCTCACCAGCCTCAGCTCCGGCGATGCGGCTCTCAATACGCTTCAACCTATGGGCGTCACCTCAACAGAAATTATCGAGCGGATGCGAGCGAGCTTAGGACTAGATCTGCCAGTCATCGAGCAATACCTCACATGGCTCCATATGGTTTTAGTTGAAGGTGAGCTGGGCATGTCTTCTCATTTTGGACGTGCAGTCAGCACTGTATTGCTGGCAGCCTCTACCGAAAGCCTGAAGCTCTGCGTCCTTGCGCTTATCATCCTTGTAGTCGTGACCTTACCTCTGGGCATCTACAGTGCGCTCAAGCCTCACGGTTTAGTTGATCGCAGTTTGCACTTCATCAGCATCTTGTTTTTGAGTGTACCAAGCTTTCTGATCGCCCTACTCTGCCTGTATTTTCTAGGAGTGCGCGTGGGCTTAGTGTCGACCCTTAAGCCTCAAAATCTAGGAGATTACCTTACTCCTGCACTATGCTTAAGCTTACCGCTCTGTGCCTACTATCTGAGACAAGTACGCATGGCAGTACAAAAAGAGCTCCAAGAGCCTTACCTCATGGCACTGACAGCTCGTGGTATCAGTATGCGTGTCCAGCTCTGGCACCATGTGCTCCCACGTACCATGATCTCGCTATTACCACTATTGGGTATTAGCTTAGGCCACTTGCTCTGTGGCGCAGTGATCATTGAGACGATCTTCTCGTTAAACGGCTTAGGCGCAATCGCTCTACAAGCCATTAGTTATCGCGATCTCTATCTGATCCAAGCTTATGTGCTGTACTGCGCGCTGATCTTTATGCTGTGCAACTATGGCGTTAATGTGCTCACCAAGAAATTGTCCCGAACTGCGCTAAGCGAGGTGACCACATGTTAGAAGCATCGACTGCAAATTTGGCTAGCACCAAAGTTTCCAGCGCCCGCCCCCACGCAATAAAAGCTTGGCCTTTAAGCTTTAAGCTCTTACTGGTGCTCACGGCCGCATGGCTGGCTATAGTGTTAAGCGGATCCTATTGGTACAACGTTGATCCCTATGCCATGGATTTCTCGCGCTTCTTACAAAGTCCTAGTGCCGAACACCTACTGGGATGCGATCGCATGGGGCGTGATGTGCTAGCGCGCCTCTTTCATGGGGCGTGGACATCGCTGGCTTTAGCAGCAGTGATCATCGGTATTTCACTCGCTGTCGGTACCGTGATCGGTCTGTGGTCAGCTTTACGCCAAGGATGGATCGCCAGCTTACTAGCGGCTCTGATGAACGCTCTGCTCTCTTTTCCGCAAAATCTGGCAGTGATCCTTATGGCGGGCTTGCTAGGTGTAGGGATTTGGCACAGCGTAATGGCTCTCTGCCTCTTTTGGTGGATCCATTTTGCTCGTATCTGCTATTGCCGCACCGTGAGCCTTCTCAAAGAAGAGTACATCCGCCAAGCCCGACTTTCAGGGGAAAGCTCATGGACACTGGTGCGCTTATACATTTGGCCCATGCTCAAAGGACAGCTGATCTTAACGGCCTTATTAGATCTCAGCGCTGCCATTCTCGCGCTCTCGACTCTATCTTTTTTGGGGTTGTCCACACAGCCACCAGAGCCCGAGTGGGGAACCATGCTTTTTGAAAACAGAGCCTATCTCCAAAATGCACCACATTTACTGTTTTTCCCAGCGCTGTTCATATTTATCAGCGCCTTGCTCTGTAATCTCTTAGGCCAAAGCTACGCTCGCTATAGCGAACAGAACAACCGTCACAACTATCAATAGAAGACCACCAGCTGTCTTAAGGACTGCACTGACCAAGGACAAGATATGATGACAATAAAACACTTATTGCTCCCTCTATCCTTACTTGTTGTGGGAACTGTGATCACCCCTTTGCTCACTGCTTGTGGCGATGCCACCAAAGCGACAGAGAGCAAGGTGGTGCAGCAAACTGCCTCTGCCTCAAGTAACAGTGATGCAGCAGCTGCTCAAGACTTAAAGGTAAGCCTCTTCTTCCTTAACTACTCGCTAGACCCAAAGGATTACTTTAACGGCTGGATCCTGATGCGTGTTGGTGCCGGTGAGACGCTACTGCGCCTCAATGACCAGGGAAAGGTGCAGCCTTGGCTGGCTCGCGACTTTAAAGTGCTCACACCTACAAGCTACCAGCTGACACTGCAAGAAGGACTAAAGTTTAGTGACGGTTCTACTGTGACTGCTACTGATGTGCAGCAAAATCTTGAGCGAATCATGGCTTTAAACCCACGTACCAAACAGTACTTTAATCTCGATCGCATTGAGATCGTAAGCCCTGTACAACTGGTGATCCATACCAAAGAGCCAGTACCAGAGCTCTTTGCTAATCTGTGCGAACCGCTATTCTCTATCGTCAAGCTTCCCGCTGAAGCTTTACCACAAGCTCAAGGGGCTCAAGGTGCTCAAGATGAGCAAAGGGCTCAGAGCACATGGCCAAACTTTACCTTAGAGCAGCCCATCACTACTGGCCCATATCGCGTTAGTGCTTTTGTCCCTAACGAGCGCATTGAGGTGGTACCTAATCCATACTATCGCGCCGCAAAAGAACCAGACCAGCGCTACTCCAAGATCAACTACTTCTACATGCCTGATGCTCAAAGCCGCGTCATGGCCTTACAGGCCGGAGAAGTCGACTTAATTCCTACTGTGGATTACGCCAATCTGTCCTTATTTGCTGATCCAAAGCAATATCAGGTCTTAAGCCGCATCAGTCCTCGTACCAACGTGGTCTATCTCAATCACAGCAATCCGCTGCTCGCTCAGGCCCCAGTGCGTCAAGCAATGTCTTTGGCCATCAACCGTGAGCAGATCGTCAGCTTAATTGGCGGCCAAAAGGCAGGCAGCCTCATTGCGCCAGATTTTGTGGGTGGGCAAAGCTTTACGCTGAACTACGATCTGACTAAAGCACAAAGACTCTTAGACCAAGCCGGTATTATTGATAGCAATGGCAATGGTACCCGTGACCTTAATGGACAAGAGCTGAGCTTTAAGTACTACATCAAAGCTGATCATGGTTCAGCCGATAGCTCTCTTATTGCTCAGAGCCTGCAACAAGATCTCAAACAATTGCAGATCGAGCTGCAGCTTATACCAAGCGAAAACCTAGCTGCTGTTGTAGCCGCTGGGGACTTTGATCTCTACAGTGCCAATGACAGCACTGTGCCTACAGGCGATCCTTTCTATTTCTTAGCCACTCGCTTTGGTACGGAGGGTGATGCCAACTATGGGCACTATAGCAACCCACAAATCGATGCCTTGCTTAAGGATATGCAGCAAAGCTTTGAGCCAAAAGAGCGTTTAGCTCTTACTGGCAAGATCTTAGGTGAGCTCAATAAAGACACGGCTGCGCTTTTCATCAACCACATAGACATCAATGAAGTGGCACGTGCCGACGTGCACAATCTGCATCTGTATAGCTTTGATTACTACTTCATCGATGATCAGGTTTCGGCTCATGCGGCCCCAGAGGCTGCAGAGGCTGCAGACACTGCTCCTGCGCCAGCAAATAGCGCTACAAGCGAGGAATAGAGATGCGTCAAGAGCAGAGCAGCGTCCACCCAAACATGCCGCAGGATAAGCCTCTTTTGCAGCTACAGAATGTAGGCATCAAAATTGGCGAGCAACAACTACTCGCTGATGGACAACTGGAAGTCTACCAAGGTGAATGTGTGGCCTTATTGGGCCCCTCGGGAGAAGGCAAGAGCACTTTGCTCAAAGCCATTGCACATCTACTACCTCTGGAGACTACACCTTCTACCAAGGAAGCTCATGCTCTGTGGCCTAGATTTGGTCTTAATCGTGGCCATGGTAATGGCCATGACAGCGCTAGCTCCACACAAAAAGCTCAGCCTTTCTTTAAGGTCAGCGGCGAGATGCGCTTTGCACAACATGATCTCAACACCCTTAGCGCGAAGCAATGGCAACAAATACGAGGGGTACAGCTGGGATTTATGATGCAGAATGCAGCGGAGAACTTTGATGAGCGCAAGAGCGTGATCAGCCACTTTATTGAAGCTGTACATGCACATGATCCCAAGGTGCCAGTAAGTACCATTGAGGATGAAGCCATCAAGCTGCTCTATCGCATGCAGCTGGCCTATCCGGAGCGCATTCTCCATCAATATAGCTACGAGTTTTCTCAGGGTATGTGCCAGCGCTTAGCGCTAGCTCTGACCTTAATCTTAAGGCCACAGCTGATCCTAGCCGATGAGTTCACCTCCGCCTTAGATCTCTACACGAGATTAGAGGTGTTGCGGCTGATCAAAGAGTTACAGCAGGAATTAGGCTTTGCTCTGTTCTTTATCACCCACTACCCGCAAGAAGCCAGCTTTATGGCCAATAGGATCTATAGCCTGCATCATGGAAAGCTCAGTGTGAGCTGTAAGTCAAGCCTTGCTTTGGGCCAAGAGCACCAAGGGCTTGCTCCTCAAAATCAGGAAGAGAGGAGGTAAGCGACATGAATGAGCATAGCCAAAAACCAGAGCTTGCACCTCTACTGAAGATTGAGCAACTGAGCTTTGCGTACCACCTTCCCAATGGCAAGCAGATCGCGGCCTTACGGCACCTTAACTTACAAGTGCCACGTGGTGCCATTATGGGGCTCATTGGTGAATCAGGATGTGGTAAGACCACCTTATGCAACCTGCTGACGCTCAGCTTAGGCTACCAATACGGGCAGATCTACCTCCAAGGCCAAGAGATCCGCTCTCTGGTAGGCCAAAAAGAAGCGAACAAAAGTTCATTGTGGTCTCAGCTCTTTGGCAGAAAGAAATTACAGACTGCTACAGCAGCTCACGCTGTTGGTGCTGCCAGCGCAGCTGGCGCTACCAGCGCTGCCTTGACGGCCGATCCACAGCTTCTGAGAAGTTATTACAGTCGAGTGCAATACGTTTTTCAGGATCCTAAAAGTGCAATGCCGCCTCATTTACCGGTTAAGACTTTTGCCTGTGCTCCTTTAATCAACCTCAAACACTACAGCAGGGAGCAAGCACTCGAGGCAGTAAACGAGATGCTCTTACAAGTGGGCTTATCTGTTGATTGTTTGCAGCGCTATCCCCACGAGCTCAGCATTGGACAATTACAGCGGATCAATCTTGTCAAAAGCCTGATCATTGAGCCTGAGCTCTTACTGTGTGATGAGATCACCTCTGCCCTTGATGAGGAATCGGCAGAGCGTTGTTTAGCCCTCTTGCGCCAGTATCAAAGCCATGGGGGCACGGTCTTATTTATCACTCACGATTTAGGACTCGCACCAAAGATCTGCTCACACTTTGCCTTGATGTTTAAGGGATCCATTCTGGAACAGTGGCAAGGAACAGAAAAGCCGCTGCATCCTTATGCCCAGCAATTACAACAGGCGCAAGACATTTTGGCGCAAAAAGCTGAGCTGAGCTCATGGCAGGATCCTATGGTGCTCTCCTGTCCGGTGAGTATCGACCTGTTATGTCCATTTTTATTGCGCTGTAGCCAAGCACATGAGCCTTGTTTACAACAAGCTCCAACTTGGCACCAGCTCAATGCACAACACAAAATTTGCTGCCACCTCAAAGCATAGTGGCCCACTACAAGATGTTTGGGAGAGATCATGGATCTTGAAGCTTTATTGAACGGGGTAAAAGACGGCTCGGTCTCTGTGCAAGAGGCTAGCGCCAAACTCAAAATAGCCCCATACGTGGAATTAGGAGCTTTTGCCAAATTAGACACCCATCGCGGGCAGCGCACCGGCATGTCTGAAGTGGTCTTTTGTCAGGACAAAGCAGACGATCACTTAATCGCCATCTTTGAGCAATTACTGGCCATTGAAGGCCAAGTTTTAGGTACACGCTGCTCTCCTGAGCAAGCTGAATTGTTGCAAAAGCATATACCTAACCTGCATTACGATGCGCTCAGCGGTATTATTTCCACCAAAGAGATCATTAGACCTCCACTCAGTTTTGCCGAGAAGAAAGCGGCTGAAGCCGCAGCTGCAGCTGCAGCTGCAAAAGCAGCTGGCACCACAGCAACAGCCACAGCAACAGACACGCCTGTCCGAGGCGAAGGCCTGATCTGTGTGGTAACAGCCGGTACTGCCGATCTCAAAGTAGCTGAAGAAGCAGCTCTTACCTGTGAGTTTTTTGGGGCCAGAGTGCAGCGCATTTATGATGCAGGTGTTTCGGGCTTACACCGTTTACTCTCACAGATAGAGCCAATCCAAGCGGCACACTGCACCATTGCAGTGGCGGGAATGGAAGGCGCTTTGGCCTCAGTGTTAGGAGGACTGGTAAGTAATCCTGTGATTGCGGTACCAACCTCGGTCGGTTATGGTGCCAACTTCCATGGACTATCGGCCCTACTCACGATGCTCAACTCTTGCTCTAATGGTGTATGCACGGTCAACATTGATAATGGCTTCGGAGCGGCGTTCCTTGCCACGCAAATCAATCGTTTAGCTTGCCACGGTGGGGCTCGCTCTTAGAGCTTACTGCTCATGACTCATGGCTGATCGGCATACTTGGCAACGAGCCACGTTGGCACCAGCCAAACAAGAACAAACAAATGCGGAAAAGGATAAAGCAAATGGCGATTTTAAGCTTAGATCTACAGCGTGGCGTCAGTGGCGACATGATGGTTGCTGCTTTATTAGACGCAGGCGCTAGCTTTGAGAAAGTGCAGCAAGCTTTAAGCAGTCTGCCTTTAAGTGGATTTAGCATCGAAAAGAGCGACGTGATCAAATCCAGCATCAGGATGTGTGACTTTAAGGTCAAGCTGGTCTGTGACAATCATGATGCAGACATGGAGTATCTCTTTCCGCATTTATTT
>DXEV01000227.1 GCA_019114785.1 Candidatus Anaerobiospirillum pullistercoris | reverse complement strand
TCCATCAATTGGAAGCTCGCCCGATAATAGAGGGTTTTTGTTTGTGTTCATGCCCTCTATTTTTTCATATTTTTCTAGAGTTAGCACACAGTAACTTAATTGTTACTTATTTCTGCAGTTTTACACTAGATGGGCTCAGCACCTCTCAAGCCCTATTTAGCCCAAATCCGTTCTTAAGCGAGCTTAAGCACCTCGATCCTAAAGTACGAGCTCAAGGCGACTTCTATCCAAAAGTTACCATTGGCCACGATGTATGGATTGGTACCCACGTTTACATCCCAAAGAGCGTTACTATTGGTACAGGTGCAGTGATCGGCGCAGGTAGCGTCATTACCCATGATGTGCCGCCATATGCAGTGGTAGCAGGAAGTGGTGGTGGCCATAACAGCCAAGGAATCATTCGCCGCTATCGCTTTAGCGACGAAATTATTGCTGATCTCTTGGAGAGCAAGTGGTGGGAATATGACCTGCCTCAGGTCATGATGCAGTGGCAACAGCAAGGTCGTAAGCTGCCTCTCAACAATGTGAGCGACTTCTTATCCCTGCTGCGCAATGAGGATACACAGTCTTGGCCAAAGATCTCAGAGCAATGGATGCACCTCCACCCGATCTCAGCCAATAAAGCCGAGCTCACTCCGGTGGGGCCTGATTTTGAGCTGCCACAGCCGCTCAGCGCAGAAATCTGCCAAGATCCAGCTTGGGCCTAAAGGGCCTAGAAGGGCCTAACTTTAGCCAGTGAGCCCCTTGAGCCCCATGGGCCCAAGGGGTTAGGCCTAACCAAAAAACAACAAGGCCGATCTAGCTTTTGGGTAGAGGGCAGAAAGCACGAACTAGTAACTATACTGCGCGGCAATCTTGTAGATGGCCTCGCAGGCATCACGGTTTAATGGTACAAAGTGACCAATAGTACGCTCACTGTCTACTCCTAAGAGCTTCAGCATCTGTGGGATATCTTCTTCTTTTGCACCAATATCGGCAAAGTTCAGCGGCATACCTATCGACTTAAAGAAGCTACGTAAAGCCGCAATACCAGCCTTTGCGGTACGCTTTGGATCCTCAAAATCCATCGACAAGCCAAAGACCCGAGTCGCAAATTGCGCAAAGCGCATTGGGTTATGCGGCATGGTGTACTCCATCCATGCAGGAAACATTACGGCTAAGCCTGCACCATGGGCAATATCGTATAGAGCAGACAACTGATGCTCTAAAGCATGGGTCGCCCAATCCTGCTCACGTCCCACACCGCAGGTGTCATTATGCGCTAAGGTTCCAGCCCACATCACATTAGCACGAACCTCGTAATTATCTGGATCGCGCAACACCCGAGGAACAGTCTCAATAATAGAGGTTAAAACAGCTTCGCACAGACGATCGGTGATAGAAACCTCAGGAGTATTGGTGAAATAGCGCTCCATAACATGAGCCATCATATCCACCGTGCCACAAGCGGTCTGATAAGCAGGTAAAGTCTTAGTGAGCTCTGGATTCATGACCGCAAAGGTTGGCACAAAGAAGTTACTGCTCAAGCCACACTTGTAAAAGTGACCGTCAATCTCCTTTTGGATCACTGCACTGCTAGAGCCCTCAGAGCCAGCAGCAGGAATGGTCAAAACCACACCGATCTCTAAGCAGTCCTTAGGCTGGCGCTTCTTTAAGAAGAAATCAAAGAAATCACCATCATTGACAATGCCTAGCGCGGCAGCTTTAGCGGTATCAATGGCCGAGCCACCACCCACCGCCACCACAAAATCCACTTGCTCTTTACGGCCCAGATCAATGAGCTCATAGACGAGATCCGCACGTGGATTTGGTACTACACCACCCTTGGAGACAACAGCAACACCTGCACTGGATAAAGATTTCTGCACCCGCTCAAGCAAACCGGACTTAATGCAGGAATTGCCTCCATACACCAGCAGCACTTTGTGCTTATCTAAGTCCTTAACGATACTGCCAATCTCATTTTCACGCCCCACTCCAAAGTAATAGGATGTTGGGCGATGGAACTCAAAATTTTCCATAGACAAAACCCAGCGTCAGCCACTCATGTGCAGCAGCCTTTGACCACAAGCAAACAAGGTAGCTGTCGCCGTCACTCCTCACCATCTAAAAAACAAAAACCGTTACTCAGCTGTCACCGTGATGGTAGCTGTCTCAGCCTCAGCAGCTGCACTGGCACTACCTGCTGCGACATCGCTCTCGACCACACCATCCACAGGATGGGCCTCAGAGGTCAGCTCTGCTGAATCGGTATTTTGCTGACCTTGCTCTTGATCTTGCACTTGGCACTCTGTTGCAGCTGGGCCGCTCTCCAGAGCTTGCGCATCGATGCGACGTAGCGCGCAATCCTCATCAGACCACTCTAAGGTAAACGGTACTAAATCGTTGAGCCATGTACGTGAAGGATAATCACAGCTGCGCACTATGCTCTTGATCTGATAAAAGTCACTGACGATCTTATTCGTCCAATAGTCAGGAGAGGCACGCACATCAGCCACATACACGTATTTGTAGGTATAAATGTGCATTGGACTGACCACAAGCTCAGTTTTGCCTTGATCCAACTGCGCTACGAGCTCTGCTTGGCGCGTCTTATTGTCTTCACTCAAGACCACCCCACAATAGATGATATTGGCCATGGCCAAAACCATAAATAAGGCGGCAGCACTTGAAAGCACCAATTGGCAGCGCCAAGAAACGATCTCATAACCTCGCGACAACATGATATCTGCAAGACCGATCACGCCAACAATCAAAAAGACAGTAAAAGGTGTAGCGGCGCGAGCTGGGAAGTTAGGCGCAAAGATCATCAAAAACAAGGAAAAGAAGCCCATGCCGATGAACCACATGCTACTCAGATAGCGACGTGGACGGGCATATTGCATGAAGTGCTCACATACTTTCCAGTAAAGGTAAGCAAGCACTAGCAGCAAAATAGCCGAGACTAGCAGTGATTCGGCAAAGATCCACACAGCACCAAAAGTATGCTCGACATAATCAAAGCCCTTATCCTCCATGCTGTCTAAACGAGCCTGATTACCTGGCGCAAACACCAATAAGGCAAAACCCACCAAGAAAGCGGCATAACCCACACACTGCCAGAACTTGAGACGACGCTGCTTTAAGTTATAGAGCAGTAATAAACCCAATCCCGTGGCAACAGCTGCTGCTGTATTCTCATTAGACCATCCGGCCAGTACTCCTAGTACCACCATCAGAGGCCAGAGCAAAGCCCAATGTAAAGTCAGATCTCGCGCAATGGAAATACGATAAGGCAGCAAGAACATCAGCACCAAAGTCGTGGTGTACAGGTAGTTGGCAGAGCTTACGATATTGAAAACTACCTCTCCATACATCCGCAACTGCATGAAGAGTAAAGCACTGATGACAAAAAGCGGCATAAAGCGCAAACGTAGCGTAGGCTTAATGCCGTAAGCGTTGTAGTAGATGAAAAGCAGCAGCAATACATAGCAACAAGCTTGAGCTACAGCTGAAAGAGGTTTTCCCCAAAAGAGTAAGACCTGCGCAATAGTATGTGCAACAGAGCGCCCGCCCCATGCAAAATAATGCTGATACTGCGACTGCCAAATATCCTGATAGGAGGAAATAAAGTCATGAGTACCCTGTACCAGCATATAGCGGTAGTCGTTAGCAAAGTAAGGAGTCAGCTCTGAGCAGATAATGATCAAGCCGAACCACAGCAACAAATAACAGTAAGAGCGCGTCGAGATCTGCATCTTCTCCTCTCTCCCAAACCACAATTAATAAGGCCTTGCCTTACTCAATAAGGCCTTGCCTTATCGTCCTCACCATAGCATACGCAGCCGCATTTAGGGCATGCTTAGCACTTGAGCCCCAAGAAAACATGGCAAGAGACTCTGGCTCAAATTAAGGTCTAAAAAGGCTAGCAAAAAAAGAGCCCTAATTGTGCCTAAAGCCGAGCTCACTTCAGATCTCCCAAGAAACCTTATTTCCAGCCCTGCATAAGCTCAAACTTCACCGGCATCATCCTGTGATATCAGCACACCTATTGGCATTTTCTGCACCTAATGTCTGCAAGCCTTGGCCGCTTTTGCTGCTTTGCCACTACCTGCCACCTCAAAGCCTGTAGCAAGCCATACTAAAATTGCAAGGTCAGTTTGCAGCTGCAAAACACGCCTAAATGACATAAAATTACTTTTTGATCAATTGCACCTGCCTGTACTTATCTTTTAGGGCTCAGGGGCAAAGTCGATCATCTCAAACAAACGACTTACGTTCTTATGCTAGCCATCAAGGACGGGCTTTGCCATGCCTGCGCAAAACCAAGCGTTTGATCTTTTGCCCCAAACAACCAATGAGCTGCTGACTAGGAGAAGCGTATATGCAACGACAAGAGCTGATCATGACCCCAATTTCGCCGCAAGGAAAAGTATTGGGCAACCTCATTGGTAGTGCTATTGCGCTTGAGATCGCAGCTCAAAAAACCAACTTTCCTCACCCTCTGGTGGTACTCTGCTCTGACAGTATCGAAGCCCGCCGTCTCTCTCAAGAGCTCAGATATCTCTGTCCACAAGAACAGATCTTAGACTTTTTGGAGTATGAGACACTACCTTACGACATACTTTCGCCGCACCAAGACATCATCTCCTCACGTCTTGAGTTTCTCTCCCAAGTACCAAGCCTCAACTCAGGTCTGATCGTCACTTCAGTCGCTGCGTTCATGCAGCGTCTTAGTCCTTGTGAGTACGTCAGCAAAAACTCTTTTATCCTCAAAGTTGGTGACAAGAAGGACGTCGAAAACTTACGCGCCACCTTTGTTGCGCATGGTTACTTACAAGTAGAACAAGTGTTAGCCCATGGTGAATTTGCCATCCGTGGCTCCATTCTTGACGTGTTCCCAATGGGCTCAACCCGTCCACTGCGTATCGACTTCTTTGACGATGAAGTCGACTCAATTGCTTACTTCGACGTACAAAACCAGCGCTCACAGGAAAAGATCCAAGAAATCAAACTGCTGCCAGCCAATGAGTTCCCTCTCGACAAAGAGAGCATTTCTATTTTCCGCAGCCGCTATCGTGACTTCTTTGCCAACGAGCACTACCAAAACCATGTGATCTATCAGGCTGTATCCAAAGCTAGCATCCCTGCTGGCATTGAGTACTACCTGCCTCTATTCTTTGCTGCAACCAACACCCTCTTTGACTACCTGAGCCCTGAAGCTGGTTTTATCGTAGTTGGCAACATGGATAAAGCCATAAAGGACTTTGATCAAGAGCTGCACACACGCCACAAGCTCTTTTTAGGCAATCTTGAGCACCCACCTTTACCGGTATATGAAGTCTTCTTACGCCCAGAAGAGTTCAATGAGACCTTACAAAACAAGCCTCGCCTTTACCTCACTCCTGAGGCTTTAGCTGACGATCAGATTAAGTTACGCAATCACTACCAAGCACCATGCCTCAGCGTGCCAAACATTGCCTTTGATCATCACGATCTCAACAGTGGCCAGAAGCTGTGTAACTTTGTGCAGGACTTATGTCAGCAACGCCATGGCCGTATTCTCATTACCGCTGTCACAGAAGGTCGTCGCCAAAATTTACGTGAGCTCATTCCACAAAGCTTGGTACGTGAGTTTGGACTTCAGCCAGCTTCCAATATCGACGAGTTTTTAAGCTCGGAACAACAGCTGATGATGACCATTGCCCCTTTTGAGCAAGGTGTACTCTTTGATCCTGCGGCCGCCAAGGAACAGTGGAGCAAACTGGCAGCGCTCAAGCTTGAGCAGCCTTTAGCCATACTGACTGAAACTGAGCTCTTAGGCTTTAAGATCATCAAACAACGTCACAGTAATCGTCAGCGTCAGAAGGTCGATCAAGACGCTATTATTAAAAATCTGGCGCAACTGCAAGAGGGGCAGATCGTTGTCCATATTGATCACGGTATCGGTCGCTATCGTGGCTTAAAGACAGAAGTCATCAACGGAGTTAAAGGAGAGTACCTCGCCATTGAGTACCAAAATGGCGACATGCTCTCTATCCCAATCACTTCCTTAAACAAGGTCGCCCGCTACTCCGGCGAATCCAATCCACCATTGTCTCGTTTAGGCACAGATGTCTGGTCTAAAAAGAAAAACAAAGCAGCACAAAAGGTACGGGATGTCGCTGCTGAGCTGCTGGACATCTACGCTCAGCGTGAGCTCAAGCGTGGTTTCGCTTTTAAGATCGACGAGCCTGCTTTAGATGAGTTTGTCGCCAGCTTCCCTTATGAAGAGACAGAAGATCAGCACAAGGCCATTGAGCAAACCTTAGCTGATATGCAAAAGCCAATTGCCATGGATCGCTTAATCTGTGGTGATGTGGGTTTTGGTAAGACGGAAGTAGCCTTACGTGCAGCTTTTGTGGCAGCAAGCAATGGCAAGCAGGTAGCAGTCTTAGCTCCAACCACCATTTTGGCCGAGCAGCACTTCCAAAACTTTAGGGAGCGCTTTGCTAGTACAGCCATGAACGTGGATATGCTCAGCCGTTTTCGCTCGCCTAAAGAACAAAAAGAAACCATTGCCAAGTTAGCCAATGGCCAGATCGACATCATTATCGGTACCCACCGTCTGCTGTCTACTCGGATCAAATTCAAAGATTTAGGTCTGCTTATCATCGATGAGGAGCACCGCTTTGGCGTGCGTCAAAAAGAAAAACTTAAAGCCTTACGCGCTGAGGTGGATCTGTTGACCTTAACCGCAACCCCTATTCCTCGTACTCTGAACATGGCTATGGAAGGAATGCGTGAGCTCTCCATCATCGCCACCCCACCAGAGCATCGTTTGGCGGTAAAGACCTTTATCCATGAGGATTCTAATCAGCTCTGCCGCGAGGCTATTATGCGTGAACTCCACCGTGGCGGTCAGGTTTACTATCTGCACAATGATGTCGCCACTATGGAGCTCAAAGCTGAGCAATTAGCCAAGCTGGTGCCAGAGGCTAAAATTGAGATCGCCCATGGTCAGATGGATGAATTACAGCTACAAAACGTGATGAAGGACTTTTATCACCAGCGTTTTAACGTGCTGCTGTGCTCTACCATCATCGAAAATGGTTTGGATATCCCAACGGCCAATACCATTATCATCGATCGTGCCGATCGCCTTGGTATGGCTCAGCTCCACCAGATCCGTGGCCGTGTTGGTCGCTCTCACCATCAGGCCTACGCTTACTTCTTTACACCACCAAAGGCCGCTTTGGGTATTGATGCTAAGCGCCGTTTAGAGGCTATTGCCAGTATCGACGAATTAGGCGCTGGCTTTATCTTAGCCTCTCACGATCTGGAGATCCGTGGTGCTGGTGAACTCTTAGGCGAGGAACAGTCAGGCCAAATTGAGTCCATTGGCTTCTCGCTCTATATGGATATGCTCAATGCAGCTGTAGCCGCCTTAAAGGATGGCCGAGAACCAACCTTAAGCGAGCTCAGCCTCAATGAGTGTGACGTGGATATGCACTTGCCAGCCCTATTCCCTGACAGCTTTATCCGCGACGTCAACACCAGACTGTCCACCTATAAGCGCTTAGCTTCTTGTATGACCCCAGAGCAATTCGATGATCTCAAGATTGAGCTTATCGATCGCTTTGGCGACATGCCACAGGAAAGTGAGAACCTCTTTACCATCTCACGTTTAAAGCGCGTCGCTTCGATCTTAGGTATTTCTAAGATCCGTGGAGATGAAAATGGTGCCAGCATGACGTTTGAGGTACATCACAAGGTACATAACGAGTACATCTTGTCGCTCATTCAAAAGAGCAAGCATGGCGAATATCGCATCATGCGAGACAATACGCTGCGCTACAATCTCAAGGAAAGCGATAAGTACTCGCGCTTACAGCTGCTAGACATGGTGCTCAAGGCACTCTACACGCACAGCAAGGTCTACGATGAGCAGCGTGCAGCTGCCCGTGGTATAGAGCCAGCTGTTGCGCGCACCGCTGCTAGCAGCACTGCCAGCAGCACTGCTGCCACTGCCAGCAGCTCCGCTGCCCAAAGCAGTAATACTGCCAGCTCCTCCAACGCGGAGCAATCTGTTAAGGCAGCTGGCAAAACAGCTAAGGGCACTGCTACCAAGGCTAGAGCCACTAGAGCTAGAGCCTCCAAGGCCAAGGCCCCAAGCAAAAAGTAACCAACGTCCGTGAGCAAAGCCGCAAACTCTGCTCATGGTCGTCCATCGGAGCGGCGTGAACGCCGCTCTCTAGCCGTCCATAGACTCTCTCAAGATCCAAAAAATAGAAGGCATGATAAACAATCAAAAAAGCCCCCTATTATCGAGCGAGCAACCTCCTATTTCTGGAGCAAACACTCGCTCGAACCGAATTTTAAAACAATTCCAGAAAAAACTCCCTTCTTTAGGTCAAGAGGTAAAACTTTGTGAAAATAGCTTACGTCAAACTACCGTTTCAATAAGGCTCCAGCTTCGCTGCAAGATCGTAGTAGAAGCACAAACATGTAGCTCGATTAAAGAGCTCAAGGAACGCTTAGGTATCAAATCCTACAACACCATCCGTAAGTGGCTTAGTCGGTTCATTGGCAACGACGGAGATGACAGCAATCTGAAGGGATTCGCAGCACTTTGCAATGACAAACCAAGAGCATCTGGTTGCAAGAACAAGATGAGGACACCTGAAATGCAAGCTCAGCTAAATGCTCTCATTCGTAACGGTACCGCCGCTACGGCAAAGATGTTTGAGAACGATCCAGAAAAGAGGGACTTAGTTGCCAAGCTCAAGGCTGTTAAGAACTGGAACTACAACCTCCTCGGAGAGTGCTTAGGGGTTCATGGCACAACAGTAAGCCGTTATTGCCACTCAACTGGACTTAAGATCAAAGCTCGCAAAACAAGATGCTAGAGCCTTTGATCCGAAGTACGAAGATAAAGCTATTTAGGTGCACTAGCCAACACAGGGCTCATCCTTAATTATGATTGCTCTGCTTTTTTTGACGGGCTTGCTCCACACGACGCTTATGTAGAGCCTCCAAAAGTTCAAAAATTGCAGGGGCATCATTCGGCGTCACTTCACGCCCAATAGTCTCGCCATAGGCTTGCGCAGCCAGACGAATCAGCTCAGGAGATGGGGTCATAGAACCAAACTCACCCTGATAGCACCACATCTTGATCACGCGGTA
>DXEV01000226.1 GCA_019114785.1 Candidatus Anaerobiospirillum pullistercoris | reverse complement strand
TCTGAGACCGCTGCTCTAACCCAGAACAACATCATTCAGCAGGCTTCGCAAACTGTGCTGGCTCAAGCCAACCAGCGTCCAACTATTGCCCTTAACCTCTTAGGTCAATAGTGGACTCTGAAGTCCCTATTTCTAAGGGCTAAGTCCGTATTAAGCTTGCCACAACATATGCTAAGACACATAAGGCTTAGTCCCTGTACCGATTTTATCTCAAGCGCCAGTGCCACCTTTTGAGCACTGGCGTTGCGCTGCTAAGTGCAGATAAAAAAGAATCAGCTCTTGCTGATAGGTCTGACCGACCTTAACAGGTTATGGCCGTGAAAGCGGCCATGGTACAAAATCTAAAAGTTAGGCAGTCTTAGCGGGCTGCCTTTTTTGAACTCTCTAACATGAGGAGCAAAGTATGGATGCTCTTAAGTTAGGCCCTAACAACCGCCTATACCTCCACCGAGAATATTACTGTAAAGAGGTTGCTTGGCCTCTGTTCGAGAAGTACAACCTTCTCTCACTTTGGTCTTGGAAAAATGCTGCACGCGCAGATGTGGGTGAGCAGCTGCTGAATTGTGCCCAACAAGCACGAAACAATTCTGGTGCTGAAATAAGCTCCCTCCCAGACTATTACGACTTTGTAAATTTACACCTTAAGATCGATAACCCTTCTGATTGGAGAATGCCTAATACCTATATGTGGATATTCTTCACTCAGCTCGAGATGCGTCCTGGTGACATAGTCATATCGCCAAATCCTAATAACCCGAGTGATGTTCGTGTTGTCAGACTGATCTCGCCGATCAAGCACTCGTCCCAACTTCCAGCCAATATCTCTCTGCCGGATATAACCTTTACCCACACAGAACAAGGCCTAGAAATAAACGGCGAGCTATCAACCCTAAACTACTTTGCAGAAGTTGAGCCAGTAGACGATTTCTTTACATTCAACCGTTACGACGCCTCTACACAACTGCAAAGCGCGCTCCGCTACCGTGGCAACAACAGGATTCTGGATAGAAGCCTAATCAATGATGTGCAAGAAGTTCTTGATGCTAACAATCCACTACTACAAGCAAAGAAAGCCTTGACCAAACAGGTCTCTAGCTTCATTTCCTCCTACACTAAGGGCGATCTTCTGCAGTTAGCTTCCCGCTACCTCACCCGCTGTGGTGCAAACAAAGTGACTTGTGATGTAGCAGATAAAGAAGCTTTTACGGTCACAGGATCTTTCTTCAACTTGGGACTTAACATTAATGTTGCAGTAAAAGCCGCTGCTGGTGGAAATCTTACTGCTGATGTCCTACCACCAGTAGAAGACGGCAATACTGCGTCACAAGCTCAAGACGATGACGCTAACCAGACCATTTCTTGGCTGATCACTAATCTGCCTTTAGAGCAAATTAGTGAAGATGTCCTCAAGCAAGCTCGCACTGCCCATGTGCGCATCATTGCTCTTGAGGAGCTGGCATCCTTAATCCTCAATGCTGGTACCGATTTGCTTGCCAATAGCAGCAAGTAATCTCTAGCGCCTTTGTCCCTACCAGTACATAGCTCAGCACAAGGCATTATAGGTTACGCAACTGCCTTGTGCTTAGTCTTGGTAGCCGCTGCCAGAGAACTAACTACAGCGTTACAGAAGGTAAAGAACAGGCTTTCATTTAGGGTAAATGCAAAACTGAGTTCTTTACCTAAACTTCCAGCCTGCTTATCCCCATACTTACGAGTAGGGTTTGCGCAGGCCTTTCTATCAAACACAGTAAGGAGCCCATAGGCATGGATGCTCTTAAATTAGGCCCTAAAAACCGCCTTTACATTTTTCGCCTCAAAAACAAAGAGCTATACCGTCGTGATATAGCTTGGTCACTTTTCACTCAGCTCAATATCTTCACCATCTGGACATGGCATGCCGCCGCAAATGTTGACGTTGGTGAGCGTCTGCTTAATTGCGCTCAGCAAGCTCACACTGTTGACGAACAAAATGGCGAAAATATTCGCCGCAAATTTAAGAAGCTGCACTATGAGATTGACCACAAACAAGGCGATCGCCTGAATGATCAAAATGTCAATCAGTTCTTTACCCGCCTGCAAGTTTGCCCTGGCGACATCCTCATTGTTCCTCACCCTTATGATATGACTGATGTACGCGTAGTCAGAGTTGTCAGCCCTATCCAGCACATTTCCAAGTTTCCTCAGGACGTCATTAACATCCAAGATTTTGTCCTGCGTCCAACAGAAAAGGGCTTATTTGTCGATCAGCATCCACACCCTACCACCTGCAACTATTTCTTCAAGATAGAACCTATCGGTGATAACTACATTTTCAATCGTTACGATTCACCGAGCATTCAAATCGAACTGCAGCATACACGCTGTACCTGCAGAAGAATCAGCAACAACCTCATCAAGGATGTGCAAGAGGCTCTTGATGACCAAAATCCACTGCTAAGGATCAAGAAAGCTCAGCTCGAAAAGATCTCTAGCACCCTCTCCTTCTACAGCAAGACCGAGCTTAAGCAATTAGCCTCCCGCTACCTCACACGCTGCGGAGCTAACGAAGTCACCTGTGATACAGCAACAGACGACGAGGCTTTTGCGGTTACAGGCTCCTTCTTCAACTTAAGACTCGATATCAATATCGCTGTGCATGCAGCTGCCGACGGACAGCTAACAACCGATCTCCTGCCACAAGTTCCAGACGACGACTCCGTCCAAAACCTGTCGTGGCTGATGACAAATTTGCCTTCAAAGCAAATTGGTGAAGATGTCCTCAAGCAAGCTCGCACTGCTCATGTGCGCATCATTGCTCTTGAGGAGCTGGCATCCTTAATCCTCGATGTTGGTGCCGATTTACTTGACGATAGCGGCAAATAATCTCAAGTACTCTTATCCCCTTCCTTGTTAGTGGCTCGAGCTGAGGCTGAACTCCCTCTCATTCATAGGGAGTGATTGCCTCAAAACCACACCAAGTGTCGATCTCAGCACAAGGCATTACGGGGTACGCAATTGCCTTGTGCTTAGTCTTTGCAGCCGTTGCCAGATAAGTAACTACAGCGTCACCGAAGGCAAAGAATTGGCCTTGGAGTACTGCGGTGGTACGAAACGCTCGGCTGCATCATGGAAGATCCGATCAAAGATCACTACCACATCATCACAGGCCTTTGGCCGATCCTCTAATGCCACAATACGTGGTAAGTCCGCTAAGCTCACACGGTGATAGCACTCACGAATTGCCAAATAGGCATTCTTCAGCGTTGCTGTTGTCTCCTCTGTGAGAATGCCCAAACGTGCGCACTCATCAAAAATACGGACGTTATCCGACCACAGCACCATATCCTTATGCCGAGGGGCCTCACGCAGCAACAGATATTGAGCGATAAACTCGATGTCTACCATACCGCCACGACCCTGCTTAAGGTCAAAAAGCTTGTCTGAGCTGCGATCAAGGTAATTGCGCATCTTCATCCGCATGGCATAAACATCATCACTCAGCTGCTGTTCATCACGTGGTGTACGTAAGACCTCATCACGGATCTTATTAAAGCCCTCAATCACCTTTGGTGAGCCTGCCACTGCACGCGCACGCACTAAAGCCTGGTGTTCCCATGTCCACGCTCTATTCTTTTGGTAGTTATCATAGGCCTCAAGATCGGTCATCAGCACACCTGAATCACCGTCAGGACGTAAGCGCATATCAAGGTCATAGAGCACACCACCACTCATACGAGTAGTGCACAGGTGCATAAAGCGCTGGACAAAGCGCTGATAGAACATGGCAGCTGGTACTGAGTTAGTGATTTCGCCTTCGGCGTTAGGCACACCAGCCGTAAGCTCATCTGAGACCTCACGGATAAAGACCATATCCAGATCAGACTTATATCCCAGCTCAATACCACCTAACTTGCCATAGGCAATGATGGCAAAGCCTGGATCTTGGAAGTTACGATCACGCGGAGCTCCATACTTTTGCACGGTCTGACGCCAAGCCAGCATTGAGATCTCACGCAAGATAGCCTCTGCCAGCCACGTTAAAGAGTCGGAGATCTTCATCAGCGGCAAACTTTGACTCTGATCTGACATGGCAATACGCAGCACCATAGTCTTCTTAAAGAGGCGCAATTCCTCCATCTGCTCTTCGAGATCATCTGGATCGATGCGCAGCAAGCGCTCATTAAGCCAAGCCAGATACTCCTCTGGATGAGGTGGCATCTTAAAGTAACGAGGCGCAATGAGCTCATCCAGCAAGATAGGATGAGCCGAGATCAGCGCACCAGCAAAGTTATTACCGTTAAGCAGCGATAAGAGCTTTTCCCGCGTGCCATTATTCTCTAGCAACAGCTGTAAGTAAGTGGTACGTAAAGCTACCTTTTCTAATAGTAAGGCCACCTTGTTAAAGAGCGCAGCTGCATTCTTGTACTTAGTGACTGCCCGAATGATCTTTGGCATGAGACGCACTAGAGTCTCACGGCCTATAGGGCCTACAGGTAAGCGCGCTAAGGTGTGATGCAGCTGGATAATGCCTTGTGCTAGCTGCAAAGCCTCCTGTTGAATGGCTTCTGGCAGCGGAGCTGTAGATACTGACACCGTAACAGAGGAATCACTGGTGGCACAAGAGGCAGAGGCAGATACTGTAGCTGCTGTGGATACAGCTGCAGCCCCTGCAAGGGCTGTATTACTAGAAGCGGTACCCCCCTGTGTCGAAGATGCTGACATAGTCGCAGCATTATCGTTTACTTTGGTTGTACTGTTGACAGCGCCTGACGCAGAGGCAGATGACTCACTTTCGGCCTTGGCCTTAGCTTTCGCCGCAGCGGCTGCTGCCGCTGCACGGGCCGCAGCTGAGGAGAATGAACCACCCCCAAACATCGAGCGCCGACCAGCTGCTACCATGCGTGCCGCCATAGAATTGCCTAACGGACGACGTGCTGTACTTGATGTCGTTGAAGCAGTAGCTGAGGTTACAGCTGGGGTGGCAGGTGCTGACTGAGCTGAAGCTGTGGATGTAGCAGCAGTGGCAGTGGCAACTTTAGCATCCTGTACTGGCTTGCCACTATTAGCTGCTGGTACAGCATTGCTGCTATTGGCAGTATTGCCGCCAGTGGTAATGTTGCCTGCATTGGCACTGCTAGCGTTATTCTCTACCTTGGCTTTAGCCTCTGGCGGTAAATGCTCGGCTAGCAATGGAGCCAAGATCGAAGCTAACTCATCGGCACTCAGTGAGGATTCCCACAGCTCGACATTCTCAGTTGACATTTCGTCTTGAGCGCTATCGTCATCACGCATCACGGCTACGAACTCGTGGTGCACCTTATTACGGATCTGATCCAGCTCTTCTGTCAGCTCGGCAAAAGATCCCTTATTCATGCCGATAGCCACACGCATGCGATCTTTTTCGGTGGTTGGCAGGGTTTGCGTCTGCTTATCTGAGAGCATCTGGGTGATGTTCTCTAAACGCCTTAAGTAGATGTAGCACACATCTAAGTTTTGGCAGACTTCATCAGGCAAAAGCTGCAACTTGCTGATATTGCGCAAAGTCTTACGGAGGCTGCGCTCTACCAGTTCTTGCATACGGCCGCCACGCATCAGCTCAAAGACTTGGGCAATGAACTCGATCTCACGGATACCGCCTGAGCCTAGCTTAAAGTTATCACCCAAATTACGGCGACGCACCTCAGCTTCAATCATGTGCTTGAGCTTACGTAAGGACTCAATTGCACCATAATCAAGGTAGCGGCGATAGACGAATGGACGCAGCATCTCAATCAGCTCATCACCATAGTCGCCCCAGAAATGATGGTCACCGAGTAATCTGGCCTTAACTAAGGCATAACGCTCCCAAGTACGACCTTGAGTCTCGTAATAAACCGAGAGTGCATCAAAAGAAGACACCAGTGGGCCCGCGTCGCCAAAAGGACGTAAGCGCAGATCAATACGGTAGCAAAAGGAGTCAGCAGTGGTTTCAGCCAAAAGATTGGAAAAGCGCTGTACCACCTTGGTGAAGTACTCTTGAAAAGTGATACTGCGAGCACCACCTGTAGTCTGGCCATCGTAAGGGTAGCAGCAAATGAGATCGATATCAGAGGAGAAGTTAAGCTCACCACCACCCAGTTTACCCATGCCTAAAACCAGCAAAGGCATAACTGCACCTTGCTTATCGTAAGCTTGGCCAAAGGCAGTCTCCATAGAAGCACGTACTACATCAATAGTACGGCACACAATACCCTCTGCGAGGTTAGAGAGTGAGACAAAAACCTCTTCAATATCAGCTTTACCAGTCAGATCACGCCACGCAATAGGCACCATGTGGACACGACGGAGAATGCGTAAGCGTTTTTTCAGCTCACTATCACTGATATTAGGCACGATCCGCTCATTGATCTCATCAGTGATATCGAGCGAATAAAAAGGGCTTTCCAGAGCACCATCAACGATCAGCTGGGCACACTCATGAGGATATTGGATCATGGTCTTAGCCACGAAATCCGAGAGCGATAGCACGTATAAGAGATCTTTTTGCTGATCAAAAACCGCCATATCCTCAGGAGCAGCACGCTGCTGCAAGCGGGCATAGAAGTTTTGGCCATCCTGCAAGAGCTCCTCTGGCAATTGAGGGAGGTTTTCAGGATCAGGGAAAATAGCGTAAGGATAGTTCGGCATGGCCAGCATACAATGTCTCCTCAAACATGAGCCGCGCTGGGCAAAAAGACATTTCCCAAAATAGCGCAAAAGCCGCAAAAAGCCAAATAATATAAGCCGGTGCAGACTTAGCACCACTATGAGCTAAGAAGCGCTGAATTTTGGGACAAACTTGCCCAATGTGCTAAGATCTTGGCCTGCTATGGCTCGACTAAAATTAGCGGCCATACGAGGTAGCTCACAGCATCAATTAGCGCCATAACATTAAGGCCAACTGTGCTCACTACCTCAATTGTTAACTTTCTATTTTTAGCTCCCAATACTGCTAGAGCTTACATGCCTTAACACTGCACACGGACAGTATCCTGCCAGTACGCAAGGCATGCCTGTAGCAGGCAAAAAATCGTAGGCAAAGATGTCTTTTCGCCCTATTTTTTCTTTTCAACACTACGGCCATCGTGCCGTGTTTTCTTGGCTACTGGCTCTTAGCTTAGGCGTAAGTGCCTTATTACTCTCTCACAATGCTCAAGCCCAAGAAGAATCCCCAGCAGCTCCAGCTGCTGCTGAAGAAGCTGCCCCTGCCCCAAAGCCAGATGCTAATGGCTACTATGTAGGCGGCCCAGTGTACGTCTCTGATACCAACCGTGTCTGGACTCGCTCTGGCCCAGGTGAGGGCTACCGTATTACTGGTAATCGCCAGATTGGTGAGCGCATGACCTTTAAGCGCTATTCTGACAATGGTCGATATGCCCAATTAGAAGGTGCTGATGGTCAGAGCTTTTGGATGCCTCTGGATACCATCCAACCAGAGATCTGTGGTGCACCTTTAGCTGAGCAGTTACAAGGTCAAATCAACGACCTGCAATACCGCTTAGACAATTACGACAATGAGCTGAGCAAGCGCTTAAAGGATGCAGAGCAACAGCTGGCTCAAGTTACTCAGGAAAACTCTGAGCTTAAAACTTCTATTGCCCAAAAAGATGCTTCGCTCCAAGAGTTAGATGAGCTCTATCGTGATGCTTCTTCGCGCTTAGAGACTAAGGATCTCGATATGCAGATGCGCTGGTGGATGCAAGGTGCCATCATTGCCCTTGCTGGTGCTATCGTAGGCGTGATCCTCGTCTTTATCCCTCGTCCAAGCCGCAAGCAAAAGCGCGAGCGCTACTAATTACCGCCAGCTTTCGCCAGTAAGTGTAAGTACTCACACTTACCTTTTGCTTTTGAGGCCACAGCATTAGAACTTTGCTTAATTAGAGATTTGCTGCTGGCCTCTAATAAAACTCCCCTACTCCGTTGGCTATAGCTGCGGAGACCCTCAAAGAAGCCAGCTACACTGCATGGATACTGGCTGCTCTCATATTGAGATCTAAGCTCTCCCTACTCCCTACTCTTTTCCCTGATCTTGGTTTTCCGCAGCAGCGGCTGAATCCGCCTCTTTGTCAGCTGCAGATGTTGCATTGGCATCTGCCACTACAAAGCGGATCTGATACACGCTAGGAGCCAGCTCTCGCTTTTGGCCTTTAACCGCAATGAGCTCGCCCTTTTCCTTAAACTCTGCTTTAGGGATCACAATGACATGAGCTTGATCAAAGTCAGCTCTACCCTCATAAGCCACTACTCCCTCGTAGAGATCGGCTATAGGCTGCATTTGGTAGTGATCTTTTAGGGCCAGCATTTCCTGTATGAGCTGTTCTTTTGCTACTTCAATGCGCTGGGCATAGCGCTGGTCTAAAGTCCAATACAAAGCGGTTAAGCCCACAACAAAAGAGGCAAAGCAAAAGAAAAACAGCTTGAGTGCTTTCCAGCGATTAAAGCTCAGCTCACGTAATGCCGCTTGACGCTCTTCAGCAGTGATCATGGCCTACACCTCCTGCCTAGTCTTGCGCACGCTCAGCTGCTGCAGCATCGGCCGATGCAGCTGCGGCGGCAGCTGGTACTGCACTGTTTGCAGTGCCAGTGACACTGGAAGGATCCACATCCGTCAGGCGTGGCATATCAGCATGCTGTAAGGTCAACACAGCTACAGCTTTATAGCTAACCTCACTAAAGCCCATATCCTCTAAGAACAGCGCCATAGCGCGCTCATAGCCATCATCGAGCTTTAAGGAAATAGTACGAATATTGTCAGCGCGCACTTCATAGCGGCTACTGATATCCTCGCACTCCTTAAGGCGGGTTAAGGCATCCTGATAAGCAGTGGACTGCTGTAAAGCCTCATCTAACTGGGCTGAAACCTCTTTGTCCAACTCCTCATCTGACTTATCGCTGCTATTAAGCGCAGAGAGCAGCTGCTGACGCACTTGCAAACGCACTTGAGACACCACTTCCTTTTGCTGATCAATGGCTGCTAAAGCTAAATTGGCATCACGGTTGGTATCTTCTAAGGCCTTTTGACGATAGCTCTCAAGATATGGACGCAGCTGGTTCTCACGGCCCTTACGCACATCAGTCTTTGGTGACTCCAGATCAGAGAGATCACCAATGTAAGGATGCAGTAAAGTGTAGGAGCCTAAATAGCGATCGCGCACATAATCCAACTTAACCGAGAAGAGATACTGCCCAATGATGAGCTGAGCCACATCGTCATTAAGGCGATAGAGCACGGTATAGAAAGGGGTCAGATTATCATCGATGAGGCCGATCAGCACTGGCGCGTTATAGGATAAGGCCTCCTCAAAATCACCCACCTGATAGAGGCTCTGCAAGCCCACACTCTCTAAGAGCTCATCACCAATGACCACCTCGCCATTGTCGATCACAGTGGTGCCCGCACCAGCCGAGCTACTCTCACCACCGGCGCTGCCACTACCACCGCCTTCGGTAACACCCACAGCATAGCCATTGACCTTAACTAAGGTAGCAAAGGCATCGCTCTTAAAATAAGCTTGGGAAATAGCACGATTAAAGAGATAGAGCTCACGGCTGGCAGCATTCTTACCTAAGAAAAGATAATCACTGACCTCGCGATACTGTTCCTGTACATCAGTGTCGCTAATTAAAGCACCTTGTACGGTCTGCAAAGGGTAATAACGCTCTACAAGGTACAGAGTGCCCATATAGGCTCCCGCTGCGCACACTGCGGCGGCGGCGATCACCAAGATCTTCTCGTACAGGGATAAGGAAAAGATTTCTTTTAAGTAGGTGAGAGCATAGTCCTTAAAGCCAACCTTGTTATAGCGCACGATATGTGCGGCCTTATTGGCAATCAGCGAATTGACCTGCTGCTTTTTCTTTTGGCAGGCCAAGGTCAAGCACATATCAGCAATGGCGTTGATCAGGCGTGGTACACCTTGGCTTTTTTTGGTGATCACTGCAATAGCACGATTGGTAAAGATCGGCTTCATGCAGGAGACTTGCTGTAAACGATAGGTCAGATAGGCTCCAACCTCTTCTTCTTTGAGACGAGGCAATACCGCAAAGATCTTAATGCGGTTTTTGAGCATGTCATGCTCTGGCTTATTGATATGAGCTAATAGATCTTCCTGTCCCACCAGCAGGAAGTTAATCATCTTGCCTGCTTCACCTTCGATATTGGAGATCAAGCGGATCTGCTCGAGTACATCGTCGCTTAAGCCTTGGGCTTCATCACAGATCACAGTGGTGATAATGCCCATAGCAATCGACTTTTCTAGCATTTGCCGCAGCTTTAAAGTCAGCTCAGCAATCGACTCAAGCGAGGTGGCCACCACTCCTGAGGCACGGAGAATGGTTGCAAGGAGCATGTGGGGATTAAGGCGCGGATCGTCAATGGAAATAATGCGCATACGCCGTGGCAGTGAGCGCATCAGCATACGGACTAAGGTGGTCTTACCTGCACCTGAGGCACCGGAGAGCACACAGATACTGCCACTACGCGATAGAGCTGTAGTGAGCAAACCTAAAGATTGGTGTTGCGAACCACCTACATAATAGAAGCGGCGATCAGGTAAACCATCAAAAGGGTAGTCATCTAAGCCGAAAAAATCTAAGTACATCGCCAATCCACCAACCTTACTGGCACCGAGCTTTTAACTTCCTCCCGCTGCCTATCGGATAACTTTGGTGCTAGAGCATACACTCTCTAGTCAAGTTCTTGCTAAGAGATTGAGCCTCAAACTACTACACGCTGCGCCAACTGCCACAGCTCAATTCGAGACAATCCCTAAATGATTATAGCCGATCTGTGCGCATGTCGTTTTGCCCAAAACTTTACACCTACTTGACCGCCAAAAAACACACAGCCCATCGTGCACTGCGTCTCGTCTATAGTCCAAGGAGATAATGGGACTAAGGCACAGTACACGATGGGCTGCAGAAGTCAGGCCGAAGGCCACAGGCCAAAGTCCAAGGCTTCGGCCTTGGGCCTTGGGCGTGGGCTAAATATTAAACATCTTAGAGTTGGCAATAGCGCGCTCACGAGCCTTAGCTAAAGCACGAGCCTTAGTTGGGCTCATGTGACGCATCTTCTCGGTGAGCTCTAAGTCTCTCTCATTTTGTGGCACAAAGTAAGGATTGATACCCGCACCACCATCGAAGTCTGAGTTGGTATAACTACCAGCGCCACGCAAGCGCATTTGCTGCTGTTGCAGCTGCTGCTGTTGCTGTTGCAACATTTGCTGCTGACGTAACTGCTGCTCACGCTGGCGCTTAGCCTCTTCAGCAGCCTGCTCCTTTTGCTCTTCCTGCATAGCAGCCTGCATCTCACGCTCTTGGGCGGCACGCTCTTCAGCCTCGATCTTCTTATGGGCATTGACCATGGCCTCTTCGAGATCTGTCAGGTTAGGCAGAACAGCGCTTGGCTCCTCTTTTTCCAGTAAGCCAGTCTTGGAGCGATTAATGTACACCGTCAGCCAGTGCATCTTACTGGCAGGCTCGATGTCGGTGAAGTAATTGGAAGCGATGTGGAAGTGGTCATCCGCACTGCGCAGCTTAAACTTTTGGGCCGCAAAGCGGAAATACTCGGCACGTGGCTTATAGCAACGCACCTCATCAACACAGAGAACACTCTTCTCAGAGAAGATATCCTCAAATGTCTCAAAGTACTTCTGTACCAGCTGCAGATTGGAGTCAGCAAAGATATAAAGCTCAAAGCCAGCATCGCGCAGCTTCTCTAAAGCAGGCACCACGTCGGCATGAGGCTTAAGATCCTTATGGATCAGATAGAGCTCTTCGGCATTGGCAGAGAAGGCCTTAGTACCAAACTCCATATCCAGATAGCTCATGACCTTGTGCAGCAGATCGTGGTAGGTCATAAAGTTCTCGGAGTACTTCACACGCTCCATATAGATCTGGAAGTAGTTCTCCACCAGCTCAGGAACGATATTGTTTTCGCGGCCGATCTGACCGACAAAGTGAGGCACTAAGCGGAAATTCAGGAGGCAATCGTACAAGTCGAAAGTAAGCACTTTGCGCTCGTGATCTTCAAAAGCTTTAAGCATATTAGACATTTCACAACCCTGCCCAAACAATCAGGCTCACTGCTGCGCATCGCCTTGTAAATGCTTTGCTCTCACAGGCAAAGCCACAATGACTCACACAACCGCCAGCAAACAAACAAATACAAAGCGCCGTGCAGACTGCAGCAGATCGACACGCAAGCAAATGCGCACGGACGGACTTAACAGCCTAAGGACACGAGACTCCAAAACAACAAACACTAGAGCATCAGGGGCTCATACCTATAGCCTATACCCTATAGATTGAAGCCCAAGCTAAGCTCCTATTAAGCTCTACTATCGCCTTGTCAGAGGAAACTAAAAACAAAGCAGCACTACCAGCCAAGGTGAGCAACAAAGCCCAAAGCCCTTTACCCTCAATATCACCACGATATTTTTTGTCGACAAGTAGCACTTCTTATTCTAATTAACGGCTCTTGCTCGCCATTACTTTCACCGAAAGCCAGACAAATCGCAAGCCGACTCAAATATATTTGACCAAAGCATAAGCCACACCGCCCTCTAAGCCAAGGAAAAACCGACAGCTTAAAAAACCTAAGAGTAAGCCGCAGAAAAGCCTTTTTGTGGCCCCAAACAGCGCGACTGCTGCCTCTCAGGAAAAAATTAGGCCGTCCCTAGTTACATCAAATAGATACAACATAGAGTCAAATTTATGGCTTACCGCTGGGGCTTTGCTCGTTACTATTAGAGCAAAATATTGCGCAAATTGCAGCTCAAAATGGCGAGGATTGTGAGCTACGGCACCGAAAAAGATCCGTGAGGCTCTCAGCAACGGCTATTGAGACCTAAAGCATGAAGGCGTCAGGCCGTGGCAAGCATGGCCATGGGCCATGAATGGGCCATAGACAGGGGCATGGACTTTTGGCGCTTGCTTTTGCTCTTGTTTCACAAGAGAGGTGTAACAGGAGCTTGCTATAGCTCCCTGATATGGCAAAGGGCAATGTCCCACTGGAACATTGCCCTTTGTAGCTTTTAGGCAGTCATAGGACTTCGCCCTATGACCTGTCTAACACAGCTCAGTCTAAAGGTGACTGCTCACACCCTGTAGTTTTCAAACTACACAGCAGGTGTTGCCTTCACTTTAGTACAGACGAGTACGACGTGCATTCTCGCGAGCCATCTTCTTAGCATGACGCTTGATGGCAGAAGCCTTAGCGCGCTTACGCACAGTGGTTGGCTTCTCGTAGAACTCACGAGCTCTAACATCGGCAAGAATACCGGCCTTTTCGCAGGAGCGCTTGAAGCGTCTTAAAGCAACATCAAATGGCTCATTCTCACGTACTCTGATGACTGGCATGTGTAAAACCACCTTCCTTAAAAGTAACAGATAAAAAACAAATATTGGCACCAACCAAGCGGTTAATCCACAGAACGGTCTTAACGCTTAGAACAAAAGCTTGGGATGGTAGCCGTGACACCAGAATCCAGACAAAAGAGAGAAACTGGAGATCGAAATTCGCATTATTCTACTCAGCTGTCAAAGCAAAGTAAAGCCTTTTTGCGGGCTGTATGGACACTACAGCCCACACAACATGAGCCCGTGACGCTGTCTCAGCAACGCTGTCTCAGCAATGCTGCCTCAGGGCCTTATGGGCAATGCCCCAAATGCAGGCAAAGCTCAAGCTGCATATTTTTGGCGCAGGACAGCACTACACTCATTTCCGGAGCAAATATGCTGAGCTAAACCGCAGAGTAATGCGCTCTCGTGCATGAGTAGCCAAATTTAGCAGTGTTTTTCCGCACTCAAAATGATAAAATCAGGCGTTCCGGCATTTTTAGGCCCAAGCTGCACTAGGTAATTGCTCCGGCCTGTAGAGGCCCTGCGTCCTACCTAGCATCGAACCTTACAACAGTAGCATCAGGCAGTATTGTATTGTCCTCAGCTTGGTCTTTTGGTGCCCCACACAGACACACAGGGAGTAGCGTGTTCAGGTAACGCTTATATGCAGTTATAGATCGCATCAGTGTCTATAACGTCTATAACCCATAACTTGCTGCAACAAAGAAATGATTTTAGGGCGCATGACGCCTTAAATTCTAGCTTGCTTGCTACTCGCCTGAATAACCTACTGCTTGCTACCCCACCTGTCAGCAATACAGCTAAATGCTTAAGCTAGAGGAAAAAAGTTCGCATGCTGGTGTTAGGAATTGAGAGCTCCTGCGATGAAACAGGCGTTGCTATCTACGATGATGAGCGTGGACTCCTTGCCCATGCGATCCACACGCAAATTCCTATCCACGCCCAATACGGTGGTGTGGTGCCAGAGCTTGCCGGTCGTGATCACATCAAAAGAGTGGTGCCACTGATCCGCAAGGTCATGCAAGATGCCCAGCTTCAGCTCACTGACTTAAACGCGGTAGCTTATACAGCAGGCCCAGGTCTCATCGGAGCCTTACTGGTGGGTGCCATGGAAGCTCGGGCTTTAGCTTTTGCTCTCAATATTCCAGCTATTCCTGTGCATCATATGGAAGGCCACTTACTGGCTCCAATGCTGGAGAGCAATCCACCATCATTTCCTTTTGTGGCCCTGCTGGTTTCCGGAGGGCACACCATGCTGATCAAGGTAGCAGCCCCTGGCAGTTACGAGATCTTAGGTGAATCCGTGGACGATGCCGCTGGTGAGGCTTTTGATAAGACCGCCAAACTTTTAGGTCTACCATACCCTGGTGGCCCTAAGCTTGAGGCTCTGGCCAATGAGCCCCATGCTGACAGCTCGGCTTACCATTTTCCACGGCCTATGATTGATCGGCCTAATCTTGATTTCTCCTTTGCCGGTTTAAAGACGGCAGTGTTAAATGCGGTGCATAAGAGCACCGATCTCGAGGCAGATAAGGCTAGTATTGCCCGCTGCTTTGAGGATGCAGTAGCTGATACCCTCTACCACAAGTGCCAAAAGGCCTTAGATAAGACCAAGATGAATACGCTGGTGGTAGCCGGAGGTGTCAGTGCTAACAGTGCCATTCGTGAGGCTTTAACCACACTGATGGCCCAAAGAAAGGGGCAAGTATTTTTTGCCCGTAAAGAATTTTGCACCGACAACGGTGCCATGATTGCCCTTGCAGGCATGTTACGTTTTAAAGCAGGAGAGCGCGGCTCACTAGAGGTCAACGTGTTCCCACGCTGGCCACTGTCCAGTCTCAAACCGCTATAAGCGCTACTGCGTAACCTGCTACCAGCTATCTTGCAGAAGCTAGCTTGAGCAGGAATGCCTAGCCGCCAAACTGCTGTACCGCAATTTGGCACGGCACAGATTTTAAAAAGAAATAAAAGAACAAAAGCTCACGCAAGCGTAGCGGCTAAAACCTAAAAAGGCCAGTAACAACTGGCCTAATTAATTCAGTGTTTTTGGCTAGTGCCAGCAGAGCTCACTCTTTTAGCTGAGAACGTACCAGCGACAAAGGTCAGAGGATTTTGGTTGCCAAAAGTCATCAGGCCCAAGGCCAAACAGCCGTCTGAAACAGCTGTGTTTGCGGCCCTCAGGGCCGTTGCCGTTGCTCTGGCTTGTGGCATGGTCTGGCCAAAAGAGCTTTTACAAACAGCAGCGCAGCTATACTGCATGCTGTCACTACTGCCTGTGATAGGAAGCACACGTGGACAAGATTTTAATTCGTGGTCTAAGTATTGATGCCATTGTGGGGATCTATCCTTATGAGCGCGAGCATGAGCAGCCTCTGCTGCTCGATCTCACCCTAGAGCTACCTCTCAAAGAGTGTGCTCAAAGTGGCGATCTCAGCAAGTCCATCAACTATGCTGATGTCTGCCTTAAGGTGACCGATTTTGTACGGCAGCAAAAGGCTTTGCTCGTCGAGACCTTAGCCGAAGATATCTGCCGTTTTATCTTGGATCAATACCACCCGCGCTCGGTCACGCTGCGTTTACTGAAAACGCAAGCGGTACTGCACACGCAGGGTGTGGGCGTGGAAATTACGCGAACTTTAGAGGACTAACTTATGGGTACTCAAGTCTACTTAGGTATTGGCTCGAACCTCAATCGCGATAATGCGATCTTATTTGCCATTGAGCAATTACAGCCACTGTTTAGTGACTTTAAACGCTCGCCGGTATACGAGTCCAAGGCTATCCGTGAAGCTGAGCCTAACTTCTTAAACATGGTGGTGGGCGGCGTCACCGAGCTGAGCTTAGACGAGCTCTACAAGAGCTTAAAGGCCATCGAAGAGCGTGCCGGTTGTGAGCTCATGATGCACAACTCCACCAACTTTGGCTTAAAGCACCGCTTAGACATCGACATCTTGGTCTTCGGTGATACTGTGTGCACTGAGCCATGCAAGCTGCCACGTCACGACATCCAAGACTACCCATTTGTGACCATTCCTTTAAACGACATTGCCCCAGATCTGGAGCATCCGATCTTAAAGATCAAGGTCAAGGAGCTGTGCGAGCAGATGCTGCCACACATTCCAGAGAATCGTCAGGTGCAAAAGGTTGACTTCGACTTCAACCGTGCTGCTCCAGCATGGAATGGTAGCGAAAACTAATTAAGCCATAAGGTAAGGTTCGTAAACTTCCTCTAGAGCCAAGGCCACGCCTCAAAGCCACAGGAATAGCTCATCCCAGCATGCTGCTATCTGGTAAGAGTGTGCTCATAAAAGCACTTGCTTGCCAAATTAGCCAGTTGCAGGGCTAACTAGAACTAGGCAGAGCTTATGGCCTGATCAGTGGTAAGAGCCCAGATTCCTCAGAGGAGGCATTTGGAAAATAGCGTCCCGCCACAACAGAGGCTTAAAAGCTCAGATGCAGGCAGCAAGATTTTTTGCTGCCTGCTTTGGTTTACGGCCCACCATGCTCAACAATATTGCAGCCATGATGCAACCATGCTGCAACCTTGTTGCTGCAGAGCTGAAAAATACGTAAGCAACGCTGCTTTTAGCGGCAGGCTTCTGACTCCACTGCCACCAACTAGGTGTGGCTTTTTTAGCGGAGCTTGCCCTAAGTGGTGTAGCTTATACCGGCCACCTTCTAGCTGTTAACAATCACAAACACTAGGAATCACGATCGTGCCCATCACCCATATTGTGGTACTTGCCTTACTGCAAGGCATCACAGAATTTTTGCCAGTTTCTTCTAGTGCCCACCTCATTTTTCCAAGCCAACTCTTAGGCTGGGAAGACCAAGGTCTCGCTTTTGATGTTGCCGTCCATGTCGGCACCCTCTTGGCAGTGATCTTTTACTACATGTCGGACTTAGTGCAGATCTCTACTCACACCATTGAGTCAGTGATCAAACGCCGTCAAACCCCATTAAGCCGCATCGGCTGGTACATCATTATCGCTACCATCCCAGCAGGCTTTGCTGGCTTACTCCTCGAAGGATATGTCTCCACTGTAGCCCGTAACATCCACATTATTGCCTACACCACCATTGGCTTTGGTATTTTGCTGGGTATTGCTTCGTACTTAAATCGCAAGATCAACTGGAGAACTATCGTCAATATTCAAGGCCAGCGTGCTGACAGCCTGCGTCATATGACCTTAAATCAGGCCATTATCATTGGTTTTGCCCAAGCCTTAGCCTTAATTCCAGGCACTTCCCGCTCCGGCATTACCCTCACCG
>DXEV01000225.1 GCA_019114785.1 Candidatus Anaerobiospirillum pullistercoris | reverse complement strand
GTGCTGTGCAAAATCCTGAGGCTGCTCAGCGGCGCAAAAATAGTAGCAAGGCTCTGCCTCGATATCTGGCTGTAAAGCCTCTACCTGCCATTGCTTACGATCTATCTCTGGGAAATAGGTATCAGCCTGTGGGAACTCAGCCGCGATCTCGGTGATCTCAAGACGATTTGCTACCTCTAGGCCACGAGCAAACAAACCAGCGCCACCAATGATAGAAATCACACCATAAGGCACCACCTGCACGGCACTCTGACTACAGCTAGTCATAGCTGCGGCAGGCATCACTGTCGCCAGCTCTAAAGCAGCCTCAAAAGATGTTGCCACTTCGATATTGGGATTGGTATGTGCCAAAGACTGATCTGAGCTCACCACAATATTACGGCGCAAAGGCAAAGCACGTCCGATCGACTCAAAGGTCTTACGACCCATAATTAAACAAGTATGGGCCGTAGTGCTCTTAAAGTGCTTGAGATCAGCTGGTAAGTACCATGGCATAGCGCCACGCTCACCTATAGCGCGATCACGACCACAAGCCACCACCAGCTGGATCTGCATCGCACTTAAACTAGAGGCAGCTGGCACTAAGAGCTGCGGAAGCTTTGGTTTGGCTGTAGACTGTGCGCTCTGCGCATGAGGCGTGGACTGCATCTGTACTTACCTTTAGCTGAGACTGTGGGTTATTTCTGGTAGACGATCTCGACACCCTCTTCCTCATCAAGGAAGAAATCATCGTCTTCGTCATCAAGCTCAGGCTCACCACTAAATTGAGCGCCATTGACTGGATCTTTAAGGTTTTGCTCACCTTCAGTCCACACAAAGCTCTCAGCTTTCTTACCAGAGGCAGCAGCTGCAGCCTCAGATTCACGCTCAGCTTGCTTGACGTTATCCACCAGCTCTTGCAGGGCGTAAGTTAATTCATTGGTCTTTTGCTTTTGCAAAGCAGAAATGATGAAAGTACGCTCAGGAGCAGTCTCTAAGCCAGCTGCGATCTTTTGCAGCAGCTCTTGACCCTCGGCCTCGCCGCCCTCTAACAGATCGACCTTATTGAGCACCAGCCAACGTGGCTTCTCATACAGATCATGGGCGTATTCTTTGAGCTCTTTTTCAATCACTTGAGCATTGGTGACAGGATCAGAGCCATCGACTGGGTTGGCATCCACTAAATGCAGTAACACACGGCAACGCTCTAAGTGACGTAAGAAGCGATGACCTAAACCTGCACCTTGAGCGGCACCTTCAATCAGACCAGGGACATCGGCGATCACAAAGCTTTCACCATCGCCAGTTTTCACCACGCCTAAATTTGGCACCAAGGTAGTGAAAGGATAATCTGCGACCTTTGGACGAGCAGCCGATACCGAGCGGATAAAGGTGGACTTGCCAGCATTTGGCAGACCTAATAAGCCCACATCTGCCACTAACAGCAGTTCCAGCTCTAAAATACGGCGCTCACCAGGAGTACCATTGGTCTTTTGGCGTGGAGCACGATTAGTCGAGCTCTTAAAGTGAGTGTTACCAAAGCCGTGACGACCGCCCTTAGCCACACGCAGTAACTCACCCTCTTTACGCAAGTCACCTAAGACCTCGCCGGTCTCTTTATCGGTGACACGAGTACCCACAGGAACTTTCAGAATAATGTCTTGGCCTTTGGCACCAGTACAGTCAGATGACATACCGTTTTGGCCACGACCAGCTTGATAGAACTTGGTGAACTTATAATCCACTAAGGTGTTTAAATTGGTGTCAGCCAGTAAAAAGACGTTACCACCGTCACCGCCATCACCACCGTCAGGGCCACCCTTAGGGATGTACTTCTCACGACGGAAGCTCACCACACCATTGCCACCATCTCCTGCTTCCACGCGGATAGTAGCTTCATCAACGAACTTCATAACAAAACCCTCTTCCTCGGGTTACAGGACAAAAACAAAAAACAAAGGCTCGCGCTATCTCCCTGAGGACAAAGCCTTAAAGAGACAACGCGAGCCCTTGTCTTGATGCTTTCTAGGGCACGCGCTGACTCCTATGATTGGGGCCTAGGCGACGCGCCCTAAGCTTAATAGCATGAGCTAAATTAAGCAGCGTCGGCAGCAATGATCTGCACGTACTTACGGCCCTTTGGACCGCGAGTCACAAAGGAGACCTTACCAGTCTTCTTAGCGAATAAGGTGTCATCCTTGCCGATACCCACGTTTGCACCTGGGTGGAAGTGAGTGCCACGCTGACGCACGATGATGCTACCAGCGGAAACTAACTCACCAGCATAGCGCTTCACGCCAAGACGTTGGGCCTGGGAATCACGACCGTTACGAACGGAACCACCGGCTTTCTTGTGTGCCATTGATTCTTTCTCCTAACCAGTAATACCGGTAATCTCTAACTGGGTGTACCACTGACGGTGGCCAGTAACCTTCTGATGGTGCTTACGACGACGGAACTTGACGATCTTGATCTTATCGCCAGCCACCTCACCTAACACCTTGGCGCTAACCTTAGCACCCTCAATGTATGGAGTGCCAACCTTAACATTGGTACCATCAGAGATTAAGAGAACCTTATCTAAATCGACAGTGCTGCCTTCCTCGGCATTGAGGAGCTCAACGCAAAGCTTCTCGCCCTCGGAGACCTTGTGCTGCTTGCCACCGCAAAAAATAACTGCGTACATGCTCAAACTCCGTTTGAACGCAGGAGTTTGTGCTCCCGCTCAAATCAATTCGTAAAATGCCTAATACTGGCTCAGCTGAACGTAAAACTTGTAGATGGCAGATCGTAACGAAACACTTGCGCTCAAGGCTTTACGTCGATCTTTCAAATTAAGCACCCACTGCGTTGCAGTCGCTGCTGCTACATCAAAGAAGTCACGAACACATGACTTTTGATAGCGTTATTCGGCCGATACAAAACTTGAGGAGCAAGCTCAACTCAAGACCCCATAGCCGTTTACCCAGCGTCCCTGTGGGCATATTGCTCTAGCCCTTGGCCACCCTAAACAAGGCGGGAAAGGAGCTAAGCTTAATCCTAGCCTTTCGCCTACCAGTCTGACCTATTCAGCTTTAACGCCTGATCAGGCCTAATTGTGAGCGCATATTTTACACACTCAGCATTTTGAAAGTCAACGCAGCGACTTTCAAAACCGCGAAATTATAGCACAGCTTAACAGCGAAAAACACGGCTTTTTCACCTATTTGCCCCTCACTGGCATACTACGCTGTCCACACCAGCTCTATACCCCTATTTAGGCCCAGTCTAAGCCTTACTCTAAGCCCCTGTATAAGCCACGCTCTAAGCTGCTAGCTAAGCCCTTCGCTCCTATGCTCCAACGGAGCTCATCTTTGCTTTCCACCAAGAAATACCAACGGCACTACAAATGAAGTTTCAGGCCCAGTAAAGCAAGACTTGCCTTGCGATCGGTGCAAAGTCTCTAGCAGCATTCAAAGATGCTAAAATAGCCATGCTTTTGCGTGAGGGTCGGTTCTCTCATGCCCCCAAGTCCACGTTACGCAGTGACTGCGTAACAGCGGTACAAGTGCCCTAAGCCCTGGCTACTGCACCGCAAGGATGCACTTTAGTCAGGATTTTTGTCATGACGTCGAACACCTCTGTCAGAGCCGGAGAAGACTTGCTAAATGCAAGTTTACAAAAAGTCGAGGCTCTGCTCACTGCAACCTATACAGATCACCCTCTCGAAAGCCACGTAAATGCTATGTGCATGCACGTTATCAGCGCTGGCGGCAAAAGAATGCGTCCTCGTCTGGTACTGTTAAGCGCTTTAGCTCTGCCTAACTTTAATGCAGACAACGATCTAGACAATATCTGCCATATCGCCGCCGCTATTGAGCTTCTACACACAGCTACCTTAGTGCACGATGATGTGATCGATAAAGCTCCGCTGCGTCGTGGTCAACCTACTCTTAACGAGACTGATGGCAATCATGCGGCCGTGCTCGCAGGTGACTACCTCTTTACGCGCTGTTTTGACTTGTTACAAAAGCCACATAACTTCGACATCATCACTGAGCTCAGTCGAACCTTACGTCAATTAGTAGTAGGTGAGCTTTACCAGTTAGAGCATGAGGGTGATGTAAATCTCTCGCTCGACACTTACTATGAGACCATTTACCACAAGACAGGTGTACTCTTTGAGTTAGCAGCCGCCTCCCCTGCCATTACTCTTGAGCAATACTATGACTTCATTGCGCCTTTAAAGGAATTTGGCCGCAAATTAGGCATTGCTTTCCAGATCAAAGACGACATGCTGGATTACACCGCTGACAGCAGCATCTTAGGCAAGGATGCAGGCACGGATCTCAACGACCAGCGTATTACCTTACCGGTACTTATGGCTCTACGCCATTTAGAGCACAGCGATCCACAGGGCAAAGAGCAGCTGTTACAAGCTGTGAAAGATGCGCAGCTTGAGCCAGTACTTCAAGCTATTGCCGCAACTAACGCTCTAGAAGAATGTGAAAAGCAGGCACAACAAGCCTGTGATGAGGCTATTGCCTCCTTAGCAGTGCTACCACCAAGCGAGTTTAAAGAAGCGCTGATCAGCCTGTGCCATAAGGCTCTACAACGCCAGAACTAAGCAACATGGCAACATGGGCTTTGTCTCAAGCCCTTTTTCCCTTCGCCTCGGCCCTGGTCTCGGGCCTTGCATGCCATGACACAACCCTCTCTTTGGGCTAATGCCTTTGCACTAGCCCTGAGCAGAGGCTCAGAGCTCCCATCCCACACTTTCTCTCTTCGTAAGCTCTCCGACTCTGCCGAGCTCTCCTAAGCTCACTAAGCCCTATTACAGCGCCAGCTGCAAAAGCTACGCTATTTTGACCTGTCACTAAGCTAGCAGCTCGCCTTCTTTACCTCAAATTTATGCGTAGCTACCCCAAAAAATCGTTTTAGCCGTATACCGCCAAAACAGATCATCACACAATGGCTTGTCTATCAGATCTGGCCAGTAAAGCCGCTATTTGTCTACCAAAACGGCCATCCTTTAGCCCCCAACTCAACCACAAACCAACATGAGTTTTACACTCATTTTGTCTTCTAAGAGCTGTATACCTTAGTATACTGAGCAAGAGAATGAGTATGGTTTATTTTGTCCAAAAGGAAAGGGCTGGATAGACCCAGCCCCAGTTCAGACGCCTTTAGCGTTGCGCTAAAAGCAGAGTAACGATAGCAATAGTATACAGCCGATCAGCGCGAAAAAAATCTTTACTGAAAGATTGTGCGCGCTAGGCACAAGGCACGTTGTATACAAAAAACGCGTGCAGTATACGAAAATCCGCAAATAGCACGTTTTATCGCCTGCCAGAAAGCCCACCCAAGATCTGCCGTATAGCTACGCATAAAAACCAATATCTAGTAAGCGCTTAAATACGGCTTTTATTCCCCCTCTCGATTTTTTTACCTAGCTGGCAAGTATTCTTCAATCTTCTTTTCCAGCAGCGCCAAACAGTGCTCAATTTTGCGGTATACCGCACAAACCGAACTAATCAATGCAATAACTCATACCGCATTTCTAGTCGCCGTTAACGCTTGTAGTGCACGTGGTATACCACAACGGCTGCAACATCTCGGGCAAAGCACGCCACAGCACCACAAAGCATACAGGCAATCGCAGTACAACCAAGCAACCCCCTGTGCCGTGCCCCACCAACACGATCTCCCTGCCTGTTTATTCGTTTATAGAGCCTGAGGATGTTAGCCTCTACCCAAATTGTTGGCTCTTAGAGAGAGAGAGAGTCGTCGAACGACAGTAGTCGCTCACCTTAACGGCCTTTCCAGCCTGTAGAAAAAGCGGTAACTTGCTTGAAGAGCATATTCTTAGGCTTAGGCTGCTGCTGCTGAGCTTGGAGGCTTGTGTACCTTTAAGACGGCACACTGGGGCAGAAGGCTAAGCTTTAAGCCTGTGGTAGACGGAGCCATACTTTCTTTGCTTAGAACATAAGGCATATGGGCTGGTTTGCTGAGGTTAAGGCTAGCTTAGGAAGGATTCTCGCTCTATGGCGCAAAAGCACCTAAAGGCCAATTAAAGCTTAGGTTCCCTGTAGACTCCGAGCACAGAACGATGACATTGACCACAGATAGCAACTGATTAGTCGTCTTCACACGAGCATGGTTACAGAGGCTAAAGCGGCGCTAAACGCTAAAGCGGCTGAGCTGACTGCCCGTAATGCCTTATTCTTTAACAGGAGAGAGAAATGTCTGATTTGAGCATTAGCAAGAAAGGGCTGTCCATGATTGCGGGCTTTGAGAGCTTTGCACCTAAGGCTTACTACTGCCCAGCTGGTGTTCTTACCATAGGCTATGGCCATACCGGCACCAACGTCCAAGGTCAAGCTTTGCAAGAGAGCGACACTGTTACACAAGAGCAAGCGATGCAGCTTTTAAACGAGGACATTCTCTGGGCAGAAAAAGCAGTCAACAAGCAGAGCCTTGAGCTCAGCCAAAACCAGTTCGACGCCTTAGTCTCCTTTGTCTTTAATGTAGGCGCTAATGCTTTTGCGCATTCCACCTTGCTTAAGAAGCTCAAAGCTGGTGACTTTGAGGGAGCCGCAGATGAGTTCCTACGCTGGAACAAGGCAGGCGGCAAGGTGCTGCGTGGCTTAACGGTAAGACGCGAAACGGAACGTAAATTATTCCTAGCCCCATCCTAATGTACGGTTCTCTGCTCAAAAGAGATGTGAAATCTTGGTGATGTCGCAGGCTACTCTCAATTTCAGAGATCCTTATGCGCACTGCACTCACCCTCTTTCCCTCCTCTTTTTGGCAGAGCTCTATTAGCTCAATCCGCTGCATTAAAAAATTATAGTAACATTGTATATTTTTATCCTTTTCAAACTATTATACATGCTGTTATATAC
>DXEV01000224.1 GCA_019114785.1 Candidatus Anaerobiospirillum pullistercoris | reverse complement strand
ATCGCTTTGAGGCTTCTGGTGTTCACTCATTGGTGAAGAAGCCTGCTGAGGGGCAAAATTATTTTGTTCTTTCATGCCCCTCATTTTACAGCAGATAAGCCTGCTACGAACTTTTGAACTCTAACACTAGTTAGCAAGCTTTTAGAGTTTTCTTTTTAGCAGAGGAAGAGGTCAGCGTTACCCGTGTCACTATTGGCTTAAGTGAGAGTGACTGTGGTGTCGTGGCTCTATGAATTGAGTTATGGATCAAGCTAAGGTTAAGATCGCCTTTATTGGCGGCGGTAATATGTCTTCCTGCATCTTTAAGGGCATTGTCAGCACTCGTCCGCATTGTGATGAGATCACTGTCGCTGGCCCTCACTTAGAGAAGCTGGAGCACTTTAAGGAGCAAGGGGCTCATATTACTACCAATAATATCGAGGCCTTACAGGCAGCCGAAGTGGTGTTTTTGGGCGTCAAGCCTCAGATGATGCCGGTAGTGCTCGATGAGATCAAGCAAAGCGGCGTGCCTTATGAGGGTAAGCTCTTTATTTCCATGGCCGCTGGCTGGCGCTTCCAAGCTTTTGAGCATCGTTTAGGTGTGTGCCGCTTTATCCGCATTATGCCTAATACCCCTGCTAAGCTGGGCTTAGGTGTGACTGCAGTGTGCCCAGGTCAGCATGCCACTGATGCTGATCGTGAGCTGTGCTTAGAGCTTTTAAAGGGCTTAGGCATGACGGTGGTAACAGATGAGGCCGGTATTAATAGCTTAGGTGCTCTGGCCGGATCTACACCTGCATTCCTCTATCGCTTCTTAGAGGCTTTGGTGGCCGAAACTACTAAGGCAGGCTTTAGCCCAGAGCAGTCGCGAGCCATTATTGAGCAAATGGCTTTAGGTACAGCTCAGATGGTGATCCATAATCAGGACACTCCAATTTCACAATTACGTGAGGCCGTAACCTCTAAAGGCGGTACTACTTTCCAAGGCTTGCAGCAGATGACTAACTACAAGTTTGAGGAAATGATGAGTGCTGTCATCGAAGCTTGCTTAAAGCGCACTCATGAGTTCGAGGAAATGTTTAACTAGCTCGCGTACTGCGCTTCGCACAGTACACTTACAAGCCAAGCGCGCTAAGCGTGCCGTGCCGCTCACGGCACGCTGTGAGCCCTGCCTTAAGAGCTGGGTACGGGCGCGGTTCTAAGCCGTGTTCCTGTAGCGCCGAGCTCTACCCTGCTATGGGACTGGTTTTGTTAATTTGTTGTTCTTTTGAGGATGGTCTATGTCCCCAAATATGTATTGGATCGTGATGTACATCATCACGGCCGTGGTTATGCTGTTTCAGCTGCGTACCTTACTGCAAAGTAGTGGCGCTGATTACTATCACCCATTTTCACAAGCCGTAACTAAGCTTACTAATCCGCTGGTGAATGTCCCTGTTTGGCGTAATGTACGTGCAGGACATTTTTGGCTGGCAGGCTTTATCGTCGCTTTAGTGGTGGCTTTAGTGGCTTGGCTGGTAATTGGCCTGCTCATGCTGCAGATCCCAATCTTTTTTAGCCTGTTAGGCGGTGTCTTCCTCTTCACCAAATCTTTAGGCTATCTCATTATCTGCTTGCTGTTGGCTCAAGCCCTGTGCTCATGGCTGCCAGCAACCCGTGAGTGGAGCTTCTTATTTGCGCAAACTACAGCCCCAATCACCGCACCTGTGCAGCGTCTGATCCCTCCTATTGGCATGATCGACATTTCCTTAATGGTTGTGCTGATTGCCATTTACGCGTTAAACAGCCTGATTTATAAGCTGTTTTCTGTCCTGAGCTATGATCTCATGATGCTGTGGCGTATTGTCTAGAGGACAGACTGACTGATCGTGTTGTCCCTGTCGAGGCCCAAGAGCTAAGTTAATTGAGTCTTGTAGGCAGGTTGCCTGTGGGCAGATTGCCTCACATGCTTTTGTGCCATATGTGTGGGATAGCGAGCGATTTTTGCTAAAATATTTTGGGTTGCTTAGAGGGTATTTTTCTTGGTAGCGTTTCCTTTGCCAAGATAATTTAGGCACGGCAAGATACGGGCGTTTCCTTGTCGTAGATCCTCCTTTAGGCGAAAAACAGCGTCATCGTGGGGCTAGGTGCTCGCAAGAGCTCATCTCTTCCTCCTCGTTGGTTTTTCTTGTGGTGGCGCGCTAGTCGGAGCTTTCGTGATGTTCAAATTTTTGGCCACAGTGATGCTGTGCTTCACACTCGCGGTCACTGCTTGCAGCTCATCCAACTACAATAGTGATGAGGTGCCTGATATCTCGCCTGAGAATCTCTACAATGTTGCTAAGAGCGGTATGGCTACAGGTGACTTTGCCTTGGCCCGTCGCTATTTAGAGGCAATTGATTCGCGCTATCCTTTCGGTTCTTTAACCTCGCAGGTGCAGCTCGATCTGATTTACGTGTACTACAAGGAGCGTGAGTCTGATTTAGCTTTAGCCCAGATCAATCGCTTCATTCGTTTAAGCCCAACGCACCCAAACATCGATTACGTGTACTACATGAAGGGCCTTACTGAGATCCAAAAGCGCTCTGATATGATCCAAGACTACTTAGGCTTAGATCGTTCTGAAAAGGATCCTTCTTTATATCAGGCTGCCTTCAATACTTTCCGTGATCTGATCCGCTCCTATCCAAATAGCATTTACGCCGCCGACGCTCGCCAACGTATGATCTACATCAAGGAAGAGTTAGCTAAGCGCGAGTTGGCTATTGCCGAGTACTATTTTGAGCGTGAAGCTTACGTTTCCTCGATCCGCCATTGCCAAAACCTGCTATACACCTATCGTAATACCCAGCAATTAAGACCTGCTTTAGAGTTAATGGCTCGTGGTTATGAGCGTTTAGGTTTAGTGGATCCTGCTAACAATACCCGTCGTGTGTTAGCTACCACCTTTGGTGGCTCTTACACCCCATTAGTCAGCACCAATTCCAGTACCCCAATTGATCCTGATACCGGCTTACCTGTAGCTCCAGCTGCTGTCAGTGCAGGCGAGGATAAGTCATGGTTTGACTCGATCGGTGATTGGATCTGGGGTGAAGACGAGGCTGAGGCTGCTCCTGTAGCCGCTCCAGTTGCTGCTAGCGCTGCTCCAGTAAGCACTGTTCCTCACACCGCTGCTCCAGCTGCCAATGCTGGTGTGCCAGCCACTGCCGCTGCTAGCGAAGATAAGTCATGGATCGATTCGATTGGCGATTGGATCTGGGGTGACAGTGAGGAAGAGGCTGTGATTCACACCAGTGGCGCTGCCTCTGGCCCTGATTCGATGCGCACTCAAACCGCTGCCGCTA
>DXEV01000223.1 GCA_019114785.1 Candidatus Anaerobiospirillum pullistercoris | reverse complement strand
TTAGTGTAAAAAATCAACTATTCTCCCGTTAAATTTGGGTGATATATTCACTGGAGCCAAAATTCAGCTTGTTTATGGGATTTTGGCTCAATGAGCACTAAACCGTATCACCTTTTTATTTACTTTTAGGTCACCAAGCTCAAATACAGCAAGATTGCCAGCAAGAAAGGCAACACCGCGCTCGACAAGACCCATCTCTTTTGCAACGACCAGCTCACCATCAGTGGCACTCCTCTGGAAGTGTAGGACTACGTAGACAATAAGAAGTCGGCTCTAGACAGGGGAGTGGAGCGCGGTGGGGTCAGCGCTAATAAGACCTCACAGCTCTTTAACGTCTTCAATCACATGGCCGAAGAAATGGGTGATCCGCAGTGCATTTAGCTTGGTCTTATCCTGCTTTGCCCCTGATCTCGCAGGTGCTCATGGTGAGCCTTGAGACCACCAAGCTCGTAGCCTCATTGCCCTCATTGCCAGCACTGCATATCCACTCACAGGATCAGCAGGGGCACTGCTGAGTTAGCATTTGACCACATTTCCATGCCATGCCTTGTCTTACCTTACCTTGCCAATGCCGATAGTGCTTACACTGCTAACGGCTCATCAGTCTGGCATTTAGGGGCTATCGCCTTGGTGAGCCTTGCTTTAGACGAAGCACGGCCGTTGGCTATGCTTTGCGGATGTCTCAATTAGCCTTGATAGGCGCAGCATGCTAAAATTTTCCTTGCTGGGCTCAGGTTGCTTGTCATCTCAGATTGCTGCCATGCTGAAACCATAGTCTTATGCCTTTAAGCCCCGTTAACTGGCATCTCCGGTTAAAGACTCTGCTCTAAGAGCGATGTTTCTTAGCAAAATTACTCTCAGGGAAAGCACGACAAGCCCCAGCAATACGCTTTACCCGATTGAAGAGGTTATACCCAAAATAACCAAGCAATGCGCCAATTACTCCAATTGCTAAGCCTCCTAACCCCAAATTGAGCTCTTGTATTTGCGATAGCACAAAACCTAGGATCACAAAAAATCCCACAATCGACCAGCGAATAAGAGGGATCTTAGCGGACTGCGGAGCACTCAGGTGATTCCAAGACCCTGAACCCTCGGTCATAAAATTCCACGACTTACCCTCGTAATAGAAATACACGAACCAAAAAGGCACCATGGTGTAGATACCTTCATCCTCTACGTCTACACGATAAGAATCACGGAATTTACGGTGATTTTTGGGAGCTTGCTTTAAACAAGCCTGATGAGCTAGCTTGGCAACATAATCATCACCCTGATCTGCCCATACATGACGTGGATCAAGATTCATCTCTAAGGTGACAATCTGTTCATCGGAATTAAGCCCCATGAGCTCCGGATCAAAAGGATAAGAATTTTCTCCATCATTCGGGATCACTGCTGCATAGCGCTCAAACTCTGGAGGAATATCGTTACCAGAGTAAGCTAAAGCAAGAATTGAGAAATTACCATATGCATTACCACTGGCAGGACGATAGCGCGTTTCACGTACCGTCACAGTAGAATTGCCTTGTCTCTTCTTGCGCTCTACTTGGTATCCTTCTTCACAATTCCAAGTGCCCTCAAAGGTACCGGCATACTCATACATTGGCAGGAAAGCCTTAATCACCGAACCAAAAGTGATCTGATCAAAGAGATCCAAAGGCAGATTATCCTCATCAACTAAGGCCTCAATGATTTGCTCGCCAAACTCATCTTTAGAGACGCTAAAAGGAATCACCCGCTGCGGCACCAAGATAGACTTATCCACCACCAACGGATTTAATGACACTTGGTGGCAATAAGGACACTCAATAGAGGCCTTGAACGGAGTGAGCTGAGTAATATTCTGACCACAGCTTGGGCATCTAAACTGCTGCAGTTTTAAATTTTCTTGAGATTGTCTTGCCATCGCTAAACTCCAGTCCCCTCAAGTAATGAATTACGCTGATTAATCTGCAGGATCATCTGCTGAGCTAAAGATCTCACTTGCTCTGCCTTACCAGCAGCCACTGCCTGCTGTAGTTTTAACAAATTAGCTTGCAGCTCTTGTTCTATCTGTACCACTGCTATACTCGACTGGAGAGGGCTGATCTCCAACGCTTGCACCAGCTGCTGCAAGGCGCTCTCGCAAGAAGAATCCATGCCTGAGGTCACTTTGCTCGGTAATATGGCAATACACCCATTCACTCCCTGCAATAAGCTTTGGATAAATAACCCCTGCTTTCGCTGCTGTTCAATCGAATGCTCAGTGCTGATATTGGCTAACTTTGAGCCCAAGGCCACCACCACAAACACCCCCAACAGGATCAGCTGAACAATGCAAGATACAACTCCTGCTGTCTTAAAGACAGCCATGAAGAGTACTCCCACGATCAAAGCTATAAAGAAATAGCCCAAACCAATAGCATATATGGTGAAGTTGAGAACACTGAGACGCTCTTTTACCTGATCCTTCAGGGTATAAATGAACGCTGCATAAGCCACATTAATGAAAAGCCACGAGCTCCACTGAGCTAAGGTTCCCTCAATAGCAACAAAGAGAAAGAAGATCAGGTTAAAAATCACTGGGAAAACCAGCTTGATGATATTAGCAATGGAAAAACGCATAAATATGCTCCAAATACCCACCTATCATGCCAAGAAATCAGCCAATACTTTCTTTTTAGCCTCATCGTAGTCTGCTTGGGAAATTAGACCAGCATCCAAGAGCTTTTTGAGTTTAGAAAGTTTGGCTTGAGGATCGTTTTCAGCAGTAGATGCTGTCTGAGCATTTTTTCCCTGTGCACCAGATACGCTCTGAGTTCCACCTATACCCTGAGCTGGATCATACTGTCCTTGGCCAAAAACACTTTGCCCCCAATTGCCCATCATGCCAAAAGCAGCCATACCTAAGCCCATCTCTGCTCCGGCCCCTCCAGCTCCTTGATTGTTGGCCAGATCCTCCATAATCCCCATACTTTTAATGAGTCGATAATCATCCCCCATAATCTCCTTTTCCCGAGTGCGTCTATAGGCTTGCTCTAAGGCTTGGCGGTTAGGATCATCATCAGGAATATCCAAAGCGATAATGCTGAAGACCTCTAGCGTTAAACCAAATGAGGCAAAAACCGGAGCTAAGTCTTTTTTAAGGCGAGCAGCAAGCTCATCCACCTTAGTGATCACGCCCAAGATCTCTTCTTTGGCATTCATCACCTCGCGGGCAATGCACGACTTAATCGTTTGCAGGAATTGGCTGTAAAAGAAATTATCTAAATTGCGCGTACTGAACTCATCCACAAAGCCCGCCAGCTTAGTGATGAACAACGGGGCATTTTCGATGCGGATCTTATAAGCACCACGACCAATTAAAGCTGTTTGAATACGCTGTACAGGGTCACGAAGCTGGATCGGACTATCGGTACCCCACAGCACTTCTTGGCTCAAAGCGGTGCGGATAAAGTAAACTTGACACCTAAAAGTCGATTCTCCTCCACTGAGCCAGTTGCGAATATCGCTTAAAAAAGGGTAATTCTCTGTATTAAGCTCATAGCGACCAGGGCCAAAGACTTGGATCAGCTGACCATTTTTGTAAAACAGAGCTTTTTCGCCTGGATTAACAGTAAGAACAGAGTTGGTGTTGAAGTCCTCGACAGGTGATTTCCAGATGATCATATCCGGCGTAGCACCATTGACCAAGGAATTGAGGAAGTGTTTTTCAGCTGAGCCTCTTGTAGTACGAGGAGAATCGAAAATACTCATTTAATTCTGTTGCACTTTAAGAAAAAGAAAGACAGGCACCGAGCAGCATGCCAGTAACCAATACGTGCCCTTGTTGATACTAAAGGGAACTGCTACAAATTAGCCAATGCACCAATTTGGACAGAACAAATAGGGCTTGGAGGAGTTAGCAGGAAATACCCTGCTTTTGCGGCCTTAGCCACCTCTAACTGCTAGTGACTGACCCGACACTAATACAGCTTTATTTGTGTTGCCCTTATAGGTCTTAGGAACTACGGTTCTACCATCCTTAATGGCTTGATAACGCTTTGCATTATATGCCATTACGGCCAAGTCACACTCTCCTCGAATACAGGTTGTAACGATTCTGCTTTGCACCCGATCTTACGGGGGCTCACATGAGCCTTGAGACCAACAAGCTCATAGCCTCATTGCCCTAATTGCCAGCGCTGCATATCCACTCACAGGATCAGTAGGGGCTCCGCTGAGTTAGCATTTGACCACATTTCCATGCCATGCCATGCCTTGTCTTACCTTGCCAATGCCGCTAGCGCCTCCACTGCTAACAACTCATCAGTCTGGCATTTAGGGGCTATCGCCTTGGTGAGCCTTGCTCTAGACGAAGCACGGCCGTTGGCTATGCTTAGCGGATGACTCAATTAGCCTTGATAGGCACAGCATGCTAAAATTTCCCTTGCTGGGATTTCAGGTGGCTTGTCATCTCTGATGACAGTCACACTGAAACCATTATCTTGTGCCCTTAAGCCATATTTTGGCTTCTGGGCTTTTGCTCTCTCGTGCATATGCACGAATGGTGAGCACGCTGCGTTTTGGTCAGTTCGATCTGCTTCTATGCTGCTTTAGCTAGAGCTCTCGAGCCTTAATTGCCTTGCCTGTAATAGGGCTTGGTCTTTTCGTTTGGTCTTGTTGGTTCTCAGCTATGGCTAAATTACCTAACAAAAACTTCATCTCCTATCTGGGCAACTACGGACTCGATAGCAATCTGCAATTCGATGAGTTTGTGGACAAAGCTGCCCGTGCCTTGGAGATCACGCCTTTTGAGTTTGAGTTACCACGCCAAAACGACTATCGTGCCGCAATTAAGCGTGTGATCGACAACCACCACTCCACTGTGATCTTGCTTTCCGGTCGTGCCGGTGATGGTAAGACTCACTTTCTGCGCAAGCTCTTTACTTCTCCTGACTTTATTGGTCACACCATCACAGAGTGGGAAAAGGCTCCTAATTGCTTTAACGTCACTAAGGACACCCCTTTGGGATCAGTGAACTTTACCTTGGTTAAGGACTTCACCAGTAACGATAGTGCCAAGGTAACAGCACAATTGCGTGCCACTATTGTGGAGATCATGGAGCAAAACATGGCCATTGCTTCTTCTTTGGCTTTACCTGCTGAAGCAACTTTGGCCGATCGGATTCATCGCAAGCAACAAAGCGAGACGATCGCTACTCCAACCTGCAATATCGTGTTGATTGCCGGTAATAACGGCAAGATCATGGAGCGCTTCCAAAGCTTCTTTGCTGACCAGCAACAAAACCTTGGGGCTTTAGGCCGATTCATTAAGGCCTTAGAGCTCTATATGCTGGAACATGACAGCAGTCGGCTCGACACCATGTTGGGTGTGCAGTGCCACGACATGTCAGCTTGCTTAGGTGCAGCTGAGATCAAGCAGATCTTTGATGCCATTATGGAAGCACCGCAATGGCAAGGCTGTGAGGGTTGTGACCATTTGGACTACTGCCCGATCCAGCGTAATCGTAAGATCCTGATGCAGCCACTGGTGATCCTGCGCTTGCTCCAGTTACATGAGCTGATTGTGGACAATGGACAGCACTTTACCGTGCGTAATGTGCTCTTACTGTTGGTGAACGCCTTATTAGGCTGCAACACCAAGGACAAGGCTCTCACCTGCGAAAAGGTCAACTACAACGTCAGCCGTTTCCATCTCAAATCCTATGTCGGTGATCAGGCCCGTCTTGATCGTGCCTTAATGGACTCCAATTTAGCTTCACTGCCTTTTGACAACATCTTTGGTCTTAATGCCAGTGCTCGTAGATTCGTCAATAACGAAGCAGGAGGACGCAAGCGTAAAAATGCAGCAGCTGCTCAAGAGAGCGCCAGTCCAATTTTTGCCGATCTCAACTCCATTGGCGTGGGCCAATTCAGTACCAAGCTGATTGATGAGCTAATACTGGCAGGTAATAGCGAGTCAGCATCTCAAGTACTACGTCAGCAATACCACGAGCTTTTGGAGCAAAACGATCACTATGCTCTAACCTCATCGTTACAGCATTACTCTGATCTCTTACAGCAAAGTAGTGTCGATGCCAGCGACGCTGAAAAAGACGAAGAGCTACAAGCTGCGCTCAATGCCATGCGTGAGCACTTGTATTCTCTGCGTCGTTTGCTTTTCTTTGTCGTCGCCGATCCACAGCATGATGATCTCCAAAGCCTACTGCAAACGTCAGCCTTGACACGCTTAACGGCTACCGGTAGTACCGGTGCCACCGGTGCTATCGCTACTGCCACAAATAACTCACAGGCAGGGGCGGGCGCTGTTAATGACTTTGATGATTTCAGTGGCTTTGATGATCCATTTGCTGACCCATCAGCGGATCCTTTTGCTACAGACGATCTGAGCTTTATGGAGCATGGCTCCACCATTAATGGCGGTTTAGGCTATGGAGGGCTTTTTGATTCTGATTACAGCTCGATGAACTATGACTTGAGCTTAGACCAAGGCCAACCGACAGACGGACACCAACCTCAAGGCCCAGCTCCATTCTTTGCCCCATATCTTCTGACAGGCTATCCTTTTGCCTTGCAGTATTTAGCCCTTAAGCACGAAGTATTGCAGCAAGCTGCGCCAATGCTAGCGGCGTTAGCTCAACAAGGTGCACAGGGTTATCATGGCTCCCTGACCAATTACTCCTGTCCAGTGGCTATCCGCCGTTGCCTTGAGATTGCAAAGACCTTAATCGTTGGTCTTAACCGTGCCTTCACCAATTTGATGCTGATGAAAGGTGCAGCTAATACGCTGTATATCACCACCAGCAATAAGCTCAATCCGACAGCTCCAAGTATCATTTACGATACGCAGCGTTTCTGTGTGCCTGTCGACTATAGTGGCTCTAAGGCAGATACCTCTATTCGCTTTGAGCGCAGCCCAAGCAATATGATGGAACTGGTTTTTCACCAAAACCTCAGCGCCGCGCAGTCTTGGGGTGCCGGTGGTAACGGTGGCATGGTGTCTGGGCAGCCTATGTTTAAGAGCAGCCGGATGCTTATTACTCCTAAGCTCTTTGAGTACCTTATGGCTTTAGCCTCGGGTAAAGTGGGATTGTCTTTCTCCTCAGAGTGCAATAACGACCTCATTGCCTTTAAGGCGAGCATCGACTCGATGATCATGGAAAGCACACCATTGGTGCAGCCTTCAAATGATTCACAGAATATGCTCAATAGCGTCTTTATCTGCAAGCTCGACCCATCTGGAAGCTTTAACTGGAATTAGTTGGCCTGTTTTTTAGAAAAAGGAATTAAATCGTGGCTTTGCTTCTCTTTTTAACCGCCAGAGCTTATGAGCTCTGTGCTCCGCAGGAAGCTACCACCGCGATCGGCGGTGGCAGTACCGCCCCAAATTCTGAGGCGGCTCAAATAAGCACAAGTACGACTACAGCTCCAAAAGTAGTTACCAGCGCAGCTAATACAACTGGTGTATCTGGTGGCGCTGGTTCTGAGACTGTTTCGCCGCAACAACAGCTACGTCAGCTCATTTTGCAGCTTAAAGACACCGAGGCTCCATTGGTGGGGCCACGTTTACATCCCAATAAGGCCTCTGCCTACCGTGACTTCTTTTTAGAAGAAGATCTCTTTGGCTTTGGTTTCGACGCCAATGTCACCTTAGAAGGCACCATCATTGAGTTTTTGCAGGTCTTATCCAGCCAAAATCCGAACAATCCTTTTCACCAGAATGTAGCGCTCTTGTCCCGTCCACCGGTGCAAGCACAAACGCCGGTGCAGGCACAAGCTACTGCTAATCCTTCCCAACCTGCAGAGGTTAGCCAAACAGATAATGGTGTTGCAGCAGGGGGTAACAGTGCCAGTAATGTGATGGAGGATCAGTGGTCAACTCTCTATATGAGTGGCCGTCGTATCATGCTGCGTCGCTTGGTGCTTAATAACCCTTACGTCGACTACATCAACCAGCGTAATGACCTCAATAATGAGGCCAAATGGGAGTTGTGGAGCAATCTCTTCATTAAGGGCAATCAGTGGGAAGTAAGCACTTCAGGTTCTAGCTTAAATGTGGATGATCCTGATAGCGAAAGCGAAGAAGAAGATACGGAAAACGAGCAAACTCGCATCCGTCAGTTTGAGCGCAAAGATCTCAAGTATTTATCGCAGATCTTTAACGAATTTAGCGAATTTGCCAGTGTTTTATCGCTGCTACGCAACTGGGTCATGAACACCTCCTCAGGTGAGGAGCGTCTTTGGTCTAGTCGCTTTATGTTCCCACATGGCAGCTCTTTTCTGTACCCAGATCTCTCAGCTACTAACCTGCACATAACATCTAACTTCATGTCTGGCAGTGGACAAACGCTGTTTACCTTTTTGCAGCGCAGTGTCTTTAATCCTGCTGCAGGCATTAGTGGCAAAGCTGGTGTCGATACCAACACTAGTAACGACGGGCAAGCAGCCAATGCCTCTTGGGGCGTGGTTTTAGCCGATGGACAAAAAGCAACAGCTCTACAGCTTCAAGCCTTTGTAGGGCGTGAGCTCTGTCGTCGTTTCTTTGCGCCTAATCCTATCGAGGCTTGTGCCCGACGGATCTCTGGCCCATATTTAGCCGAAGAAACGTTTGTAGAGAATTACTTACGCCTCCTTGGGCATACTCTGAACACCAAAGCAGGCACGAACAAGTTTTACGCCGAAAAGGCCAAACGCAAAGACAAATGGCCTCAGACATCTTTTGTAAACTACAGCCTGAAGCACACCAACTACTGCCCTGTGCGTGCCCACCGCGTCTTTGGCCAAACACTAGAGGACTTTGCCAACATCCTTTCTATGGGCCTCAACACCCAAGAGCTCTTTCAGGCTTTAGGACAGATCTCACTGCTTAACTTTATGGTCTACGGCTTAGAGCAATCTAAGGGCGCTTTAGCTGTAGGTGGTGGTAAAGCCAATAAGTGCGACATCAACATCATTCCTGTGGTCAATCGCTCCAAACAAGACCGGATCCGTAAATGCTCAGTCGAGCGCTGTCTGGCCAATCACGAGCTCAATACCACAGCTATGCCGCTTTACTTTAAGAGCCACCTCAAGAACTTGGTTAAACAAGCAGCTCCTCAGTTACTGCGAGCTCGTAGTCTCAGTGTGGCTCAGATCACTGAGCTCTTTGACTACATTCGTGAGCTCTTTACCTTTAACAGCCGTGGTCTGCACTATATGCAGCTCTTTGTGTTGCAATGCGTGCGCAAAAAGCGTAAGAGCGCCTCTGCCTCCAGTGATAACTTCTCTTTAAGCGGTGCCGAGTTAGGTGCTTTTAAGCGCCGTATGCGTACTACAGCTTTAGGCGAAGGCTTTGACCGTGAGGAGCTAGCGCAGCTTAATGTCACCTACAACGAGATCGTAGAGTTTTGCTTGCACTATATGCAGCAGCAAGATCGTAGTGTGGTTGACTACCATCGTAAGTTAGGCCGTAGTATCGGACTCATTACCACTGATCTGACTGTAGGACACTGCTACATCCTCAGCGACGAGCTGCTACGTACCTTAGTTATGGCTGTAGTAGGTCGCTCGAGCCATATGGCTTTAAGCCAGTTCTTAGAGCGCTTAGACCAGCGCTATCACATTGTGATCGGCCCTGTAGAGGCAAAGAAGTACTATGCCAAGGGAGGCCCGTACTTTGGTAGCCTGCGTTTGTTAGAAATGGATGATGAGTTCACCAAAAACGCCCGAGCTTTACGCGAGCAATTGCTGCGCTTAGGCCTGTTGCTGCCATTGAGCGATTACTGCGATTTTGTGAAAAATCCTTTCTATCACCCTGACAGCGCTCCACAGATTGCGGTTCCAGTAGCAGCTGCTGCTGTAGCTAATACCAACGCAGCTGCTAACGCAGTTACAGCGCCCGCCCCTGTGAGCTCTCAATAGCTCGCTCTTCGCGATAAGGTACGACTGCTCAGACGCTAAAGGCTAAAGCGTGAGGCTGTACCTTATAAAACAGGGTATTTTGTTCGGTTTACTATCCACGGCTGTGGCCGTGAGTGCTCCTTAGGCTAAAAACTTCTAAGGAGCCATGTGTCTAGAGAGCCTCTAATGGATTTGTTTTCTCGCTTTTCTAAGCTCATCAGCGTCATCATTGGAGATGACAGCCTCGATGAGGCACAGTCGCAATATAAGCCTAAGCCTATTTCTGCCTCTACAGTAAAAGCTTCTCATAGTCGCAGCAATGCCAATGGTTCCACTAATAGTGTCAGTAAAAGTGGATATGAATTACCATCAGTAGCCGCATCCTCGGCCTCAGCTATTGCCTCACGTGCAGATGCAGCAGCAGCAGCTGCTATGGCAGAGGCTTATGAGAAAAGACGTAAGCAACAAGCAGAAGCCCAAGATATTGAAAAGAGCGCTCCTGACTCGGCATCTCCTGTGTCTGTCTCTAAGGTTCCTGATACCAGTGCAGTCTCTTACGACTCAGCCACAGCTGCTGCCGCTGCTGCGGTAACAACAACCATCACAGTTAGCTCCCATACGCAGTCAGATGTGACAAGTGATGTGAGTAGTGCCTCACAGAGCAGTGGAGATACAGACAGTACACCTGTCGCTGCCACTGCCACTGCGTTTACAGCAAATTCCTCTGTGGACTCTGCTCCTAAGCAAAGCACAGTACGTGATAACAGCGCTGACAGTACTGGCATTGTGGCTAGTGCCTCAAGCCACGAGGCTACATCCTCAGGTGAGGAGCTTGGCTCTACTGTAACCGACGCTGTATCTGACGCTCTGTCTGGTAATGTAACAACAGTAGCAGCCACAACCACAGCTACATCCTCAGACTCTGTTATCGCTTCTGAGAGCGTAGCAGTTAGCGCTGCAAGTGTTAGCGATAAAGGCCTTGAGGATACAGCTGCAAGCGCTGCTGTAGCTGCTACCTCCGTAAACACTGTTGCAGGTGATAACACGGTAGCTGAAGCCGTCTCTGCTGTTAGTGTAAGCGCAGGGAGTAGGGACGCTATTGCATCAGGCGCAGCTGCCGGTACTGTAGACACTGTTGGGACAGTGGCAGTATCCGATGGCATGAATGGCGAAACAGCCGGTAACGGTGACAGCACTGGTGACAGTTCCGGTTCTGGTGCTGGTGCTGGTGACAGTGCTGCAGCGGTCGAAGATCACGATATCGATGCTGACAGTGTCTATGAAGACACCCCTCAAGAGATCACTTTCCTCGAAGAGGACGAAGACATCCTGCTTAGCCCTGTAGAGCAAAAGATCTTAGGGTATTTTTACCAAGAGCAAGCTGCCTTACAGGACTTGCGTACTACCTTAGCTGAGCACTTAATTGCTTTAGTGGGTAGCAAGTGTGTCGAAGATTTCTTACCAGAGAGTGCTCAGGAACATGAAGACAGTGCCCATGGTGACCATGAAAGTAGTGCTGACAGCGCCAGCGCTGCTAGCGCTGCTAGCGCTGACCATGCTGAGCATGAGGACTCAGCAGCACTGAGTGCCGGTGGCTTAGGCCTTGGTGTAGCTTTCTTTGAGCACCTTGAGCCTCGCTACATTGAGTTGATTGCCAATCAATTAAGCGAGTTCCAACAGCAGCAACGTAACATCCCAAGCTCGGTACCATGGGATAAGCTCTACATCACCATTACCCGTAAGTCCTTATCAGGCCTCTACGATAATGATCTCCTTCCTGACTACTCATGGCTGGTACCAGATGAGCAGAATGCTACTTATTGGCGTAATAACAACCCAGACGGTAAGCTCAATCTCTGTGCTATTTCCAGTGGTGAAACCGAAGACACCTTAGGCAATCTCCGCCAGAGAATCATCTCATCGGATTCATTAAAGCTTAAGCTCACCACTGCCGACGTCTTGCCTCAGCTCTTACAGTACTTGGACTACTTACAGCGCTCCAAGAACGACGTCTTTCATTCTCCGCTCATGCTGGAGTTTACCCAGCTGTTAGATGAACCACGCTTAGCTGACTTAAGCATGGTGCTGGATCGCTTACGTGAGACCTTAAGCTTAAAGCCAATCAACTTATGCGAGTACTTAGCAGAAGTTATTGTGCGCTATTCCTTAAGCCACGAGCTGATCGAGTCCATGGGTCAAGCTGTCAGTGTGCTGCACTATCCAAGCGACAGTTTCCTCTTTGTCTCTAACTCTAAGGCTAACAGTAAGAAGCTCACCAAAAAGGCCTGCTCTGACGCCTTAAACAACATGCTCAAAAATCGTCCTTCGCTGTTAGAAAGCGCCAGTATTGGTGTCAGCTTGGATAATTTTGAGTTAGAGCAGCTGATCGATAACTTTAACAGCCTCTATGTCGGTGCCAGCGAGGCTGATGCTGAGCGCAAGGCAGCTAATGCTGCAGGCGCAGCAAGTGCTGCCAGCGCCAGCGCTGGCGCTGCTGTCGCTGCTGTCGCAGCAGGTGAAGAGCCGGCTGTTGAGGATGTTGCCCCAGAGCCACCACTGAAAACGTGGGAAGCGGCTTTGTGCAAGGAATACCTCCGCGCCGTATGGCAGAGCTCTGAGCAAGGTAATAACGAGGCACGTGATGCTGCCTTTAAGATGCTGTGTTCTATTGAATGGAATGCGAAGTTAGAGCGCTTCTTTAGCAAGGAAAAATCCAAGAGCAAGAAGCCTAATCTCTATGTGCGCACCATCAACATGTTCAATAGCAACCTGACGGCAGACGAAGCCTTAAGCCCTGAAGAGTACGCTGTTATTGAGCTGACGAAAACCAAGATCAATGCCCTGACCAGCGATGAGCGCAATCAGCTAAACGAGTTCTATAACAGCCGTCGCTCTATCTTTAGCCGTGACAATGCGATTGCTAAATACTGGGAAAGGCTGATCTACTTTAAGGACGTCTTTGCTGAGCCGGATTTCCTGTTCTCATTAAGCAGTGCCATGCTTAATCTCTACAATGCAGATCCTCAAGCCCACCGTCGTCTGGCTAAGGTTGAGCTCTGCTTGGATGTCACCAAAAAAGATCTCCTGCGCCTTAACTTCAATGTCATGGCCTACTTTAGCTTGCGCTATGGTGCTTTCTTAAGCCATTTAGGCGAGATCTTAAATCAGCGCTTTAGTGTGTGCATCAATGGCCAGATGAGCCCTGATGAGCCTAATCCTGTCCTCAATTTCCCTGCCTTCTTTGCCTTCTGGCAAGAGCAGCAAGAGGATACTCGCCGTAAGGGCCCATGCTTTGAGATCAAAGACAAGAACACGACCTTAAACTTCAAGCTGACGCCTTACTACCAAAACAGCCGCGCCCGTGTTAAGGGTCAGCTCAGCATAGGCAAGCCTTACAAGATCTCATGGCAGCTCAAAAACAACTGCTTAAGCTACCACCTCTACGACGATTTAAAGGCCTTAGTGGCAGCTCACACCTTGCAGCAGGGTGCCTTTGAGCATAATGCTTTTGCCCCTCAGGGCTCATTGCAAGCTCTGAATTTAGCCGATCTCAGCACCTTCATTGACCGCACTGGTAATGACTTCAAGTCGTTCTTTGTCTCTACGGCCTCTACCACTGCCACTGCCACTACCACGGCCTATGCATCTGCTACAGTCACGGCTATTGGTACCGGTAGATCTCAGGACATATCAGCAAGCCAAAAGGGCGATCTCTCGGCGCAATTCACCGCTTGTTTAGCTCAGCTGCGTGAGCTCTATGCGGCTCAAGACAACTTCCCTGAGACCTTTAAGGCTCAGGTAGAAGCCGATCTACAAGCTTTTGCTACAGGTTATCAGCGTTTTGCGGAGTCGTATAACTCTGTCTTGCAGAGCATGTGGGAATGCACTTTAAGCTTTTCGGCCTGTCATGAGCTGAGTCAGCGTTATAACGAACTGCAATACAGCTTAGAGCACAGTGTGCTGAGCTCTGAGCCAACACTGAGTCGTGACTACAAACAGCTCAATGAGCTGGTACGTTCGCTTTTGGATCTACTCTTACGTGTGGGTATGGCTTACCCAACCACACAACCAAGTTCTGATGAGTATCGCTATGCCATTGCCACTCCATTCCACGTGGAGGCACTGCGCTCTTTTGCCAGCAAGCTGGAGCGAGTACGCAACCTGATCTTTAACATCTTCACCTCACCATTGGTGATTAATGATCGTGATGTGTACTTAAGCTCACTGCAGCAGGATCTCTCCTACTACGATGCCCCTGAGATCTGTCTGTATCCGGCACAAGGTACAGCCAGTGCAATGACTGGTAGCAACAGCTCGAGCATGGGTAGAGGCTTAGATAGCACTGTAGTGCTGCTGGCCAACCAGAGCTTAGGTGGTTACACCCTCTATGAGTCGGAGCAAAAGCTCAAGCAGGATCTGGGCTTTAACTTTAAGATCACAAAGGCTCGTCGTGGACGCGGTCGCACCAAGGACAAGGCGATCAACGCCATCAATGGTGCCTATGGTGGTGGCGGCTGCAATGGTGTCGGTGGTGTAGGTGCCTTAAGTCAGGCCAGCACTATGTACCTCGAGGGCATAGTGGATCAGCTGCAATCTTATATCAGCCACCGTCCATATCCGCTGAGTCAATGCACCTTGGTGCTCTCACATTGCACCTTGCCAAGCTTTGCCCGTGAGCTTTACCACAAGCTGCAAAAAGAATTATGCCCACAACTTCCTAACTTGCAGTTGAGCTTAGTGCTGCTCTGCCCTGACATGCAGCAGGCTCAAGATCTCTACCAGATCTTTGAGGAAGAGCGGCAACAACAGCAGGATACGGATATTACCGGCTTCATTCGGCAGCTCAGTGTCACCATCTTGCTGGAGCAAGACGAAAACAATCTGAGTAATGGCTCACTGTACTCTTACTTCAATCAGATGAGCTTGCATCACAGTTTTGGTAACGATGAAGATGCTGCTGTAGATGAGCAAGATCGTTTGTCCTTAACGCGTTTTGGTCAGATCGGTCTTATGGTACACGTCTTTGATGCTGAAGCTGAGTTTAAGTTCGGTAATCAGCTCTATGCCGTGCCTGTAGTACAGGATGAGGCTAGCTATCAGCCAACACTAATTAATTTCAGCGATAAGAGCTCGGCTACAGCTTTAGGCCGCTTTGTCGTGTGCCCTGTATTGCCTCTGAGTAAAATCCAATATCTGCACAGTCTCTACTATCTGCATCAGCGCGACATCAGTGCCTTTTTACAGGCTCAAGAGGCCTTAGGTCAGGCCATACGTGCCGCTGACACGGCTCAGCCTAATACCGAGCCTCTGGCTCAGCCTCTGGCTCAGGCTGAGCATCACGAGCCGCTGCGCATTGCCACACCGCTTTACGAGCGGGTATTGGCATCCGCCAGCAATGTCGCCAGCTCCGAGCTTGCAGATACAGTAAAGCAGATCCATCAGCTCTGTGACGTGGTCTTCTATC
>DXEV01000017.1 GCA_019114785.1 Candidatus Anaerobiospirillum pullistercoris | reverse complement strand
GTTAATAGTTGCCACCTTCCTAAAAACAGAGGTTCACCGCCAAAACAAGCATGCTGGCATGCTGGTATCAGATAGGCCAGCTTGCAAGTAAAAAGCGGCCCTGCCATAGCATCGATGGCATATATGGCTATCTGTTTTCTCATTCTGCCAGTTGCGGCTTAGCCAACTGGCAGCCCCAAGTTCCACCAAACACTCATCCTCTACACATACCACGCCAGCCCCCAACTTTGCATCTCGTGCTCTCACCTTGCGCCAAAACAGAGTGTTTTGCGCTTTCTTGCGCTTCTTTCTAGTGCAAAGGGATGTTAGATCTGAATCCACCAGCGCTAATAGCTAAAATGTCTTTTTACCCTAAGAAATGTGAGCTTTAGTTACATTTTCGGCTTTTCGGCCCTGAGCTTACGTAACTCTAACTGCCAGTAAAAGAGACTAGAAGTGCAGTGTCACTTCGCAGGCGGTGTAGAGATATAGGTTTTTGTTTATTCTGTGGATTGCATCCACAGCGGATCTGTCTGTTCCCTTTTGCCATGTCAAACTCCACCCACAATGTCAATTTCTTTGCTACCTGCATGGGCACTGCCGCCTTGCAGGAAAGCACGCTCAACGCCATTAAGCTCTTACAGCAATGTGGCGCTCATGTGATCTTTAAGCGCAAGCAAACTTGCTGCGGTCAGCCTGCCTATAACACTGGCTATCCCCAAGAGGCCAAAGACATTGCTCTCTATAACATGGCTCTCTTTGCAGATAACGATTACCCGATTGTCGTGCCAGCAGGCTCTTGCGCCGGTCTTATGAGTAAGGAATACCCTGAGCTCTTTGCCCATGACAATGCCGACACCCAAGAAATGGTACGTCGTTTCTGCGCACGCGTTATGGATGAATCCCAGTACCTGATCGATGTGCTTAAAGTGCAGCTGGAGGATTGTGGCGCTCCATTAAAAGTCACTTTTCACGTCAGCTGCCACAGCTTACGTGTACAGCAATGCATTCCACAGCAAAAAGCCCTGCTGCAACAGCTGAGCAATGTCGAGTATGTGCCGCTGCCATACGAGGAAGAATGCTGCGGCTTTGGTGGTACTTTCTCGGTAATGGAGCCAGAGATCTCGGGTGCGATTGTGGGTGAAAAGATCAAGCACATCCAAGAAACTGGCGTAAAGGTCGTGATTGCCGCTGACAATGGCTGCATTCTAAACATCTCGGGAGCCCTGCAAAAACAAGGTATTACCGACATTAAGGTACTCTCGCTCTACGACTTCATTTACAAGCGCATCAATGGGGAGGCGATCTAAATGTCTACCACCTCTAGCTCAGCTCAAAAAGCTAGCCGTATGACTAGCCATGAGCGTCGTGAGCATGTGCAGATCGTGCAAGAAAAGCTTAGCGATCGCCAAATGCGCACCAACCTGACGTCAGCTATGCACACCTTGCAGCACAATCGTGGTGAGCTCATTACTCACAAATACATCGATTGGCAAGGTCTACGTTGCCAAGCTCAAGCCGTAAAAACAGCCTCTCTGCAAAACCTCAGTGAGCGCTTACAGGCCTTTGAAAAGCATGCCACTGCCAATGGTATTCAAGTGCATTGGGCCAGCAGCGCTGAAGACGCCTGTGCCGTGATCTTAGAAATCATTCGTGCTAACAAGGTGCAGCATGTCCTCAAAGGCAAATCCATGGCCTCAGAGGAGATCGGTCTTAATGCCTACCTGCGCAAGCATGGTGTCATTGCCGAAGAAACCGACTTAGGCGAGCTCATTTTGCAGCTCAACCACGAGCCTCCTGTGCACATCGTGGTGCCAGCTATTCATCGTAACCGTCATGAGGTCGGCCAGATCTTTGCGCAAAACCTCAATGTGCCTTTAGTATCTGAGCCAGAAGCTCTCAACAATATTGCCCGCCATCATCTGCGCAATGAGTTCCAAGGTCTCAAATTAGGCATCTCTGGTGTGAATTTCGCCCTTGCTGAAGAAGGTGCGATCTGGCTGCTAGAAAACGAGGGCAATGGCCGCATGTGTACTACGGCTCCAGATATCCACGTAGCCTTATGTGGTATCGAAAAAGTCGTAGGCTCCATGGAAGATGCCGCCACGCTGATGCACCTGCTCACCCCATCGGCTACAGGCCAATTCATTCCTGCTTATCAAAACATCATTACTGGCCCACGCAAGACTGATTCCCACTCCACTGAGACAAAGACAGGGACAAGCGCTGATCTCGATGGCCCAAAGCAAGTGCACGTGGTGCTCTTTGACCACAACCGCACCAGCATGCTGCAAGACCCAGACTTTGCCGCTGCCCTGCGCTGTTTACGTTGTGGTGCCTGCATGAACTTCTGTCCTGTTTACGACAAGATCGGCGGTCACAGCTACCAAACCACCTACCCAGGCCCTATTGGCGAAGTGATCTCTCCACAGCTCTTTGGCCTTGATCAAGTCGGTGACATCCTCAGCTTTTGCTCACAATGTCAGCGCTGCTCCGAAGTTTGCCCAGAGCGCATTCCATTGGCCAATCTGATCCGTACCTTACGTGCCTTTAAGAATAAGCAGATCTCTGACAGCGCCCGCACCACCAATTTACGTGGCTACGCCTCCACTAAAGAAGACAAAGCTAAGACCTTAACTATGCGTCTCTTCGCTAAAGCTGCCACCAATGGCACCTTATGGCGCTTTGCCTTAGGCCATGCCCATAGCTTTAACTTCTTAGTGCAGCGCTTTGGCCCTTATCTGCCAGTCAGTGGCCAATGGGCTAAGGTCAAAACCTTACCGCAGATGCGTGATAACTTCTATCGTGAGCTGCAACAGCTTCCAGATGTGGAAATTGAGGACTAAATTCCATGAGTCTTATTGATGATATCAGCCGTCGCAGCCGCGAACAGATCCTCGCAAAAGTCTCCGCTGGCTATACTTTCCCTGACTTTAAGGCAGAGCCTCTGCCTGATCCCGTGCGTCACATCCGCTTTGTGCACACTGGAGAGACCCCAGAGCAAGTTGCTGCCTATACCGAAAGTGAAGCTGCAGCAGCTGCCACTAATTTAGGTGACAGCGCCCGCGATCTCTTAACTACCTTTAAGGCCAACGCCGAGGCCAATAAGTTTGTCGTACACGACGTTACCGCTAAAAACTTAGTTGCCGAGATCAACAGTGTGCTGCAAACTGCACATACCAACAGCCTCATGTATCCACAAAACTTAGGTCTGGACATAGACAAGCTGCAGGTAAAAGAGCGTCGCTGCTTTGATCGCAGTATCGACGAACCAGACATGAGAGAAGCTGTCTTCCATACCGACGCCTCGATCATTAACTGTGAATTAGGTGTCGCCAGTCATGGTGTAGTTATGGTGTGCTCCAGTTCTACCCAGCCACGTTTGCTGTCTTTGGCTATGCCTACCTGCATCATGCTGCTGCCAAAGAGCAAGATCGTAGCCGGTCTCTTAGACGGCATTCGTCATGTAAAAGCTACCTATCCGGTGCTGCCAACCAATATCCTCTACATTGCTGGCCCATCGCGCACCTCAGATATCGAGCTCATTACCGTCTTTGGTGTCCACGGCCCACAGCAAGTTCACCTCATGCTCTACTAATCGGGCTCACCGCAGCAACGCACTAACTGCATTGCACTGCCGTTACCGTGTCACGGTACTGCCGTGATACAGCAGCAGCACATTACTAGTGTCCTCACGGTCACAGCAAGCGCTATCAGCCAACTGACTCTGTCAGAGCAGTTGGCTCTGCTGCATAGCAGCGTAAGCTGTGGCCACTTGGGCCAATTATTAAGCCCTTTCTATCTTTGCTTTTATCTTGGCTCCAAGGAGGCCTCTATGTCGCTCTTAGCACGCATCCGCCCCTCACATCGTGCTGCTCACAGACATGCCCTGAATTATCCACGCTTGCCCCGCACGAGCAGTAAAGTAGGAGCCCTTGTTCTCGGACACAGTTTGGCCCACAGAGGTAAGACTGTTAATGGTTATGGCTATGCCCGCCATGGATATAGCCATGGAAATAACGCAAGAGATGCAGTTGGAGCTGCCAATGCGGCAAATGTAGCCTATCGCCGTGCCCTAAGACGCGCTATACGTCAGCAACACCGCGCCGTGGTGAATCAGAAACTTGCTGATCAGGTGTTGCGCAATAATCTAATTTCCGCCATGCACGGCATGCAAAAGGGCCGCGCGAGCACGATCGCGCATAAGATGCTGGACTTTGCTGGACTACGTACTGAGGCACAGCAAATTAAAGCTCAGGCCTTAGCGCACTTGCCTGCCATGCTGCAATCCTTTGAGCAACAAGCCACCGCACATGGCATCAAAGTCCATTACGCCTCCAATGGCGATCAAGTCTGCACCATTCTCTACGAGTTAATGCGCTCTCACGGTGTCACCCACGTCATTAAAGGCAAGTCCATGGTCACCGAAGAGATCGGCTTAGGTGAGTTTTTGCGTGCCCGTGGTATTGAGCTTGAAGCCTCTGATTTAGGCGATCTCATTGTGCACTTAATGGACGAGCCACCTGTCCATATTCTGGGCCCTTCTCTGCATCTAAACCGCTATGAGATCGGCCATGTCTTTGCCGAAAAACTCCATGTGCCTGAAACCCACGATGTGCACGAGCTTAATGCCATTGCTCGCCATCACCTGCGTGAAGGCTTTAAGGGGCTCAAAATGGGTCTTTCGGGAGTCAACTTCGCCACTGCCGCCGAAGGTGCTATTTGGCTGGTCGAAAACGAAGGCAATGGTCGTATGTGCACCACTAGCCCTGAGATCTATGTGGCCCTGTGCGGTATCGAAAAACTGGTACCGGATTTAGAATCAGCCACGCTCTTAAGCCATATCCTCACGCCATCTGCTAATGGTCAGTTCTTCCCTGCCTATAACAACATCATTACTGGCCCACGCCGTAAGGACGAACTAGATGGCCCTCATGAGGTTCATATCATTCTGATCGACAATGGTCGTACCAATCTTTACGCAGATCCAGAGCTGCAAGCGGCCTTACGCTGTCTGCGCTGCAGTGCTTGCATGAACTTCTGCCCAATCTTCGACAAATTAGGCGGCCATGCCTATTTGTCCACTTACCCAGGCCCAATTGGCACTGTGATCTCACCATTAATGCGCTCAATGGATGACTGTGATCACCTGCTGACCCTCTGTTCTCTCTGTGGCCGCTGTGCTGAGGTTTGTCCTGAGCGTATTCCGCTCCACCACCTGATCCGCACCCTGAGAGCCCGAGCTTTACAAAACCCAGTAGCACAAAACACTACCAGCGCCCGCGCCCAGCGTTTGCTGATGCGCCTCTTTGCCCGCGCCGCCACTTCTGGACAGCTGTGGACTCTATTGCTCGCTAAAGGTCATACCCTTGATCTGCTGTTGCAAAAGCTGGGGCCTCATATGCCAGTACTAAGAGCATGGGCTGCCCAGAAATCTTTACCGCGCATGAGCTCCAACTTCTATGCAGCTCTTAAGGAACTACCAGAGCTCACTGTTGAGTAGAAGATTAGCCAAGGCACAACAAATAGGCTTCATCAGCGTTGCGCTGTTACGCCATTACGCTATGCCGTCACGGCAAAAGCCGTGGTTTATGGCCTACAGAAGCTTACAGGTAGCCCTAAGGCGGCAAAGCAGGTAACGTTGCTCCTGCCGTTTTATCTTTTGCTTTATCTTTGGGCTGAAGCCCTATTTGCCCATGGCCCAAAAGCTTTACTTGGGCCTTAAGGCTATCAATGGACAAACGTACCTTCAGGGTAAAACTTAAGGCCACTACCACTCTGCCATCCGAAAACGACGACAGTATAGAAGTTGGCACGCACATATTGAAAAAAAGGCCCTGCCAAGACCGCAATCTCGCAGGGCCAAAAACCTAAAGCTTCAGCTTAGGCTTAGGCTTAAGCTTGAAGCCTATGCTGTACTTTTTGGAAATTAGAAGTACTCAAAGCCTTGGGCCTTAAGGTAGTCGATAATGGCCTGAGCAGCAGTAGCTGTACCTGGCAGCATAGCAGTGGCGGCTTGTGTCCAAGTGTCATTGCCTTGGTTGTAGCGACGGTTCTGGTAGTAACGCTGCATCTCGGCATCATAGGCCTTAAGCTCGTCGGCATTGTATGGGTCATGGAACTCTTCGTCCATGAAGATCCAATGACGAGGCAGACGTGGCTTTTGCTCTTCCTCATACTCAGGATCAGGCACACCAAGGCACAGCGACAACAGAGGGATCACGCCTTGAGGCAGCTTCAGCATCTGCGACACCTCAGCGATACCGCGCTTATAGCCACCAACAACTACACCACCTAAGCCTTGAGCTTCAGCAGCCACCAAAGCATTTTGACAGCACATGGAGCAATCATTGAGACCTCCAATCAAGAACTTGAGGCCAAAAGGAGGCTTGAGCTCGGTAAAGTGCATTAACTTAGTCAGGTCTAAGCAGAAGACCAAATAATGCGAGCACTTGGCAATGTGAGTTTGGTTGCCAGCCAGCTCCGCAATGCGCTTAAGTTTGGCTTGGTCTTGCACGGTGATCACCGTGACAAATTGGAAAAAGCAGGTGCTCGAGGTCTGCATAATGGCATCATGGATAGCCTCCATGCACTCTGGGGAGATCTTTTCCCCTGTAAACTTACGGCGCGACTCATGCGAGCGCAGTACCGTTAAGGCGTCAGCACCTTTCTGAACTAAAGTCATTGCGAACTCCTCTCACTCCTTTGTTGTTAATCTGTGACCACTCACCGCGCTGGGAGCGGCCATCTTTTTCGACTAAAGAGCCCTGTGGACAGCTGCAGCAAGGCTTAACAAAGCCTAGCAAAGCTTAGCAAAGCTTATGAGCTTTCTTGAGCCTTCTTTAGGCCGACTCACTTAGACAGGGATGTGGTATAAGGCCGAGCGATCCACGCTACCGCACTGAGCACGATCTAACAAAATAGCGTCTAGGATCGTCAGAGCCATCATTGCCTCAGCAATAGGCACAGCACGGATACCGACACATGGATCATGACGGCCCTTTGTGACCAGCTCTGGGATCTCATGGCCAAACTTATCCACTGACTCACCTGGGCTTAAGATCGAAGATGTAGGCTTAAAGGCCATACGCACACGGATATCTTGGCCGGTGGCAATACCACCTAAAATACCACCAGCATGATTGCTCTTAAAGCCATCCTTGCTCATGAGGTCACGAGCCTCAGTACCACGCATTGCTGCCATGGCAAAGCCATCACCGATCTCCACGCCCTTAACGGCATTAATGCTCATCATGGCATGAGCTAAGGTGGCATCTAAACGGCCAAAAATAGGAGAACCGGTACCTACAGGAACATGATGGGCACGCACTTCAACAATAGCACCACAGGAATCATGCTCTTGGCGTAAGGTATCAATATACTGCTCTAATTGCGCCAGTACGGCCTCATCCTTGGTAGCAAAGTTAAAGGCATTTTCTAAGGCAGCTTCTGGATCGTAATTATCGGTGCTAATACCACCAATGGCAGTCACACAGCCACTAACTGTTACCCCAAAGAGCTCACGTAAAACCGCTTTAGCCACTGCACCAGCGGCCACACGCATGGCAGTTTCACGAGCCGAAGCACGACCACCACCACGATAATCGCGAATACCGTACTTCAGCCAATAAGTGTAATCAGCATGGCCCGGTCTAAAGGAGTTCATGATCTCCGAATAATCCTGCGAGCGTTGCGAGGTATTGGCAATCATTAAACCGATCGGAGTACCTGTAGTCTTACCCTCAAAAACGCCAGAGAGGATCTGCACGGCATCAGCCTCGTTACGTGGGGTACCAAAACGGGTACTACCAGGACGACGACGGTCGAGATCACGCTGGATCTCTTCGACGCTGATCGGAACATTAGGAGGGCAATTATCGATAATGCAGGCTAAGGCCGTACCATGTGACTCACCGCAGGTGGTGATAGTAAAGATCTCACCAAAAGTATTGGAGCTCATAACAACTAGACAGGAAAAAGCAAAAATAAAGAAAAGAAGCCTAAGATCTGGCTACTGCCAGAGCTAAAGCCAAGCCCAAACGGCTGCCATGCAAGCTAGCGCCAACGCAGCTACTGCGTTTGCTGCCAGACACAAGCCAGAAGCTAACATGACTGACTATCTTGGCCCCATTGGTCTATCTTCTTAGTCGCACATCATGCAGCAGCATGCACTGGCTCTCATCATGGCCCCAAGTTCTTGGGGCTCACATGGGGCTCAAGCCCTGCGCATCGCAGTGCCATGGCCGTAAAGCGGCTCGTAGCCGCATGGCGTCTCATCGCAGCAAGGCGCTGGCTCTAACTCTAGGCTTGACGGCTTGGGTCTTGAGAGGCAAAAACAGAGGCCCAGCCTTCTAATTGATCGGCCGTGAGTAAAAAGACACCACTACCGCCACGCTTGAGATCAATAAAGTGGAATGGCACATTTGGATAAGCCTCTACTAGGTTCTCCTCAGTATTGCCCACCTCTACGATCAGCACACCATCTTCGGTTAAGTAATCACGTGCCTGAGCTAAGATCCGACGCACACAATCTAAGCCATCAGTACCAGAGCCTAAAGCGATCTCTGGCTCACGGTGATACTCCTCTGGCATCGAGGCTAAGTCTTCGGCATTAACATATGGCGGATTAGCCACAATTAAGTCATAGCGATCGCCCTTAGGCAGATTGTCAAAGAGGTCGCTTTGAATTGGGAAGACCACCTGCTCTAAGTCATAAGCCTCAATATTGTGAGTTGCTACCTCTAAGGCATCTGAACTGATATCCACAGCATCAACTTCGCACTCACCTTCAAATTGCAGTGCAATAGCAATAGCAATGCAGCCGGAACCTGTGCACATATCCAATACGCGCTCTGGGGTACGATTTAAGTATGGACGGAACTCGTTCTCAATCAGCTCCGCAATTGGTGAGCGTGGAATAATGACACGACGATCCACATAGAACTGATGACCAGCAAAGAAAGCACGGTGGGTGAGATATGGCGTTGGGATCCGGTATTTAGCACGAGCAATAGCCATTTTGGCAATCAGCTCTCGCTCATTACGGGTTAAACGCGAATTTAAGGTCGAGTCATCGCATGGTGGTTGCAGGTACATGACAGCCTGCACCATCTCAAGGGCCTCATCCCAATAGTTGTCGGTACCATGGCCGACATACACACCATATTGAGAGAAGAGCGACACTAAATAGCGCACTACATCTTGCACTGTAAAGAGCTCAGTGCTTAAGGCCTCGAGGATCTCTTGCTGCTGTGGCAAGCGATAAAAGGCGTCGTCGATATCTTGCGTAATAGCATCTAAGGTAGCCGAAGAGACATCAGTCTGTGGATCGGCATCATCATTTTCTTGCACGGCGTTATCTACGCTAGCGTCATTTGGCTGCAGCTCGTCTTTGTCCAGCACTATAAATTCCCCAAAAAGAAAACCAACAAACCGTAATTACTATCTGTCGTCTGCCTCTTTTAGGCTATACAAGGCCAAAAGCTCTGACCTACAGGCAGTCGGAGACCGACTAACAAACAAAGCCGGTAACATTGGCAGCGCTAATGGCGCAAGTTATTACGGTTTTTGCCATAAGATAGCACAAAACCACGAGCCTAAAAACGCAAAAGCCCCAATGGCCAAAGGCTATTAGGGCTCGCCGCTTACAGCGGTCTTTACGGGGTTCTGTCTGAGCACCTAAATGGTGCTTGTCTACCTCAAACAGAAACCTAAGTGGATCCGTTTTCTGCCTAGCGCAGCGCTGTTCTCTTGCTTAGCTTCGCACTGCTGCCAAGCATCAACTGACTTGGTGGGGACTTGAGATCACAGGCTTATCTTACTGTCTGCCTAGAACAAGCCTCTGAGAGCTGCAAGTCTGAGGGGAACTATTCCCCGAAAAACACGTTGACGCCTTACTTAACATCCCAGATCAGCGGAAACTTGCTACTCCGCGATCTGCCCCGTCGCCTTAGCTCAGCTCTTTGTCTTTTACGCTCTGGGCTATTTCTAGCCCCATTAACGCCAGATCCTAGTCCGCAAATACTAGTAACTGTGCTTAACACCCAGACATAGAGTCCTGAGACGGCAACTCAACTGACTATTGATACTGCAAGTTAGATGGACGGGAATGAGCTAAGAAGCCAGCAATGATCTTATTGACCTCCTTGCCGACCTTACGCTGGATTTCGCTCGAGTTCTCATCAATCAGAACCTTGCCACCATCGAAAACAAAAATACCTTGTTCAGCGACCTCAAATTGGCCCTTAAAAAAGGACGAGACATACTTAGCAATCATTAATGGCGAGTAGATCTTAAAGGTACGCATAACGCCGCAAATAACTCCTTATCAAAGACTAAACGGACTGTTTGTTTGTTCGTCGATTGTTCTGCTGCGATCTCAAACGCACCCTAGAGGTGCACTTTCAACCGCTTTACTATTCTTGTCACTTTTTGGAGCAAGCTTTTACCACAAGAGCGAACCTTGCACCAAAATATTGCTTATAGCAGTCCTTGTTGTTATCTCAACACTATTTATGATACGTGACTTGCGTTAAGAAAACATCAAATCAAAGCGAAAAAACTGAAAAATTTTCGCATACGCTCGCCTTGAAATTTACAAAATGAGAAGTAACGCAAATTTTTGTGGCAGGCCTCTTTTTATCAGTCTTAGCCCTTATTTCTAGTTCCAACATTTACCTCCCCATAATCCTACGCAAAAGTGCTTTCTTACGTCATTTATGCCCTTTTCCCACTAAATGCACTAAAAGCCCGATCTAAAGTAACTTGATGGCAGTCAAACCATCAGACACTGGGCGACCAGTGTCTCTTTTATCTAGAGTAAAATTACACTATTTTAACTTTCCACCCATCATGAGATTAAAATTGAGCAATTTCACTTAAGCAGCACCATTTTGGGCCATACCACGACCGCAAAAACACATTTTGTTCCATAAGCTCCATATTTCTGACAAGCGCAGCCTCTGACCAGCTACTCGTTCTTGAGAGCCCCTTAAGAGCTCCTTGAGGTGGCTATCTTGTAGTACTAGCTCATGCTGGCTGGGTTAGATGTGCAGTGGGATATTTATGGGAGGCAGCTAATTTGCCATAATTGATGGGAATTTTAGACAAAAGAATCCCCAATATGGCACACATTCCCCAAGATTCCACCACTAACGATACCAGCTCTCTGGCATCATCCACCTCACTCCCTCAGGACGACATTAAGGAGTGCAATAACATCCGCCCGCCACAAAAAGCCTTTAGCAGTGAAGATTACACCGAAGGGCCTGACTACCTTGATGGCTATCCTCTTGAGCGCCTTGACGACACAGACACCATCTTCCTAGGTTTTCAGATGCGCCAAGTAAATTGGCTCCTTGATACCACCAAATATGAGATTCCTGAAGAAGAGCAAGTGTGCTCGTACTGCGGAGCCAAGGGCAAGCTGCATAGGAACGATACAGAGCGAGTCCAGCTAACTACCTATCCTTATGCTGATCTTCCAACCAAGATCACTGTTATTAGACAATGCTACAAATGTCAGGAATATGGGAATCTTTGTGTAGATGCCATCCCTGGACGCTTCGAGCACACTAATATGACTCAGAAGTTAGCTGACGCAATCTTTAGGACTCTCGGATACGGTTTCAAAGGTTCAGCATATGAAATTGCCCTTCTTAATCGCATCAATGAAGAACAAGCAGCTTTGCTAGTGAACCGCTACGAAGCAGAGCATGGCCCGAGGGGTTCCGCTAGAGGACGTCGACGAATTGGGAAAAAGCAACCAAATAACTAACTGTCCCAAAAGCTCAGGCTAATAGCTCAAAGAGCCTTATAAGCACCTAAAGCGAGCCTAATCCTCGCATCACTGGACAGCTAAGAAGAGAATGCTTCTTAAGCGATAGCGCTGCGCTGACAGCGTAGCTGTGCTTGCAGCGTAGTAGCGCTGTCAGGGCTAGCAGCAGTAGCAGCGCTAGCTGCGTGAGCAGCTAAGCGTGGGCAGTGGAGAGGAGCGAGAGCATGCGCTGCGAATGGCGATTATGCACGGCACCGGCTGAGATCGTGTCTTTAGGCTCGTTTTGGCTCTGATTGGCGGTAGCAGAGGTGGCCACCTGAGCCTTACGCACAGCTGCAGGAATTGTGGCAGCGGCCACGGCTACAGCTAAAGGTAAGGTGCCATTTTCACTGAGCTTGACGGCAGGAACCACCAAAGCCGAAGCTGCTACAGCAGCGGCGGCAGCAGCGGTTGCAGCTGCTGTATGCAGATGCTTTCCTGTGACTGCACCTTCGCTCTCATGAGCGCTTGCCATTAAAGTAGGATACTCAACGCTCTGGCTGTGCTCTGGAACGGAGCTTTGGGCTAAATCAGCAGTAGTTGGGGCACTATAGAATTGGGGGCTTGGGATCAGCAAAGCTGCGCACTCGCGTAAAGGATCTGCATTTAGAGGCTCGTCAGGGGTGGTAACGTCCTCGCTATGCGACTCTACAGAACAAGCAGCTGCAAATGGAGCTGAGGCAAAAGGCACGGTATGTAAGGGGCTGATCGTGCTATTTACTAAGTGAGAGCTAGCACTAGAAGTGACTGCATGAGCAGCGGAGGCGGCTGCGACAGTCTCTGGGGTAGAGCTTAATCTAAGCTCTCGGTTGGGTGCCAAAAACAGACAGGGACAGTAGCTGGTAAAAGCGCTGCTACTCTCAGCCTTATTAGCTTTTTTACGAGGCTCTAGCACTAAAGCACCAGCAGTGAAGAATGTAGGCAGCTCGATCTCTTGCTGACAAAAAGTCCAGCTTAGATTCACCACTTGAGGGATATGAGAGATCAAGAGCACGGTATCGCTAGGTTCGCAAACTGCATCCAGATAGTCACGTACTAAGGAGGCATCACCATAAGGATTGAGCTCATTTAATACCTGCACCTCAGGTACATTACAGCCACGCATCAGGCCATGCACGATCTGAGCTGTCTGCTGAGCACGACGCTTCGAGGAACAAAAGATCTTAGTGATGTTAAAGGCTGATACCAGCTTGAGACCTGTTAAGCGAGCTTCTTGCTCGCCACGTGAGCTTAAGACCCGCTCGGCCCCCTGAAAAACGGCATCTCCATGCCTCATGATGATCACACGCATCGCCAACCCCCTGATGCTTACGCCGATCCTTATGATGTTTTCAGCGCCAGCAGCCTCACCTGCTTCCAGCAACGCTACTTGCCAAAGCAACGCCACCTGTGTCAGTGCTACGCCTGTGGTGCGGCCCCCAATCATTACCCCTGCTATGAGAGATATGGAGTACCCGCCAGTGAGCTGCTCCAAGTTTAGGCTGTACTCAGGCACACGCCTGACTAAGGCTTACACCTCTAAACTTGTGGCTTTCTTTTCCTCTGACCCAAGGCACAGTAACCTGTACCCACTACTATCTTTGCAGCAATTTGCAAAATCTTGCTCACAAGAGCTCTCCGGCGTGTGCGTGCACTTGAGCTACAAGCTCTTATCTATACTGCATACCGCAACTGTGCCGTAACCTTAATCATTAGTTCTGCCATTGCACTTCCTTGTGCAGAGCGTTGAGCTATGACCATCTCTTGCTGGCAAAGCTTAATTCTATGCAAAAGGCGCTGACCACTCCACTTTGCAAACCGACTTTCTTGATCAAAATCACGAAAAAATCCCAAATAATGGCGATTTTTCTTATATTAGAAACGCAAAACTCCATACCTTGGTATAAGGATCACCTGCAAAAACTGCAAAAATCCACATATTTTTCCGGAACTATTCAGGCAACACGTAACTCCATTCAATGCAAGCGCTTACATCCACAATTATCAAAACCACATTCTATGCCGTAATTCCTATTATCAAACGCTTGCACTAATGGCAGTGAACACATGTATGCAAAATCTGCGAAAAAATACAGAGCCTATGTTTAAGGATTACTCAATCTGAAACTCAAAAATCAGCCCGTACATCTAGTTCAGTTCCCTAGCCAAACCGCGCTGTGCTCGCCCTGTGCTCGCCCTGCCCTATCCTGCCCTATCCTGCCCTATCCTGCTATAGGCTGCTAGAGGCTGCCATGGGCAGCCATGAGCTGTTTTGGCAGCAATGGGCTGCCAAGGGCTGCCCTGTTAGAGGATGCTACAGGCAACCCTAAGCCTCAAATTCCATCTCATTGATCGTCGCCACGAGGTTTTGCTCTAACTGACCATTGCGCAGCAACTCACGCTCTTGCTCACTGAGCAAGATCTGACGCCGCTCATCTCGCATTGACACAGTGCGCTCCAGTTTGGCCTCAAAGTAGTCTTTGAGCATCTGTAAATGCCGCTCGTGGAATTGCTCTTTATCAGCCTGCATGCGAAGATCTGCCCGCTCAACCGCCTTCAGCAAGCTATCATATGTCACCATCTCTTCTGGGCTGTCTAGAGCTGTATCTGCTGTAGTGGTATCAGCCGCTGGGGCCACTGGAGCCGCTGGGTTCGCAGCGGCCATGTGGGCAGTTGGGCCATGAGCCTCAGAGCCTGCATGGGCCTCAAGGCCAGCTGGTGCATCAGGGGCTATAGCCCCATTCTCTCCTACGGTGGCTAAGCCTATACCAAAGCACAGTGGTACTGGCCGCTGATTGATCGGCAAGGCGCAATAGCTGTCATTTAGCAGCTTGCTCGCCTCACGGATCCGTCGTAAAAACTCACGACCATAGATTGCAGGGCAGTGCGGTAAGAGCACCATAAACTCATCACCAGACAGACGCATAACTGCTGGTACTCCCTGTGACAGATGAACCACTACCTCTTGGCTAATACCCGTACCATGGCTAGCAGCCATAGCTACTGCTAGCTTGTCTTCCTCTTGGCTTGGATGTACCACGCCAGAGCTATTTCTAGAGGACAATAAGTCTGAGGTTGCTTGCTGCGTTGGAGCTTGTGCCTTATCGCGCCGAGCTTTAGAGCGCTCAGACTTTGTCTTTGCGTCAAAAGTCTCTACAGGGGACATATGGCCCCAGCGATCGGGTGAAGCCTCTGTATTAGCCTGCACTTGAGCTTCACGCTCCAGTGCTGACACAGCACTGGCATGTGCTGACGCAGCACTTGCATATGCTGACGATGACGCTGCGCTGGTAGATACTGCGCTTGCAGCCACTTGCCCTTGCGTATTCGTTGGAGCTAAAGGCTGCTGAAGGTGAGATTGCCCCTGAAGCGAGGTAACTGGTGACTTGCGCTTAAATCTAGTGTGAATGTATTTATCCACTTCTGAGGCTGACTTCAGACTTGGATGCTCACGCCCGTGTAAAGCCGTTTCTACTAAAGCCCAGATCAGGGGATCGCTTTGCGCCATGTCTGCATTGCGCAGTAAAGTAGCGTTTTCTGCTAATAATTGAGAAATACGCTCATGGTGCACTTGCGGTAGCTTGAGCAAGACCTCGTGTAAGGATCTATCTGCATCTTTAGTCAGATTAGACACTTCTGAGCCTAAAACTGAGTACTGAAGCTTATTCTGGCCCTGAGTTTGGGCTTGTGCCGCGAGCTCTTCATCTCTCAGTGCAGCCTTCTGCACCAGTGGTTTATTGCTGTTATGAGCTACATGTATGCCATTGGACGCCAGTAAGAGTTGGATCTTTTCTTGGAGCCCCTCTAAAAACTCCTGCACCAAGCGCTCAAAGTTACGATTGAGCACAAAAGCAGGCAAACGATACTGCTTCTTTCGCTGGGCAGTGGCTGCATCGGCTGCCTCTGTTGCAGGTGCAGTCTCGGCAACAGTGGCCGTGGCGGCAGCTCCGGCAGCAGCAGCCGTTTCAGCGGCTTTCGCAACTTCAGCGGCCTCTGCCGCCTCTAAAGCCGCCAATACCGAAGGGCGACGCAAGTCGCGCATAAAGTGCAACAACTCGATCAGTAAGAGCTCACTGAGCTTCAGTAGTAAGAAGTCTCCATAGCCATGACCTAAGATGTCATTGGTAACTTTAAGCCCCGTTACGTCCAAAAACAGCACCGAAACAGGCTGGATACTATCTTCGGAGTAAGTCACCACATTCTGCTCAAAGTAAGTACGATTGTAGAGACCGGTGAGATTATCGTTAAACAGCAGCTGCTGCATGTTATCGAAATTCTGGTGTATCAGGTCGATATCACAGCGTGAGCCCACAATAATCAGCGCTTTACCATTTTGATCCCGCTTTAAAACTAAGCCACGGCCAATAGTCCAAATATAGCGCCCATCTTTGTGCTTTAAACGCAAACAGCAAGACCAGATATCGCCATAATCTGCGCTAGCCATCACATGGCGATGGATCTCTAAATTATCCCAATCATCAGGATGGACAATCTGCTCCACAAACTGAGACAAATGATCTGGCAGCTCGCCGTTAATATAGCCCAGCATGCTCTGGTACGTAGAGGATGTAATAAACAGGTCTTGCTCTGTGTTGATGTAAAAGATTCCATCACCTGTCAGCTCACGGGTTATGTACGAAGCTGGAGCCGAATGCTCATAGCAGATCGAGCCTAAAGCTTGCACCACCTGCCCAGTGTTCTCATCACGCTGCATAATAGAGCCCTGTACAACCAAGCGCTCGCCCTGATATGGCCCCTGCTGCAACATTATATTTTCAAGAATGACGTCACCAGAATCGGGATTTAAGAAGTCAAAGAAAAGCTTCTGCGCATCATCAGCGCACAAGAGTAGGCTGATCTCTTCGATGCTATAACGCCGATAATAGTCCTTATACCCCAGCAAACTGGCAGCTTGGTAATCGAGCAAAAAGCCGCCTCTTTCGATATCAAAACACCACATACCGATGAGCGAGCCGAGCTCTGGTTGTTTGGGAGCCTCAACCACTTCCTGTAGACGCGAAAAAGCCTCTTCCACAGCCTGATAGAGATCAGGTGAGTCAAAATGCTCTAAGAGAAATAAAGAGCCACTACCCAGCTCACCTTGTGCTTCTGCTGCTGAGAACCCAGCACTGTCCAACATCTCTGGTGGCTCAAGCCCCTCTGGTTTCTCCGACATGACGAGTCTCCTTATGCTCTCCAAATATGAGCCAACTCTACAGAAATTGGTCTCTCAATCTGGCAGGCTTCGCTACCAGTTAAGCTGGCAACAGCCATATCAGCGGCGCGTTGTACCGCTGTGTTAGACGGTACTGGCGCATGCAGCTGCGCACAGGCGCAGCATGAGCTGCGTACAAGCGCAGCATGGGCTGCGTATAAGCGCAGCATGCGGCTATGCGCTATCAGCGCAGACAGCACAATCAGTGCTGTTGGCGCTATCAGCGCTTAGGCCAAAACTTGAGGCCCGCGATGGCTAGGGCCAAACAGGCGTTTGTCGGTCAGATCAATACTGCGCTTTAATACGCGCTCTAAGTACTGCTTAATCATCCCGTAATGCGCATCATGGTTCTTCTTCTTCGCCTTTTGCATCAGCAAATCAGCCTGATGCAACGCCTGCGAGAAGAGCTCAGTGGCCTGCTCCTGCTGCGACTGTAGCGGTTGCCACTGATTCCAGCGTATCTGCAACTGCTGCTGCATCCGCAGTGGGAAAGTACAGGCTACTTCATTATTCTTGAGCGCTGTCTCTGTGACCTTTGGCTCGCCACTATCATCGACACAGGACATCAAGGACACTGGACGCGCCTGCTCTAAGCACTGACTCATGCCATCATGACCAAAAGCCTGCTGTAATGATGGTGGCAGGCTTTGCCAGAATTGCTCGTAATACAGGGTGCTATTGAGATCAAGGCACACACTACCGTGACTAAAGAACACTGGCATACGCAATGGCGCTTTGCTATTACGTTGTGCTAAAGCCTGCTCAATAGTCTGATCCATTTGCTGCAATTTTTTCTGACAGCAATGAGGCATGATCGCAATGAGCTCATCGCCACTAATGCGGATCAGCTCCTTATCAGGGCCAAAACAATCTTGCAGCAAGCTGGCAATAGAGAAAAGCAGCTTATCTCCGCTGACATGTCCCAGATAGTCGTTGTACAGCTTTAAAGCGGTGGCATCAAAAAAGAAAATACCCAGAGGCTGTAGCTGTGGACTTAAGAAATCTGCTAAGTGCTCACTAAAGTAAGTGCGGTTCTTTAAGCCTGTCAGCACATCGGTGTAAACACGGGTGCGCAGACGCTCAAAATTATCCGTCACCTCGTTGATATAGCTGTTATGGCCAATCACACGTAGAGCATTACCTTCGGCATCACGCGCAATCACAGTACCAACACTGCGTGTCCAAATATAATTGCCCTCAAGCTTGCGGGTACGGAAGCAGATATCAAACTTATCGCCATATTGCTTGCTGGTCAGCAAAGGCTTAAGTAGCTCCCTAATATGCCGATCCTGAGGATGCACTAAGTAGCGCTCCCAAGCATCAAAATCGAACACCAGATGCTGGGCTTGACGCACATAACCTAAGCGCTGGTAATAATTAGAGTGCATGATCAAGATATTGTCTTTAATCATCCAATTAAACTTGGAACTAAGCGACAACATCTCAGGGATCAGAGCAAGGCGATTAGGCAACAGACGGGACAGGTTAAACATTACACCTGCCAGCTGTTGTGGGCCGTCGTAAAAGGCTGACATGCGCACATAGAGCACCGTGCCTTTATACTCACCTTGGGGGATAGTAAAGCGCAGATTAGTGTTATTAGCGGACTGTCCGTCCACAATAGAATTGAGCGGCGGTCTACCGTCGTGGAGCTGACGCATACTAGCCAAAAAGAGCTTGGCTATATGTAACCCCAAGGTACGCAAGAGCTCATGCGCGCTCAAGGTACAAGCTTCTTCACTGATACCGAGTAATTGGGCAGCATAGCGATCTAATCGTACTTTCTGCGTATCAACCCGATAGAGAGCTACGCCTGGCAAGGAGGTAAGATGCGAAAAAGCACAGACACTACGCATCCCCATGCGTTCCTCGCGCATCAGGTGAGGGGTCTCAGCTATAGACATGCTCTTTAGCCTCTTAATCGTTACTCTACTTCCTGCTCTCACCTGCTACAGAGGTGCTAACGAACACATATAGCAGCAAGAAACAGGAACCCGTCAGCCTCAAGACCTTAATATCTCTGTCCTGTTACAGGCTGTTTTGCCTATTGGCACGAAACTTATGGCCTACTGGCAAAGCGTTTAAGCAGCCCTGCCTTTCCTAGTAGTCAGCTGATCTAGCTTTGAGGCTCTTCGGAGCCTGCAATACTGACTAATATGGCCTATCCGTAATCTTTAAGTGCAGAGTACTGCTACTCTGCACTCGGCGCAGCTTTGTCTCTGCTCTGTTTAGACGGAGACTTGCTCGTGCTTTTGAGCCAGCGCCTGATAGATCTCGTGGTTGATGCTCTTTAACACTGCACTTGGATCAGGGGCACGGGTAATAGGACGGCCAATGACCAAATAATCAGAACCAGCAGCAATCGCAGCAGCTGGGGTCATCACGCGCTTTTGATCACCAAGATCAGAGCCACTTGGACGAATACCAGGGGTAACAGTCACAAAGTTTGAACCCAGCTCTTTTTTGATCATGCTGGCCTCTAAAGCCGAAGACACCACGCCATTTAAACCAGACTCTTTGGCTAACTTAGCCAAGCGTAAAACCTGCTCCTGTGGAGTACGTGGCACGCCAACTTCACGTAACTGAGCCTCATCCATAGAGGTCAGCACGGTAACACCGATCAGCAGTGGACGTGGCAGCGTCGAAGGCATCTTATCGAGCTCTTCGACAGTATGCTCCATCATGACACGGCCTCCGGAGGCGTGCACATTCACCATCCAGACACCTAAAGATGCAGCAGCACGCACTGCCTTGGCCGTTGTGTTAGGGATATCATGGAACTTGAGATCTAAGAAGACTCTAAAGTTTAAAGCCACCAGCTTGGAGACAAACTGAGGGCCTGCAACCGTGAACAGCTCTTTACCGACTTTGAGATTGCAGCTACTTGGATCAATACGTGACACGAAGTCCAAAGCGGCAGCATCGTTGTCGTAATCTAAGGCCACGATCACTTTAGGATCAAACATGCTCTCTTTTTCCTCTCACCTAAAACCACAACAGCACGCAAGGCCAACACAAAGCCTCATCATTTTTGCACTTTGCATCTAGCACAAGATCGCACATGAATCTTCATTATTTTCCCATTTTTTTGCCCTAAATTCAGCCATTCACTTTGGCAAAAAATTAACGAATTTCATTAGGGCCAGCAATTACAGGGCAAAAAACGCTATAGCATGCCGTCTCGGACATACGCACCAAAATAGCTACAAACACAAAATAATACGAATACACACCCCAAAACAGTGCAAAACATCCCGTTCTCAGGGTTTCCACCCCAGAAAAAAGTGTCATAGATGGCTGCAGCACTTAGTCGCTGTCCAGCGACTGCTGTGGACGAATGGAATCCCAGCTACGGCATGATGGGCACTGCCAGAACATCATGGAGGAATCAAAACCACAGTGGCTACAGTGGTAATGATTGGTACGCGCAATCTGCGCATCCACGATACTCTTTAACTGCAAAATGACCTCGCTCTCATGCTCATGATGCAGGTCTTGCGCACGCATGCCCATATAAGTCGAAAACAGTTTGATATTGGGACGCTCTTTAATGGCATTGAGCAACATAAATTCAGCATCATCGCGTGAGCTGTTTTGCGCCACATTAAGACAAAGCTCGACGGTCGCAGCTGCCGAATGGGTTTTGGTCACCAGCTCCGACAGTGCCTCGCGATAGCGCGGATCGGCCTTATTCACAAAGCAGCGCTTTAAGATCTCCAGACAAAAGATGCCAGTACTGGGATCTAGAGTAGCGATCTCAGAAACCAGCTTCAGCAACTGACGCAATACTTTTGGCGGCATTGCTAAAGCATTGACCGTACTGGCGGCCGCTGCGGCGGTCATAGCCATAGCAGTAGTGTTGGCACCTTGATGATTTTTTAAAGCCTCTGAAGCGGCACTAGCCTCAGCAATGGCAGATGCAGACAGCGAGGCAGGGTTTTCTTGGAGCTCTTTTAACAACACTTCAGCTTGTAACAGACGTACTCGCACCGAAGAGGGATGCAGGTTTAAAGCAGCACTGAGATGGCTTTTGGCTTCTTTAAAATTGGAGGTCACTAGAGCTTGCTGGCAGAGCTCGCAGTAATAATGCGAGAGCCTTAAGAGGTTATCTGCTCCCAAGATGTCTTTATGCTCTAAGCCCACCGCAATGGCACGAGAAAAATCACGCTCTTGCTCATAGAGCTTCACTAAAAGCTTAGCTGCGGCAGGTCGCTGTCTTGGGATCTCCACAATAAACTGCAACAGCTCTTCGGCTCGATCTAAGAGACCAGCACTCATAAAGTCACAAGCCAGCTCAATTTGCGCTAACTCGCACTCATAAGGCTCTAAATGTTCGTTGTGAGCTAAGGTGGTATGCAGAGAGATGGCGCGATCGACTTCGCCTCGCTGACGAAAGAGATTGCCTAAGGCTAAAGTAGATTCAAAGGAAGGATGCTCCGAGTCCAAATAGGCAATGAACTCGTCCATGGCTTTTTCTTTGTCGTTATTGAGCAGGAAATCGACACCATGGAGGTATTTGTTAGTTTGTTCAGTTTTTGAACGGGCGTGCGTGTCTTTATAGGAATTGCGTCCCATATAAAAACCGTAAGCCGCTGCCAACGGTAACAGCAAAAAGAGAAGCTCAAACATGCTGCACCTCAGTCGCTCAAAAAACACTCCGTCCTACCTCAGCGGCACTGCGTTGCGCTACGCAGCGACGCTGTGCTGCGCTTCGCTACGCAGCGACACTGCGCTGGCAGCAGGCGCTGCCTTGCAAGCCCGCGCTGAGGGCTTTTGAGCGCACAAAGCCGCGAACTCTCAGTGGAGCACGCGGCTTGGACGGAAAAATATTATTACCTTTGCCCTTAGGCACCAGTCTTAGCAGCACCCTCAGAGCTGGAAATTTGGGCATTGAGCTGGTTCACCTGACGCTGTAACTCACGAGCCTCAGACTTAGCACCACTGGCCTTAGACCACATCTTGAAGCTAAATAACAGCGAAATATACAGGCCAATGAGCACGCCAAGCACAATACCTGCAACCATCACCATGCCTAAAGACAATTGCATCTTCACGACGAGGAAGTCAAAAGTCACCATGGTCTCATTTGCAGAGCCAACGGTTAAACCCAGAACACACAAAAGCACTAAAACAATGACATACAGCCAAAACTTCAGCATAGGACATCCTTTACGCACAGAGGTGGGGCGGCACACAGCTGCACCCCTCAAGAGCAAGTGGGTTCGGGGGTAGAGTTGTGAGGACAGAAACCGAAAAGATTAGAACGCCTCTTAGATCCAACGATCTAAGAACATTTCAAAGCTGCAATGCTACCTAAAAGCAAAGGGCAAACTACAGCATATAAGGCCATTATAGCCTAATGACCTCAGCTTTGCGCAATTGCTCTAGGCTGTATGACCACCGAGCTCTTGTCGCTCTGCCTCTAGAATCATGGCCTGTGCTAATATGAGCAATGTTTACCATGGGCATTAATGGGCTCTACAAGAGTTGCAACGCCAGCTCTCTGCCTATTTTCGCTGCTAAACACCAATTCATTGGGCATTGGGGCAAACTGGCCCCAGAATTTTAAACGCACTGGCCTTAAGGGCTCTTAAGGGCTCTTAAGAGCTCTTGAAGGGCTACCGGAGCTGTCTGACAACAATTCTGTCTGACTAGACAGAGTCTGTCTGACAGACCTGTGACAGGCATAGTCATGTCACAGGACTACGGCCTAGTGCATCACCAAAATCAAGCAAGGGGAAAGATCATGGCGATCAAAATGACCGCAGCGGAGCTGACAACCTTTAAAAATAACTTGGAAATGCTGCTGCCTTTTCATGACCATCGCTTGCTCAACCGCCTTGCCCAATGTCTCTATTCCAGCTCTAACTATAACTACGAAGTGGTTGAGGGCCTAGGGCGTGCCATTAGCATTAACCAAATCCAAATGTACTCACGCCATCAGCAGGAATACGAGTGCCGTGCCCTGTGCAGTCGGATCCCACTGCCACAGCTTTATCAAGGCGACAGCCTTGAACAAAAATACATGAATGAGGTTGAGTTTAAGCTCTACCCAAAGCGCCAAGCTAGCCGCGAGCAAACTCAAGCCCAGATCTTGGAGCAATGCCAAGAAAACGCTCAGCACCTATCCACTCTCGCCTCGCTCCCACAGCCAAAGCGCGTTGACACCAGCAATCTGCCTCAATTTGCGCAAAAGCTTAATATTTATTGTGCCGCCGATGCAGCTTTCCGCGATCAAGAGCCACCTTTAACCGTGACGCTCTATGGTGTAGCTGCGGCCCATTTGGTGGAGTACATCCATTCGTTTTATCCAGGGGTTGAGATCAATGTAGTGCTACTCAATCCCGAGATCACTGCCATCATGCTGTGCCTTGAGCCTGATATGGGCAAACGTTTGGCCAATAGCCACACTCACCTCTTCTTAGGCAACGACAATACCCCTATTCTCCCTAATGCGCTCGTGATCCCAGCTGAAGTGCAGCTGACCCCAGAGATCAACTCTAACTTAAAGCAGCGTCTGCTCTTTTCTTTGGAGCGCAATTACAACAAGCTCTTAAGTGCTAAACGGAGACGCAACCTCAACACGCTCTTGGCTCAATATAATTTCCCTTTTACCAAGATCGCACCGCAGCTTAAAAACGACACCTTTAGCCACTGTGAGAGTATTGCCTTGATCTTCTCGGGGCCATCCATTGTCGATAAGCAAAACCGTATAAAGGAGCTGCACAAGGCCGGAGTACGTCTTATTGCTTGTGACTCGGCTCTTCCGGCTTTAGAGCAAATGAAGATCTCGCCTGACATTGTGGTTGCTGCTGATATCGGACTCTATCTCAATGCCGGTGAGCGTGATGATGCCAATCGCTTTGGTGGTTTAGGCAGTGGCCCACGGTTTTTCGTTAACACCAGTCTTTACACTAAGAGCACCCTGATCTTTACCTCTAAGACCCACTTGCTGCTCCCTGCCCTATTCCCTGGCAAAAAGTACATCCTCTACACCAAAGACATGCAGCGCCGCGAGATCGCAATGGAGCCTAATGCCTTAGTGAATATGGATATCACGGGCTCTTGCTCGAGCCTCATGTTTGATCTGGCTGTACATCAAGGGGCCCAAAAGATCTATCTCTTTGGTATGGACACCACTCCACGTCTTGAGTCTTTCCATGCTTGCTTTGAGGCTGATGACGATAAGGTGCTTTCAGGACGCAACCCAGAGCTGGATAACGTGCTGTGCAACGATGGCCATATGCGTCGTGCGCTACACACACTCACTGGTGCCCGCCTCCACTTGGAAAAGAAGATCGCTGCGCTCAAAGGCATCAGTGTGATCAACTGCTCCCCTTACGGAGCCGTCATTAAAGGCACAGAGCAGGATGACGACAGTAAGGCAGATGGCTCTTTTGCGAAGAGAAAAGCTCAGCAAGAAAAAGAAAAGGAAAAGGCTGCCGCCGCTGCTGTCGCGGCCGGTGGTAAAAAAGCCAAATCTACCAAAGCTTCCACAGCAACTGCAAATGCCGCGCATAGCAAGATCACGACCGATGGCGAAAATGCCACCGCCGCTGAAGCACTGGCAATTGCACGTGATGCCGCTGCCGCTATTCGTGCTTTAGTGGGCCAAGATCCTCTGGATAAATCCAGCCTCAACGGCGCTGGTGATGCCACCAGTGGCGATCGTGCCAATCACTCCATGCGTCGTCGTGGCCACCTGCGTAAAAACGCCTTAGCTGGCGCTTTAGAGCAAACCAAAGGTCGTAATCGCGCCCAGAGCAATGCGTTAAACCTCGATTTTTCGGATACCGAGGCCGAAAAGATCGCTGCGTCTATTACCAAGAACAATGGCGCATATGACTCTTACTTTGACGATGACAACGACTTCACCTCACGTGCCAGCGGCGATAGTCGAGATGATGATAGTTCAATCTTCTTAGGCGAAGACGACTATGGAGACGGCAACGCCGAATAAGCTCAAGGGGCTTAGCGCCCCTAGCCCCGTCCTGCGCCGCATGCAGTTTACTGCATGCCTGCGCCACTGGCAGCGCGCTGCCTAGAGCGCAGTGCTGTATGCACAACGCAGCAGCGCCGCGTGCAGATCACGCCTAATACCAATCGTGCTTGTCGTGCCGCTCTAAACGCGCTATAACCTGCATCTCCTCTGGGCTTAACTTGAAGTCGAAGATCTCGAGATTTTCCTTAAGATGCTGCACTGAATGTGAGCCTGGAATTGGGCAAATTCCTCGCTCCACGTGCCAGCGCAAAATCACTTGCGCCGGAGTCTTATGATGTCCTGCCGCAATATCTTTAATGGTCTTATGGCCAAAGAGCTCTTGTGTATAGCCCCGCCCTCCTAATGGATACCAGCTCTGCACCAGCAGTCCCTGCTTTTGGATAAAGTCCACCACTGCTGTGTCTTGGTAAAAAGGATGGACTTCGTTCTGCACCAGCAATGGCTTAACGCTGATCTGCGGCAAAAAGCGAGTCAATTCCTCTTGGTAATAACAGGAGATGCCCGCAAAGCGTATCTTTCCGGCCTGAATAGCGTCTTCAATAGCCCTATAAGCTTGCACATCGTTACCAGCAGGATGATGCAACAGCATCATGTCCACATAATCGAGATCGAGCTTGCGCAGCGCTTCATCAATGGCTCGCGCTGCATGGCCAAACTGGTTTGGGTAGAGCTTGGTGGCCACAAAAACTTGCTCACGCGGCACGCTGGATTGCCGCACGCCCTCTCCCACCTCAGCTTCGTTGTGGTAGAAAGATGCCGTATCGATCAAACGATAGCCCAGATCGATAGCAGTAGCTACTGACTGCACACAAGACCGGCCCGTAATGGCATAGGTGCCCAGACCAATGCACGGATATGACACTACATTTGTTAACTTATAAGACGGAACAGCTGCCATGATGCCATTCTCCTTTTCCCTGCGCTCAAACCAGTCTAGCTTTGCATGAGCTTCTAAAAAGACGCAGGGAGCTCCACCCACATTAAGGATAGAGCTCCCTGAGTAAAACTACCACAGATGAAAATGTGGTAACTAATTAAGATTGGTTTAGTCAAAGTTTAGAGAAAAATCGGCAAAAGGAGCCCGAAAAGCACCTGTGAACAACCAGCTGCGCATACGGGTACAGCCGCCGCTGCCGTATCGGCAGCCGCCGCTGGGCTTGGTGTGATGGGGTGCCTATGGGCTATAGCCCTATTTGTGCTGGGCAGCTTCGTATTCGGCAAAAGACTGCACGTGCAGGATCTTTTTGGCGTGATCCACGCTCTCAATGCTTGGGGCATCCACTTCCTTAAGCTTATAAGGAATGCCCATTTCATCCCACTTGAAAGCACCAAAGCTGTGGTAAGGCAACACCTCAACGCGCTTCACGTTATTCAACGTGGCCACAAACTCATGCAGCTTTTCTAAATCAGCGTCATTATCGGTGTAACCTGGCACTAACACATGACGGATCCACACATCTTTGCCGATCTCATCCAAGAAGCGAGCGCAATCTAAGATATTGGTATTTGGCACATGAGTCAGGGCAATGTGCTTATCATTGTCGATATGCTTGAGATCCAGCATTACCAGATCGGTGTACTCCATGAGCTCCTTAAACTTAGAGAAGAAAGGCTCCTCACGGGTGAAAGGGCCAGCTGCGGTGTCGATAGTGGTGTGAATACCCTCAGCCTTTAAAGCCTTAAAGAACTCAATCATGAAGTCCATTTGCAGCAAAGGCTCACCACCGGAGCAGGTGATACCACCGTCCTCACCCCAATAGGTGCGATAGCGCAGAGCACGATTGAGGATCTGCTCGACGGTGAACTCGTCGCCCACATTCTGCTTCCACGTATCAGGGTTGTGGCAATAGAGGCAGCGCATCTTACAGCCTTGCAGGAAAACAACGAAACGGATGCCAGGGCCATCCACCGAGCCAAAGGTTTCAAAAGAGTGCACAAAAGCTGTAGTCATAAAAAGCAGTCTCAAATCAACAACTTACTAAAATCGTTATGGAGATATACCAGTGACATGCACTATCACTTAGCATCAAACTCTATACGTAAACTTGGATCCATTTCTGTTTGTAACACAATGTCGTTATAACATGACACTAACTCAGACAAAATTAAATTACGTTTACCGTCATCAAACAAGCTTTGTTCATAGATATTAGCAGACAATAATTGTCTAATATCTAACACCTCTACACGTTCCGCAATATCAGCATCTTCTGCTAAATTAAAAGCAGTATGAACACGCTCGGAAATTGTTATAATTACAGGGTGCAAACCAGCTCTAAGATTATCATTACACTTCTCAATTAATTGAGAGCTTGGCATCGTTGTACAATGAATAGCCGTATTGTTAATAACAAAATCACCAGTACGGTTAGTTGGGCTATCTGCTACAGAAGCACCATAAAACTCAAAAGATCATTTTGGCAAAATGGAACACAACTTAGCAGCAACAAGATGCTGTAACATAATGCCAAGATATTGAGTTCCATTATTTTGCTTCTGGCGTTTCTTTGCTTGCTCAAACAAATCATCAAAACTAGCGCCAATTGTTTTTGACTTATCAGCACTTAAAATAAAAGGTTTATTTCTAAAATACGCTCTAACCTGCTCTGCCCAATATGCTTCCACAGCATCAAAATCAATTTCTTCTTCTTTGCGCCAAGAATTAAGAAAGTTCACATACTTAATCATCAGTCCCATACTGCCTCTGCTAGTACGGCCACCCTCTGATGATAATTGCTGAGTGATACCATGTTCTTTGAGAATTTTCTTTAGATTAGAACCACTTAATCCAGCCACTTGACCTTTACTACTGGTTTGAAAGTCATTGTAATCTAATGGAAATTCTCTATCTCTAACCATGCGAGTAAATTGCATAACTAAAGATAATGGGCCTTTAGATAAAATATTATTAATGCACTAAAATTCTTTCAGTCGCTCTTCTAATTTAATCATAATATACAGACTCAGCTATACGTGTTAAAAAATGTTCACCTAAAAAGCGAACTACTGGAACAGCTACAGCATCTCCCATTGCTTTATAGCCGTCATTAACGCTGCCAGGTAACTGAAAAGAATCAGGAGCTCCCATCAATCTAGCTGCCTCTCTCACAGTTATCAGCCGAGCATGAATTTGCCCGTTTTTCTTAACCACCAAATATTGTTTGCTACTTCCACCTTCAGGTGTGCGTAGGCATCCAGCTATACCGTCAAATCTTAACTCTAATTTTTGCTCTCCTTTCCTAGTACGACGATATCCTGTAGCATAAATTAAATCAAAAGATCTTAATTTAATTTGATGGTTTTCTGGAATTAAATGTAAAACATCACCCTTATCAAAAGGAATATCGTTCTCCAAAATATCTTGTAAAGATATTTTGCGTACAGGAGGTTTATCTGTATACCACCAAATCCAATTAGGTAACTCTTGTCCTAATTTAGTTGCAGCTTTGCTATGCAGCCAACATGGCCCCTGCCCAACTAATTCTTCTGGTATCTGACAATTTTCTTGTACAGCAATAACAAAAACTCTCTGACGAGATTGTGGCACGAATAAGGAAGCATTTATTACAATAGCACCACAACGATAACCACGTTCTACAAGAGCAAAATGTAAAGCGCGATAATTATTACCATTATTGCTGGTCAGCAAACCAGATACATTCTCAAGTAGAAGAATTTTAGGCTTATCTGGCATCTCGTCTAATACACGCAACCACTCCCAAACAAGACCACTTCTTGCAGCATAGATTCCACCTATTGCCCCAGCTAAAGATACATCTTGACAAGGAAAGCTAGCCCACGACAAATGAGCAAAAGGTAATTCATATCCTTTGATATTTTTAATATCATCTAGGACAAAATCTTTATCACCTATATTGGCTGCATAAATCGCAGCTTTGCGCTCACTGATGTCATTAGCCCAAACAGAGTCAAACATCCCCTTTAGCCCATAAGCAACAAGGCCACTTCCAGCAAACGCCTCCAACATTCGCCATGAAGATGAATTAGCACTAACAGTTTGCTTTTTATCAGTAATACCAGCAAATAATGGAAGCATTATTAATCTCCACTAAATCTCACTAGCGAGCTCATAACGTTGGTTTAGCAGAGCATTAAAACAATTTTCGTGTCCATACCAAAAAGCTTATACGGTATTTACAGCGAGTCGTTAATCCTCTCTGCAACTAGCGTCACTATACAGCCAACACTCAGAATAAAGCAAACTCAAGTACCATATAAACAAAGAGGCCCCTAAGGGCCCCTCTGGTGGAGGGCAGTTGCCTGCCCTCGCTATTTTGGAGATCGTTTTACCGAGCCAAATTACATGCTCTTGTGGCAGGTACGGGCGATCACGTCTAACTGCTGCTCGCGGGTTAAGTCGATGAACTTAACAGCGTAGCCAGACACACGGATGGTGAAGTTTGCGTACTCTGGCTTCTCTGGGTGCTCCATAGCGTCAATTAACTTCTCAGTACCGAAGACATTGACGTTGAGGTGGTGAGCACCGCGCTCGAAGTAGCCGTCCATCACTTGGACTAACTTCTGAGTGCGCTCGCCTAAGTCGTGACCTAAGGCATCTGGCGAAATGGTCTGGGTATTGGAAATACCGTCTAAGGCATACTCGTATGGGAGCTTAGCCACAGAGTTCAGGGAGGCTAATAAGCCGCTCTTCTCAGCACCGTAGGATGGGTTAGCACCTGGGCTTAATGGCTCACCAGCCTTACGGCCATCAGGTAAAGAACCGGTAGCCTTACCGTAAACCACATTCGAGGTAATGGTTAAGATCGAAGTGGTTGGCTCAGACTCACGATAGGTGTGGTGCTTCTTGATCTTGTTTAAGAAGGTCTTGAGTAACCACACAGCGATCTCGTCAGCACGGTCATCGTCGTTACCATAACGTGGGAAGTCACCCTCGGTCTCGTAATCAACAACCACACCCTGCTCGTTACGGATGGTCTTAACCTTAGCGTACTTGATGGCGCTTAAGGAGTCGACCACGTGAGAGAAGCCTGCGATACCGGTAGCGAAGGTACGACGTACATCGGTATCGATTAAGGCCATCTCAGCAGCCTCGTAGAAGTACTTGTCGTGCATGTAGTGGATCAGGTTCAGTACGTTGACGTATAAGCCAGCGAGCCAATCCATCATCACGTCAAAGCGCTGCATCACCTCATCAAAATCAAGGTACTCAGAGGTGATTGGACGGTATTGTGGGCCAACCTGCATTAAGCTCTTCTCGTCCACACCACCGTTGATTGCGTACAGCATGCACTTAGCTAAGTTAGCGCGGGCACCGAAGAACTGCATTTCCTTACCGGTCTCGGTAGCGGACACGCAGCAGCAGATGGAGTAATCATCGCCCCAAATTGGACGCATCACATCGTCATTCTCATACTGCACGGAAGAGGTAACGATGGAGATCTTAGCAGCGTAATCGCGGAAGCCCTTTGGTAAAGCCTTGGTGTAGAGCACAGTTAAGTTAGGCTCTGGGGATGGGCCCATGTTCTCTAAGGTGTGTAAGAAACGGAAGTCGTTCTTAGTAACCATGGAGCGGCCGTCCATACCAATACCAGCCATCTCTAAGGTAGCCCACACTGGGTCGCCGGAGAATAACTGATTGTAGGATGGAATACGAGCAAACTTGACCATACGGAACTTCATCACGATGTGGTCAACTAACTCCTGAGCCTCAGACTCAGTTAACTTGCCCTCTTCTAAGTCACGCTGAATGTAGATGTCTAAGAAGGTGGAGATACGACCCACGGACATAGCAGCACCGTTCTGGGTCTTGATGGCAGCTAAGTAGCCAAAGTATAACCACTGGAAGGCCTCACGAGCGTTGGTGGCTGGCTTGGAAATGTCGTAGCCGTAAGAAGCAGCCATTTCCTTGATCTGGCCTAAAGCACGGATCTGCTCAGAAATCTCTTCACGCTGACGGATGATGTCATCGGTCATGACACCGCAACCGCAGTTGGCTAAGTCTTCCTTCTTCTTAGCAACTAAGAAATCGATACCATACAGGGCCACACGACGGTAGTCGCCAACGATACGGCCACGGCCATAGGTATCTGGTAAACCGGTGATGATCTTGTTCTTACGAGCTAAACGCATCTCAGGGGTGTAAGCATCGAACACAGCCTGATTGTGGGTCTTGCGGTACTCGTTGAAGATCTGCTCAAACTTTGGATTTGGAGTATAGCCGTAGGTGGTGCAGGCCTCTTGAGCCATTCTGATGCCACCGTATGGCATGAAAGCACGCTTTAAAGGCTTGTCGGTCTGTAAGCCAACAACCTTCTCTAAGTCCTTGGTGCCCTCAGCGATGTAAGCTGGGCCATAGGCATTGATACCAGAGACAACTTCGGTCTCCATGTCGAGCACACCGCCCTTGGCGCGCTCTTGCTTCTGCAGGTCTTGCAGGATGCCCCAGAGCTTGTCGGTGTTTTCAGTGGCTGGAGCTAAGAAGGACTCATCACCGTTGTACTGGGTGTAGTTGTTTTGCACGAAGTCGCGCACATCAATCTCATCAACCCAGTGGGTACCCTTAAAACCACGCCATTCAGCTCTCATAGAAAATCTCCAAAGTGAGAACAAACAGAAAACTAAGTTGAGCGCTGCACCAGAAATAAGTAAACGAAAATCTGATCGCACCCTAAACCGCAATCACAAGGGAATCCCCAGCGATTGGCGGCTCACATCAAATCGACGTGGCTATTATTGTCCGCGCCAAAATAAAAAACAATATTCCACCCCTACTGCAATGCAAATTGCTATCAACTAACAAGGTACGCGCAAAAACAGATTAAAAACAGCGCCAAGCCGCTTGCCATCTAGCTTTGCGGCCATTTTGCCCTTTAGACCCTCACCCCCTACTCCTTACCAAGATGAGAAAACCCCTT